>JABGWD010000328.1 GCA_018645725.1 Opitutia bacterium
ACGAATTCCTCAAAATACTTGGCATTTGCATCCGGGGTCAAAGCCGGTTTCTCACCCGAGCTTATTTCGGCAATTCTCTGATCCGCAGTGTCGATCAGGCCCTGAAGGACCTGTCCTTCGTTATCCATTCCCTTTTCGATCATGATCTGAATGCGTCTCTTAGCGATCTCCAGGGATTCGATCAAGGTATCGTCCTGGGAAATGCAGATGGAAGCCTTTGCCTTCATTTCCGCAGTCCAATCCGTAAAGGTAAAGGCTTGGTCAGCGGGCAAGGTTCCGAGGTGCACCTCGATGATTCTGCCCTGAAATACGTTGTCTCCGAACTTCTTGAGCATTTGAGCCTGCGTAGCATGCACCACGTCGCGAAAATCCATATGATCCTTCAATTTCCCCTTGAAGGTCACTTTTACCGATTCGGGAATGGGCATCGACACTTCGCCGGTGGCAAGCGCCAGAGCAACCGTCCCGGAATCCGCGCCGAAGGCCACCCCCTTGGACATTCTCGTATGAGAATCGCCGCCTATGATGATCGCCCATTCATTGGTGGCAAGATCATTCAAAACCTTGTGTATCACGTCCGTCATGGCATGATATTCCCCCTTGGGATCCCGTGCCGTGATAAGCCCGAACTTATTCATGAAATTCATGAGCTTGGGAATGGTGGCCTGCGCTTTGACGTCCCAAACCGATGCCGTATGGCATCCGGATTGGTAAGCGCCGTCTACGATCGGAGAAATGATGGTTGCGGCCATGGACTCCAATTCCTGAGAAGTCATCAGACCGGTAGTGTCTTGAGACCCAACGATGTTCACCGTTACCCTTACGTCGGAACCAGCGTGCAAAATCTTACCCTCCGCCACTCCAACGGCATTTTTATTAAATATTTTTTCCACCGCGGTGAGGCCCTGTCCCTCGTGGGAAATTTCTTTGGCTGGAGCAAAAGCGGATTGAAATTCAACGCCCAAAGTAAAAGCGGCAAAGCTCTGCAGCTTCTTTCCAAACACGATTGCATAGGATCCTCCGGCCTTTATGAATTCGACTTTTTGCGGAGTTAGCGCGGAAGAAATGTCAGTCAGTTCCTTTTCTCCATCATATAATTTTTTCGTCTTCGTATTGATCGTTAGAACTTTCCCCGTCTCCACGGAGTAAGTTTGCTCCAGAACCGGATCTCCTTTTTCGTCCAAAATCGGCTGTCCCTCGGAATCAGACTTTCTCACCCAATTTTCCAAATCCAGCCCAATCCCGCCGGTCACCCCTACGGTCGTTTGGAAAATTGGGGAAATTCCGTTCGTCCCCGCAACGACCGGGGCAATGTTAACAAAGGGAACGTAAGGACTGGATGGCTTCCCGGTCCATAAGGCCACGTTATTGATCCCGGACATTCTGGAGGAACCCACCCCCATGGTACCCTTTTCCGCAATCAACATCACTCTCTTGTCAGGATGTTTCTCTTGAAGTTCCTTGATTTCTCCCTGTTCAGCCTCCGTCATCATGCATTGGCCATGAAGCTCGCGGTCTGCCCGGGAATGGGCGAATTTTCCAGGAGAAAGCAAATCCGTGGAAATATCCCCCTCCGCAGCGACGTAGGTCACGACTTGAATTTCTTCTTCGACATCCGGAAGCTTCGTAAAAAATTCGGCTTTGGCATAGCTTTCGAGAATATCTTTGGCGATTCCATTCCCGTCCTTGTACGCTACCTCCAGACGCTCCATATCCGCCTCGTAAAGGAACACCTGGGTCTTGAGCACCTCCGCGGCCTTTTGGGCGATAGACTCGTTATCACCCAACGCCAGGTCCAGAAGAACACGGACCGAAGGCCCACCCTTCATGTGGGACAACAACTCAAAGGCAAAATCAGGCGCAATCCCCTCGACTACAGAGGCACCCGAGATGATCTCCTTCAGGAATTCAGCCTTTTCGCCGGCCGCACTAGTCGTACCAGGCAAGACGTTGTAAATGAAGAAGTTAAGGGAGTCCCCCTTGTGTTCGTTCTCGGGATCCTTGATCTGGGCAATGATTTCGGTGAGCAATTCGGCACCGTCAATTGGTTTGGGGCTCAAACCCTGAGTCTTTCGCTCCTCGATCTCCGCTAAGTAATCTTTGTAAGTATTCATGATGGGATTCTTGCAGAATGTAAGTTTAAGCTTAATTCTTTCAAGCAGATTCGACCAATCCGCGCATAGCCATGAGAAAGGCCAGGCGCTTGCTTATGCCCAACTTATGCCGAATTGCACCGCAACGGCGTACTTTTTACCCCATTCCCCCTAAGAGAGCGAAAACTGAAGCGAACATCCCGGCAGCATTTTGGCAAGATCTTGAATTTGTTGATCCGACAAGTTACTGCGAAGCAGGGCGAGGCGTTTGAGATTCTTGAGTTTCGTCAGGGGCGCAGGATCGGTTAACTGGCAAAACGGGAGGAATATCTCTTTGAGCTTCGGTAATCCGCATAGGGGGGAGTAGTCGGTTAAACTGTAACCGCTAAGGCGTAAGCTCGTCAGGTTTTTCACTCCTGCAAGAGGTGAGAGATCGGTGACCTTGTGCAGGCTTGAGATATTGAGAGCCTTCAAGTTCTTCAACCCACAAAGGGGAGTCAAATCTTCTATTTCCATTTCACTCCCTTCCACCCTTGTGGGCGGCCTGTACAAAACGAAAGGGGAAGTGCCGCATGATTTATTTAAATTTTGCTTATTTTTTGGTAAAAGGAGGGAAGGTCCAAGATCGAGATCAGTAAAGTTTGGCAATTCATCGAGCAAGGAAAAGTCTTTGATTCGGCTGCTGTTGACAAAAAGACTGCTCAGATTAGTCAGGACGGTCAACGGGTGCAGGCTGGAAATCCGGTATCCGTGCAGGGTCAGGTGGCCATCTTCCGCACCCAGGGCGGAGTTGAGTCTAGCCATATCCGACAAGGTGATTTCCTGATCATTGGCATACTCGCCGAACCTTGATGAGCATTCCTGCCTTATTGCAGCCTCCAGATGAGGGCATTCGAAGGCGAACCGATTATCCTTTGCCATATAGCTGGAAAAGGAAACCCTTTCTTCTTTCCGTTGTGTTTACGTTTTGTATGGTTTTCCGCATTAGAGGATCGAGAGTAGGGAGGGGCCAAACAAAAAGCAAATCGGGCTGTGTCATAAACCTTGCGGTTCACTACGATGGCTTAAGCCATTGGTACTCGTAGTTCGGAACCTGTTTTATCGTTTGCGACCAGCTGAACCTTTCAGGTTGTTGATGTGGTCAACTTGATTTTGTCCACCATCTTTGTTATCTTTTGGTACGGCATGACAAACCCATCGGGAAATCATCAGGATGAAGCGATTGAAGAGAAAATCGCTCTTGGCGTACGCTTGATCCGTTGCGCTTGGTATATGTTCACTCCGGTCATCTTCCTTCTGCTGATGTTCCTTTTCGGCAACAAGGGCGACATTACCATTCCTTTCTTCGCCTCCGCCGGAATAACCATAGTTCTCTTTCTGATCGTTGACTCATTTCTCAAGCGCAAGGTCACGCTTCTTTACGATCAAATGGGGAAAAGTCTGCCCGACAACTACCGTTAAACTCGAAGCTCGAACTTTTTGGATTCACAACCCGGTGGGTTAGCCTCACTCCTTTGCTAACGGGCCCCTAGCACAAAGCTTAGAGCAGGGAACTCATAACGCCAAAGAGGTGTTTTAGCCCGAATGATCCCGAGTCCTCTCGATTTATCAAACAACTGAAAGGGAGAGGTTTACACAAAACCACTTGTTATCCCGAGCCATCCCGAAACATCCCATTTTTCCACACCGGGTTATTCATTTGGGTTACTAGTTTTCTGCTTGTTAAGTTAATTTTTTTAGTTTTGGGTTATGCCAATCGTGGTTATTGGTGTATTTACTCGTAATAATTATTTGCAGTCAGCCTAAATTTTGTTAAATTACATTTTATTTACCAGTAATGAGAATTAAAATAGGCATCTTAGTTTTCCTTTTTGCTTTCTTCGGAATTGCAAAAGCAGAATGGATGTGGCACGAGGAATTTCCTTGGGCTTACTCTTCATCTGAAAATGAGTGGTCCTTTTGGTATTCGTCCGGAGATTATATGTTTTGGGACGATTCTGAAAAGACCTGGACATCGACACATCCACAATCAAAGGGAAAATGGCTATGGCATGGTAAATTCCCTTGGGTTTACTCACACGAAAAGGAGAATTGGGTTTACTGGCAACCAGGCGTTGGCAATCTTATCCAATGGAAGTCCAATCAAGATAAGTGGTTAACCTATCGCAAAGAAACAACCCAAGGGTGGATTCATGATCTAAAAAACGATCCATTTGTACATCCATCTATATTCGCAGGATATTTCTCATCGTGGTGGTTAGACTCGAATAGTTCCTTGGTAGAACTTCTCCCATCATTTAG
>JABGWD010000329.1 GCA_018645725.1 Opitutia bacterium
TGGGATCGCAAGTTCACCGGTCATTGGGCTCCTTTCGTCCGGGATATCGTGAAGAAAGACGGTTCCAACCAGGTCGGAAACGAATACACCGCGCACAAGCACAGTTCGGAACTCTTTGCGGACAATGCGGTCGAGTTCCTGAGCAAGAAAAAGGGTTCGGACAAGCCCTTCTTCATGTACGTCGCATTCAACGCGCCTCACGACCCGAGGCAAGCTCCCAAGAAGTTCGTCGACATGTATCCACCAAAAGACATCGCCATTCCCGAGAACTACCTACCCGAACATCCCTTCGACAACGGGGCGATCAAGATCCGGGACGAAGTTCTCGCTCCCTTTCCCCGGACCAAGGAAATCGTGCAGGTTCATCGTGCGGAATATTACGCAATCATTACCCACATGGACAAGGAGATCGGACGCATCCTCAAGGCCCTGAAGAAAAGCGGCCAGGCGGACAACACTTACGTAATCTTCACGGCCGACCATGGATTGTCGGTCGGGCAACACGGGTTGATGGGCAAACAAAACCCCTATGAGCACAGTATCCGCATGCCCTTCATGATCTCGGGACCGGGAATCGCAAAGGGCTCAACCGTGGACAATAAGATTTACATGCAAAGCGTGTACCCGACGACCTGCGAACTGGCCGGATTGAAGGTACCCGAGACCGTCGACTACTCAAGCGTCGCTCCCTTGGTCAAGGGTGAGAAAAAAGGAGGGGAAGAGGTGATTTTCAATTCCTATATCGAAACCCAGCGCCTCGTGCGTACCGACCGGTACAAATTGGTCCACTACCCGAAGATCGGACGCAACCAGTTGTTCGACCTGCAAAAGGACCCACACGAGACCAAGGACTTGATCAAGGACCCGAAGCTTGAAAAGGTGAAGCAAGGACTGCTCGCTACTTTGCGGATAAAAAGAATGGCATTGGGTGACGGAATGCTTTCCGGCGTGAACGGAAAATAACCTTAGCCCCCGGCTTTGCCTGGATTGCTCCTTCCGAAGAGTGATTCAAGGCCCGTGATTTTGTTGAGGATCGTAAGGCCGTTCTTTTCCACGGTTTTCCCGGTCAACTTGATCGGGGTTCCTACGTGATAGGCGACGTTGCGGGAATGAAAGTCTCCAAATCCAATTTCCATGCGAACGGAGTCCCGCCCCTCGACGTCGATATAAAAGACCTTTGCCTCGTCCAAGTTATCGGACATGCGGAGCCTGCCTTGAACGGTCATGACTCCTGAATCGACCTTGACCCAGCTTTCGAACGGACGCTCGGAATACTCGTCGAATTTCCCTCCGTTTAGTCCGGGCAAGGGTTGCTCGGCATAGGCAAAGGATTCCTGCTTAACCCCGAAAAGTTCGAGCAGGGACAAGTGCAACCTGCCCAGTTCCTGGTTCTTCGAGTACCTGAGGTAACGCCCGGTTTTGAGCTTCCCTCCACCCTGCCCGGCAAGCACGACGGGGAGGCGCTGGGCGGTATGATTGTCACTGTGCCCCATTCCGGAACCGTACAAGACCACGCAATGGTCGAGAAGACGGCCGTTGTGATCCTTGTAGGACTTGAGCTTGTTGAGCAGGTAATCGAATTTCTCCATGTGCCAGAGGCTGATCTTGAGAAGAGAATCGATATTCTCCCGGCTGAAGTTCCGGAAGAAGTGGGAAAGGTAATGGTGTTGCTTCTTGATGCCCAGGAAATCGAAGATCATCCGGCTGTTGCTGTTGCCCAGCATGTAGGAAATGCATCGGGTGGAATCCGTCCAGAGGGCCATCGCGATGACGTCGAGCATGGCGTTGACCTGCTCGTCCATATTGGAGGGGGCGAGTGGGCGGACCAGGCGGTCGAACTTGGAGGATTCGAGCCCTTGATCAAGGGGGCCCATTTTCTCGAGTTTCAGCTCGGTCTCACGCAGGGCGGTGAAATATTCGTCCAAGGTATCGCCGTCTTCTACTCCGGTCTTTCTTTGCAAAGCCTTGGCATCCGAGGAGACCCGGTCGAGCAGGCTCGACATCTCGGCTCTTTTCCCGGGATCGCTCAAGGGGTTCCTGAACAGCTTGTCGAAAATGAGCTGAGGGTCGCTATCACGGGGCATCATGCCACCCTTCTTGTCATAAGAAATGTAACTGCATCCGATCTGGTTTACAAACAGGCCCTCGGTGGTCAGTTCGAGGGAGCGGTGGGGAGAGTCGCCTTGAACCTGATCGGCAATAAGCTGGTCAACCGAAGCGGAGCGGGAATTTTGATGGTGGCCGCAAAGAAAGCGCCGGGTGGAGTTGCTGTGGGAGGAAAACCCGAAGTCTCCCATGTTGTCCAAAATGAGAAGATCGTCCTTGTGCTTGGCAAAAGGTTGCATCAAGGGAGACATCCGAAAATCGTTTTCCTTCCCGCCGTTGACGTTCCAGGAGGGCGGATGAACGCCATTTGGCTTGAAAAGAGTCATGAACCGCAAGGGTGGGTCCGACGTATGGAGGGTGCCCGAACGGGCATTGGCTTCCATCAGGTTCAGGAAGGGCAAAGGAAGAAGAGCCCCTGCTCCCCTGAGAAAGGTCCTGCGCTCAATTTTCCAATTCCGGCTCATTTTTCTTCCAACGGTCCGAATACAGTCTCACGAAAAGGAGCGCTGTTGGCAACTTCGATCAGAAGCTCCTTCCAAGTCGAATTCCCCAAGGATGCCTTGCTTGCAATCTCCTCGACCACCGAATGATCACCCCTCCCGAGCTTCCGGCAAAGGGCATAGGAAAGAAGTCGGGTGGTCAAGTTGCGGATTACCTGCTCTCTCCTCTTCGTCAGGAGGATGCTCTTGAGCCCTTGGAAATCCTCGAATGCCTCGCCACTGGGCAATTTGCCGGAAGTGTCAATGGGTGGTTGGTTCCCCCGCTTGTGGTAGGATGCCAAAAGGTATCTTCCGTTTTTGTCGTACCCGTCCAAGGCAAAGCCGATCGGGTCGATTTTTTCATGACACCGGGCACAGGTAACGTTTTCACGGTGAGCCTCGAACCTTTCGCGGAAAGTCATTTTCTTGCCCCTTGGGACAGGTTTGATGGGAGGCACGTCCGCAGGGGGTTCACCAAGCCTAACGCCGAGAATAGTGCGAAGCACCCAAGTTCCGCGAAGGATCGGTCCATGGTTCATGCTAAGAATGCTCGGCATGGTAAGAATGCCACCCCGCCCTTCCGCCTCCTTGATCTCGAGGCGCTGATTCATGGTGCGCTGCCTCTCAACACCCCGGGGCTTGTGAAAGGGAGCGAGGCGTTTGCGGTCGTTTCCGTAAAAACCGGAAGTGCTTTGGTTTACAAAAGTGACGTTGGAATCGAGAAGTTCCATGACCGGGCGGTCTTCGGTAAAAAGGTAATGCAGGAAATCCCGGGGTTGGGTGCGCATGGCATGCAAGTGAATGGGGTTGTTCTTGATTTGATCGTCGATGGAAGACAACCCGAGCAACTGGACGCCGAAGCTCTCCGAAAGGTTGCGGGCACGCGGATCGGAAAGCATCCTTGCGACTTGACGGCCAACTTCCGCTTTATCCTGCAAATCTCCGTTTCGGGCTGACTGGAAAAGTTCATCGTCGGGCATATCCTCCCACAGAAAATAGGATATCCGCTCGGCTAGTTCGAAAGCGTCAACCGACTTTCTGCCAATGCTTCCTTCAGGATTGGCGAGAAATCCACGATACAAGAATTCAGGAGATATCAAAGCTGTCTTGAGTTCGAACTTGAGGGCCGAGACCAGCGGTTTGCCCTGCTTCCCCTTGAGCTGATCGAGAACCGCTTTGATTCTTTCCTCGGGAACGGGCCGCCGGAGAATCCGGGGCAGAAAGGATCGGACTATTTTCTCAGCCAGCGAAGGATTGATCTTTCCATCCCAGTCCCCGTTCTGACCCATCATTCGGGTGAGCGAATCCTTTCCCTTCTTTGAAAAAAGCCGATCAAGGGAAGCCCCAGCCAAATAAGCGTAGTTCTCAAGCAGTGAAGTCGAAATGGCAGCGGAGTGCGTGTCATTGAAGAATCCGCTTGCCCCCGGAGGGTCGGGGGGAAGAATTTTCAGGACCAATGATTTCTCGCCTGATTCGGTTTGTTCGGCCCGTGCAATCCCAACCTCAAGGTCGAACCCGAAAAGGCTGCGCATCGTGTTCCGATACTCGTTGGCGGATAGCCTGCGGGGACGCAATGGCGTGATCGTGAGCTCGGCCGGCAACTTGATGAATTCATCACGCCAATCCCTGATCTTCTTTCGCTCATCGGAAGAAAGGGGCTTTTCTTCCTCGGGGGGCATCTCTCCAAGTTCAACCACTTCGACCACCGTTTCCCATAGATCGAGATGGTTCCCCGCCTCCAGTTCGGTAACAATGCCAGAAAAATCGACTTTGCCCTTCGTCTTCTCCCCGCCATGGCACTTCAGGCAGGAGCGTTTCAAAACAGGCAAGACCTCGTCCTCGAATTTGCCCGCAAAAAGGAAGACCGGCATAAAAACGAAAAAGATGGCGAGCGAAGACTTCATCCTTCCTCAAATCCTAGGCTAAACTTCGCCCCGAGACAAGCAGACAGAAGAGGATCAGTCCGAAAAGAGAAGAAGGGCTTAGGCCGGGACGGCGCCTGCGTGAGAACAGACTTGAGCGGCCACTTCGCAGGCGTTGCTCAAAATCTCAGGGAACGGATCCTTTCTCAACAGACCGAGGGTCAGGGCAGCCGTAAAGGAATCGCCCGCTCCCACCGTATCCACGATGGTAGCCTTTACGCCCGGTTGTTCGTGTGTGGAATCGGACGTGAGCAGAACCGCTCCTTCCGCGCCCTTGGTCATGACCAGGACTTCCAGCGCGTATTTTTCCAGGATAGCCCGAAGAGATTGGAGGGGATCATCCGAAAGTGGAATCCCGCAAGCTTGGCAAACGCGCTCCAGTTCATCATCACTTAGCTTGTACACGGAGCACAGGGCCAAGGAATCACGAATGACCGCGTCATCGAAAAACGGTGGGCGCAAGTTCACGTCATGCACCCGCATGATTCCTTCGTCCTTGGCCAATTGCATGGCCTTTCGGATACCGGCCCGGGGGGATTGCCCGCGTTGGCCGAGGGTTCCAAAGCAAACGGCATCCGCGCCCCTCACCTTTTCCTCAATGGTCTGGTTCCATTCCCAATGATCCCAAGCCGCGTCCTTCCCGATCTCAAAAGTGGGTTTTCCTCCTTCGTCCACTTCCACGGTGACGATCCCGGTCGGATAATCCCCGAGGCGCTGGACAAGATCATCCTTCACCCCTTGACTCTTGAGGACGGCAAGGGCAGCGGTTCCGCGCTCACCCGTCCCCACTCCGCTTACCATGTAGACTTCACCGCCTAAACGGGCGGCGTGGCAGGCATAGTTCCCTGGAGCTCCACCAAACCTCGGGCCTTCGGGAAAGAGATCCCAAAGCATGTCTCCAAATGAAAGAATCCGGCCGGCCATGATTGATTGTTGGTTTGGGTAAACAGGAGGATTAAAAGGAAACGTTCCAAGCGCGCAAGGTTTGGTGCTCCCTGATCAATAATAAATTCCCTGCCAACTGAAATTCATGAGGGTTGTGCCTCGCAACGCTCCAATAGTCGAGGTTGATGACCTGCCCCGCTTCTCCGGTCGAAAGATCGTAAGGGATAAGTTTGAAATAAGGCGCGGTATTGCGATCGTTCCTCTTGTACTCGTAAACGATCGCCCGATCTGGACCGGCAGGCAGTACCCCCATCCTCTCCGCTCCCTCGGAGGAGTGGGTAAAAACGAGTTTTTTCGAAACAAGATCGTGCCCCTGAACCATATAGTGGTTTTCGTTTCTCACCGGCGTCCGTACCTCAAGGGCAACTCCATGATGCAGGATGGGTTTGCCATCCCAGGAATGCCCAAGGTCAAGGGAGTGCGCGTACTTGGGGTCATCCGCCTTGCGGATTTTCCAAGTATGGGTACGGGTCTTTTTGTTCGTTTCGGACTGCTCCTGCTGAAGAAAAAAGTAGGGGGCCTGAAGTTTGATTTTGTGGGGACTTCGGGCAACCACGCGCACGGCCCGGTCCTTATAGTCCGCCCGGTAGGCAACGTACTCCCGGGTTCCTGAATCCTGACGGTTCACAAAATAACAGTGATCGGGACCGTAGTATGCGTCCTCGAGATAATTGCCCTGGATCCGGTCAAAGGTCTTGTCCTGATTCTCGTCCACTCCGCGAAGGGGTTGGTTTTCACCCTTGAATTCGTTCTTTGCAATATCCCAACTAAGCCACTCCAA
>JABGWD010000330.1 GCA_018645725.1 Opitutia bacterium
CGGATTTTGTCCAAAAGGGCTTGTGGTTTGATGGTGCTGGTATTCAAGCAGTAAATCATGAGGGAATCCCGTATGCTAAGAGAAATGCGATTTTCTCAAGCCCTAATCGAACTGTATTTCAAGGCAAGGGTAATGTTTTCCAAGACGAAAATTGGTCTATTGATGCCCACGGTTTCGGGTATTATTTCTCTGGCTTGTTTTTGGGGAAAGGGATTTTGTTTTCGAAGGAGGGTGATTGTTTTTTATTCCCCGAAGTTCTGTTTCGGACCCTGTTTGCGTTCCGGTCGATCGTTTGGTCCAACTGACTGACCAGGTCCTCGACCCGCATGGCCGCGGCACCGCATTCATAAGCGCAATTGCGGATCAATCCGTCGTTGGTCGCGACCACGATCCGTTCGGGAGACTTGGACGCCATCAGCATCCTCTCGATCACTCCGTCGGCTCCTTGGGACGAAGAGGAGTGAATGACGGTGTAGTTTTTCATGTTCGCATGCTTGGAAAGGCTTGAGCGGCCTCCTCTGCCATCAAAGACCACAGTAAGCACACAATGATCTCCTGTGGCGAGAGGTTCGAGCAAACGCAACAGGCTGTCCCGGGCTTGGTTACGGTCGGTCTCCAGTTCTTTGGCCAAAGAGGGAATTGCATGCATCGCATTGTTCCCGTCCACCATCAGATGTTCTTGCATTTTTCGTTGATTCGATAAAGGAAAGACCGCCCATTGTTCGCAAATCCCGTTTAACCGCAAATTTTTAAGTATTTTTCTTCCATTATGAGCTTGGCTTTTTTATTTCCCGGTCAGGGTTCCCAGTCAGTTGGCATGGGAGCTGATCTTTTCGAACGCTTTCCCAAAGTCGTGAGTGAAGCCGACGAGTTGCTCGGGTATTCCATCCGTTCCCTTTGCCTGGATAATCCCGATGGCAAACTTGGTCGAACCGAGCATACCCAGCCGGCTCTTTACGTCGTCAGCTATCTCCACGCGCTCTCTCTGATAGAGGATGGTTCCCGGCCAACCTTGTCCGCCGGGCATTCCGTCGGTGAGTTTGCGGCCCTCGCTTCCGCCGGTTCGATCGATTTTGCGGATGGTCTGAGAATGGTGGCAAAACGCGGAGAGATCATGTCCAAGATCAAAAGTGGCGGAATGGCGGCAGTGATTGGTTTGGACGCCGACGCCATCCGCGAGACCCTTTCGGCTATTCCTTCTCCAGATATTGATTTGGCCAACTTTAATTCCCCTGGGCAAATCGTGGTTTCCGGTCCGGCTGGCAAAATTGAAGAAATCCTCTTGCCCCTTAAAGACGCAGGGGCCAAGCTCGTAGTTCCCCTCAAGGTGAGCGGAGCTTTTCATTCCCGCATGATGGAGGCCCCGGCCCTCCAATTCAAGGAGTTCTTGGAAAGCTTTTCCTTCTCCTCCCCTCGGATACCCGTTTACTCAAATGTTGAAGCCCAACCCTATGCTGACGCTGAAACCATCCCGTCCTTGCTTGTTCGTCAAATGCACAGTCCCGTTCGGTGGAGCGACACGATCATCCAAATGAGGAAATCGGGAGCAGAGGAATTTCTGGAATGTGGGCCCGGCAACGTCCTCACCAAGCTCTTGCGGCAAATTCCCTGAATCCGGAGCTTGTTTGCGCCCTCAGGCAATTCCTTTTTTTTCCGCTGCCCAACCCCATTGTGCATTCCAATGGGACGTTCTTTTCTTCATCCTTTTGCATTTGCATGTATTATTGATAATTAAATAAAGAAAATAATTTACATAAAATGCAGAAGATGAGCAACTTGCGATGTTCGGCGTAAAAAAATCGTTGTTTTTATGCAACAAATTTAATTCAAATGCTAATACCCTTTGAACCTGTTTCAGCCAAATAGTTAATTCCCTTCATAACTTCGACGTTTTATGCCCGTTTAGCGGGCAGGGGTTTCTTTGGCTCTTTTCAGACGCGCCTGATCACGAAACGACTTTCCTTTACGAATCAAATACTTCTCGATCGAGGAGTGACAATCAAGCAAGAATACTATGAAGAAGCATACGCTGTTTTCAATCCTTCTAACCACCGTCATTGGTTTTGCCACAAGCTTGCGAGCGGCAAACAATTGGACGCCGGCTGAACTCACGACCGAACTATGGTTCGACGCGGCCGATTCGGCCACGGTGGTGCACTCCTCCAACTCGGTTAGCCAATGGAACGACAAGTCGGGCAACAACAGGCACGCCACCCAGACGACGGGAGGGGATCGCCCCACCCTCCAAGCTGGAGCTTTAAACAGCAAAGCAGTGCTTCGATTCGACGGTTCGAACGACAAACTCTACTACCCGGGTGGCTTCATTCCAGGCGATGCGGTCGTCGTGTTCAAGCGTTCGAACAAAAACCAACCTGTCGTTCAGTTCGGAAAAGGAAACAACCGAGGGTTGGCCGGCGAGGGTTATCCAACTTGGAACACCCATAACAACTATTCGACCGATGGGTATGCCCTCGAAGCAACCAAACCGGACAGTTCGGTCGGTTCGGCCTATTATATCCTGTATGGTGGGGGCACGAGATGGACCACCCCCATGTCCACCACGATTACCGAAAACGGAATCGGATACGGCAACCCCGGTTTCGCTCATCTCAACGGAGACATCGCGGAAATCGTTGTTTGCAGCGGTGCTCTTTCCACAGCCGATCGTGAACGCTTGGTCGGTTACTTGGCTCACAAGTGGGGTCTAACGGCCAAATTGCCGGGTGCCCATCCTTACAAATCAAGCGCTCCTCTCGCCACCAGCAGGCCCACTTTCTTCGGACGAATTGGCACCTCGAGCGCTTCGACTCCCATGCGCGTCGAATTCACCAATGGGGGAAGCCTAATCGACATGGCCAGTCTCAGCGCTTCCTCTTTCAGCGTTCCGGGAGGCTCGGTATCCGGAATTAGCAAAGTCGCCGACGGTAACTATACCTTTACTCTCACTCCCACCACCCCCGGTA
>JABGWD010000037.1 GCA_018645725.1 Opitutia bacterium
AACCACCACTGCATGCCCGAGATGGAATCCTTGAACAAGTTGTAGTAGTTGATGGTCAGAGTTTGCGTAACTCCGGTTGTTACCGGGTTATAGATCGCATTGCCGGTCTGGGTGGCGGTAATAATCGCAGTACCTGCCTTCCGGATTCTGATCTTGCCTCCTTGAGCGGGGTTGGGGTTGCCGCTCGCATCGACGATTTGGGCAATGGTCGAGTCCGAACTTGTATAAGTAACGGGTTCACCGGAACTGGCGGTTGCCCCCGGATCGAAATCGAAGTCACCCACTGATTTCGGTGGAAACGGACTAAAGGCAATGGTTTGATTCTGCTTTTCTACGGAGATCGGCTTGGTGAGGGGCAGGGCAGGGGCAAAAGTCGAACTGCCGGGCTGAAAGGCCGTCAAGGTCGTGCTTCCCGTACCGATGATCCTAATCTTGTTGAAGTCACCGTAACTTCCTCCGTAGATTGCCGTGACCTCCAAGTCACCGCCGGATTCCTTCAAGTCACCGGTGTAAATCCGGATGTCATCGAGGATTCCGTTGAAGTAAGAGGTACCAACCTTACCCAAGGTCACGTTGGAGGTAGTGGCCGTCGCAACGGAGTTGCTTCCATTGGTCGCCGCTCCGGTCGAATTCGCACCGTCCACGTAGATTTTGGTATCAGCCACCGTTCCATTGTATGGCAAGGTAACGACAACTTGGTGCCAAGCGTTGTTGGAAAGCACGGCATTGGAAAGAACCGAGCCATTTCCATAGTCTACCTTGAGTTTCCCGTTCGCCTCGAGGGTGAAAGCAAAAGCTCCCGTCCCGGATTGCGCTCCGGAGGAAAGAATGCCCTTGCCTGGGGTCGCCGTCTTCAGCCAGAAGGAATAGGTTCGCTTGTCTCCACCCGTAACCCCTTTGTAACCGAAGGCCTGGGCGTAATCATTGGTCCCATCGAAGGTCAATCCGTTACGGAACTTGCCAAGCGTCCATGTCGGACCGTAGGTCTGAATCTTGTGGTTGTTGCCCGTGGAATCGGCGCCTTCCGTAGTGCTTCCATTCTCATCCAGTCTCCACCAGGCATCCAAGTGATAGTCACGGGTGACCACAAGGGAAGCGATTGACTCATCCCCAATATCGTATGTCACGGCCAAGTTGGAGCTCGCGCTGGCATTCAATTCGACCGTATTCCCGAAGGATACGGCACTCAGGTTTTGATCCCATGACAGGGTCTGAGCCGTACGGGAGTCCACGATGAAGATACCGTCCACGTAAACGAAGGCATAATTGAGAGCCGCCGCCGCGCTGGGCTTGATCGAGAAGGTACCCGCCGTGGTGGAACCGTTCGCAATCGCATTGCCCGAGTTGTCGGTCGGGGTCAGGGTAGGGGCGGTGGTTAATATATTCTCGTCTTCGCCGTTTACGAAACCGGTTGCCACGTAGGTAAAGGTCGGGTTGTTGGCCCCGACCATACGGGACTTATCGTCCGCGGTAATGGTAACGGTAGGCTTCTCGATGATCAACGGTCTCGAGATGATGCTCGACTGAGCGACGTTGGCGTCCCCAATGGACACGGCATAGATATTGGCTTGGCCGGCCTTCTTGAAGGACAATTGGTTGCCCGTCCGTATCTGAGTGAAGTCTCCATTGCCCGAACCATAAACTGTCGTGACCTCGGAATCGGTCAAGGCACGGTCGTAAATCCTGAAATCATCCATCAAGCCCTTGTACTTGGCACTCGTATAGTTTTCGGAACGACCGATCCAAAGAACGTCATCCCCGCCCACAGGAGAACGGTTGCCCATGTTTTGGGTCTTCACTACGCCACCGTTTTTATAAACCTTACCGATCCTGGTACTCTTGTTGTAAGTGGCCGCATAATGGAACCAATTGCCGGTGCTGAATTGAGAAACGTCCGAGTTAACCTCGTTATTCGATCCATTCTGTCCACCCAAACGGAAGCGCAACTCGGAAGAGGAGGAGAACCTGGCCATCCAACCTTTTCCTCCGCTGTCGCCAGACGGCACCTTGGATGCAATCACGGCCCAACGCAGATCGGTTGGCTTGAGCCAAACTGCAACCGTGAGGTTAGGCAATTCGCCTACGTCCTTGGAAAGCTCGACGTAATCGTTCGAACCGTCGAAATCCAAGGCATTACCGAATTTACCGGTTACCCAGTCGGCATTGGTCATTGCTCCCTTGAGCGTGCCGTTCGAGGCAGATACCTCGTTGACCGCCGTCGTACCGGTGGTCTCGTCGAATCGCAGATGAGTGACCAAACCGTCCGTCACGCTGGCAATCTGGAAAAGACCCCCGGAAACACCAGCCACCGTCTCGTCCGTGCTGCCAAAGTAGAAAGTACGACCGACGACGTCACTGGTCGCCGAAAGGGTCATGTTGGCATCTCCGTAGGTAATCCCTGAGAAATCCGGGCCAAAGGTCAAAGTTTGCGTACCGCGGTTGACCCGGAAGTGAACCTGCTTGGAATCCTCGCCCGAGGAATTGCTGACTTTCAAGGTCGTGGTAAAGTCACCCGTAGCATTAGGCACGCCCGTGATCAAGCCCGTTGAAGCATTCAGGTCCAATCCGCCCGGCAAAGCGCCGGCGGTAACCGCATAAGCATCGGGACCACGGTTTGCTTGTACCTGATAGCTAAAGGCTGATCCGTAAGAGGCAAAGACCTTGTTCAGGTAAGAACCGGCCAATACCTCGACCTCGCTTGGGCTCAACGCACGGTTGTAAAAACGGATATCGTCGAGGAAAACCTTGGCATATCTTCGCATCGAGCTTGGTGGCGAAACGATGTTGTTGGTATTCTGTTGAGCGCCGAAGACCAATTGAGCCCCCCCCACATTGATGTTTCCACTGCGGGTTTGCTCGAGGAACAATTCGGAGTCGATATAGACGCGCTGCTTAATCCCATCGTGCCCGTGAACGGCCACGATGTTATACCACGTGCTGTCGTCCGCCGACGCGTAGTTGCGCATGTTGCCGTCTCCACCACCCGGACCCTCCGTGGTGAAAGTCACTTCCCATCCGCCGGCTCGTCGAAGCTGCCAGCCTTGACCACCTTCACCGCGCTTGGAAATCCAAGGTTCCCAATTAGCGTCCGGATCTTTCTTGACCCAAGTGGAAATGGTAAAGGCATCGCGTCCGCCGAACACGGTTTGGCTTTGACCGTCGTCGACGTGGACGTAATGGTTGCCTCCCGTCAAATTAAGGGCTTTTCCGCTGCCCAAAGGCGTATCCGCGGTGAAAGACCCACCGACCATCGTGCCATTGTACTCATTGCCCGAGGTATCACGGGCATCGTCTTGATCGAACAACCACTCACCCAACAGACCCACCCGACTCGGCTGGTCGAACCCATCGACTCCGGCAACGATTTTCAGATACGGACTATTGTCGAACGCCGGAGCGATTTCCTCGTAAGGATGACCGGGTACCAAGGTGTCCGTGGCACGCCATTTGTGCGCCAGATAACCCTCGACTTTTTGGCGCTCCGAATTTGTCAAGAATCGGTTGAAGACAAGAACCTCGGCGATGTCTCCCTTGAAGAAATCGCTCTGCGTAAGATCTTCCCGACCGAGCTTGACGTTCATGATCGTCTTGTTGGCATCGAAAAACTTGAAGATTTTGGGGACAAAACCATTCACACTACCCGACAGAACGTCGAATTCGCTCGAACCGATAACGCGGGCAGTCAACCCGCCGAGTTGGGCATCCAACCCACCTTCGCGTTGGGCGACGACAAAAACACTGACCTCAGCACCTACGCTTTGGATGGGGGTCGTAACGAAAAGGTTATCGTTGAGACCGTCGAAACGGATGACTCCACGCGAACCAATGGCCTGCGACTTGTAAGATGGGCGGGCTGAAGATCCGGAAGCCTGCTGAACAAGGAAACCTCCGTTTGACTTGTCCTTCCAATCATGAACGAGTGAACCGTCCGCGAGACTGTCCGCAAGACCGTTGCCATCCACGTCGTCGGCCGAAAGCCAAAGAAGCAAGTCAGGCACGGAATCCTTGTTGAGCAAGGTATTGGTTGCCTTGAAACTCTTTGTTTCGGACGCCCAGACAGCACCCACGCTATTGGAAGCCTTGGCCCGGTAGTAATAAGTGGTACCGTTGTTCAGACCGGTCAAAGCCTTGCCCGCAATTCCCTTGCCATGGGTACCGCTCAACACTTCGGTATTCTGCCAAGTGCCGGTTCCACCATCCGCCGTACCCCAATAGAGGGTAACCGTGGTGGGAGCGCCACCGACGTCGACCGTCTTCTCGAGAGCATCGACGACAGAACCGAATGAATGACCGCTATCAAGAGTCAATCCGTACTTGAAAGCCATGTGACTCTCGATTTTCTGCCTTTGCTCATCGGTAAGCATACCGTAATACATGACGAACTCGGCAATCTGACCCTTCGAGTTTTCACTATTGTCGTTGTATGCGCCGAATTCGAGTTGTTGAGGGAAGTGCCAGTCGTTATTGGAACCGTTAGGCTGACTCGGATTGATTCCGACAACTCGGGCAGTGCCCAAGTCGTAAGTCCAGGTCTGCGGATTGGGGTTGTCCGATTTTCCTTGGTGCACGACGCTGAACAAGTGCCAATCATTGTCGTGCGGGGCACTCGGATAATCAACCCAAGCATCGAAGTGGTGCCTATTGACGACACTTCCATGAAATCCATATAGCCAATTTCCACCCTTGGATGAAATGAGACGCTCGCTGTCCCCACCCGCACCGGCAGTGTAACGGGCGACTGCAATGGCAGTCCAGCCACCGTTTCTCCATTTGGACCATTGGGTGCCCGATCGGAAATTGTAAGAAGTCCACATACGGTCGTTCGCATCGTTAAAATCGACCACGGGCTTGTTGTTCAAGCTCGACTCGGACGCTATCCAACGAGGCGTAGAACGAATGTTGCTCATGTGCCTGGCTTTGCCCGAAAGATCTTTCCATTGGGTCACGTTTGCCAGATTGCTCAGCCCCTGAATAGCGGAGGCGTCAAAATGAATGCCCAGTTCCTTGTCGGCGAAGGTAGTGGGTGTGATCTTGCCCGGATAGATGATGGTCGTACCACCCGTACCTAGCACTTTCGCGTTGATGATTGCTGAAGAGGGGGTTACGTCGGAAGCCACGGCCGTCTCGATTTCGGGCGAGCCCAGGGTTACGAAGATACCGGATGTTGCCGAAATGGAACTTCCCGCATTGTTGGCCGCCTTGGCCCGATAGAAGTATTTCTTTCCGCTTTGCAATCCGGTTACTGCCTTGGAGAAGTCCGTACCGGCTTGAACCTGTCCGACTGGGGCCGAACCGTCCCAACCGCTGTCGGAAAGATTTTGATCAACCAAACCATAATAAACGGTCACCGTAGGAGCGTCGTTGCCATCGAATGAATTGAGGCGTCCAATGAGGGTTGCGCCGTTCTGCGTGAAGGTGGTCATGTTCGCATCGTAGACCGAGACGACCGGAGAGAGAAGAGACGCATTGGTTTTGAAGCTTCCGGCATGATTCGTCCAACCCGTACCGGCGGGATTCGTCCCTGCCACCCGGAAGTGATAGGTCGAATCCAAGGTCAATCCGGTAAGGGATATATTGTGGGTACCCGCGCCGAGCAGGGTGGGGGCGTTGAAGGAATTGGTCCACTGCGAAGCAACCGCATCGCGGGCGGATCCGGCAACCCGGTTACTGAACCCGTAGAAGTGCCAAGTGGAACCTGGCTCCGGATTGACGGTAAATTCGGCCTCCGTACCCGTTGCCTTGTAATAGCATTCCACGATCAAGCCGTCCGGAATCGTATCGAAGTCCTGATAGCCGATGATGGAATCAGGAGAGTCGGTACTGGAAATGGTGGCCTGACGCCCTTCGGTACTACCCCAAGATTGAACGTAGAGGGTGAATTGATAATACTGTCCGTCCGTAAGTCCGGTGACCTTGATTTTTTGCGGATCACCGTTGTAACGCATGCCGTTGCTCAGTACCTGACCGATCTGGCCTCCGACCGTAGTGGCCTGCGAATTATGAGTGCTCGTCAGTCCGCTGGTGAAAGCCCATCCCGTACCGGAGGTGCCAGCTTCCCCTTTGAAGAGAACACCGTTCACGGTTTTGTCGGACCCTCTTATGTTAACGGCGCAGGTGTAGGTATAGGAACTCAAAACTCCGCAGTCCGCATCACCGGTAAAGTAGTATTGCTTCCATCCCAAGTCGGGAGATTCGGAAGTATTCGCATCATCGTAATAAACCGTTACGTTCGCATCTTGTCCACCCGTGTCGTCGATCTTGAAGTTGATCGTGGCGGAGGTACCCAAAACGTTTGATGCCGTCAGGTCTGCAACGTTCGGACTCATGGTCGGAGGGATGGGCTTGACGTGAAGGACGAGAGTCTGTTCGGGGCTGTACCCGAGAAAGTTGCCGGCCTTGATGGTAACGTTGTAGTCACCCAGAACGGTGGTTGCCCCAACGATCTTTCCGGTACGGGCATCGACCGAGAGTCCCGGAGGAAGACCGGTCGCGGTAAAACTGTCCGGGCTTTGGGAACCTTGGATGGTAAAGTGTACGGGGGGAATATCGTTCACTGCGTCTCCATTGCCGTTATTGTACAGGGCAACGAGCTCGTTTTGGGTCAGAACCTTGTTGTAAACACGAAAATCATCAATTTTCCCGTTGAAGGTTCGGTTGATGTGCTGATGGGTAGAGAATATACCCATTCGTAGCTCGCCATTGCTACGGACTGAATCGGTATACATGGAAACAACCTTGTCCGTTCCCCATCCACTCGAATTGATCCGGCGTTTTACGCCGTCAACAATGTGGTTGAGGACCGATCCGTCGTAAGTACTGGCAACGTGAACCCAGCGGTCATCCATGCCCTCGGCGATTTCGACCTCCTTATCCCATCCCCAGTGTTGCGAGCGGAAACGGGTGGATCCACCACCCCAGAATCCACGAATACCCCAATAGGAACGCATGGGATTGAGGTTGGTGTGTTGTCCACCAAGACCATACAAGCCGGCCTCGCCCTCGTTTTGCTGAGAAGCATAGGGCATGAACCAAACTGAAACGGTCCGTGGTTTGGCCCCGTCGATATCCAACAAATCAGCATAGGCATCGGTCTTGACCCATTCGTCCTTGCTGAACTCGATCGCATTTCCGATTTTGCCGGACGTGGTAAAAGCGGGAAGGTTACCCGAATTACCCTGCAACGTTCCCGTAAATCCTCCGAAATCGGAAGCCGCGGTCGTACCCCCCGTCTCTTCGAACCGGAACCATGCGGTCAGTGAATCCTCGGCAACCGCAGCCGTGCGGACCGAATAACTGACGTTTGCATCGAGTACACCCGTTACCTGAGGGCGTTGTATCTCGATTTTTTGGTTGTAATCAAGCGTACCAAAATTGAAGAAGCTTGTCTCGTAGGCCAGGATCAAGCGTCCATCCGTACCCTTGGCTTCGAGTTTGCCTTTGTTCACGATTCCCTGACCGCGAATCTGGAGGGTTCCGCCCGTGCCGTTCGCGCTAACGGTGTTGACCGTGCCATCGTCTCGTCCGATGGTAACGATCCCACCGGATTCGATCGACATTCCGGAATCAGTGATGTCCTGAGCCATGTCGGCCTTGATCTCTATTCCAGTCGCATTGATTTCCTTGAGAACCAGACCGTTGTCACCTTGAATCACGACGTCCAAGTCGGATCCCAAAACGATCTTCTCGAAGGAAAATACGGAAGACGCTACCGTTTTGCCATTGAAGTTGTAAGCCTCGTCAAGCGTTCCGATTCCGTGGACACCACTGCTGTGATACCAAGTGGCTCCCATCGTATCGAATACCAGTTTTCCGGCGGATAACTCGAGTGTCTTGATCCCCATGTCCCCAATGATCGAGACCGAACCGGGACCGGCATCCAAGGAACCGAAAGTCGCCGCCTTATTGGTATGGATGGCAATGCGACCACCACCACCGGTAAGCGGAATGTTCGCGGTGGACGCGCCACCCATTGCCTTGAGCGTACCGCTGTTGGTAATGACGTCTCCCTTGATCAAAATGGCTCCACCGGAACCGGCTCCGTGCTCGGAACCGCCTCCCTTGGCCGAAAGAATGGCTGAGGCGCCTATGGTTACGTCACCCGTTTGATTGGCCTCGAACCCAAGGGCTCCTCCGCCTCCGCCTCCGATGCCCACACTTGATCCCCGTCCACCGGAGCCACCAAGGAATGCAACCAAGGGCGAATCACCATAAATCACGGGCAAAGCCTCATCAACTCCGCCTGAGGCGTATGTTCCGCCCGAGCCGGACGTATTGGTCGCTCCGCCAGGTCCTTGTCCGTTGCCTCCGGATGCTCCGCCCCGATAACCACCTGCTCCGGCAGTCCCGTCGGTCGAGCCTTCCACGTTGATGCTCGCGTCAATCGTGATGTCCCCATGATTCCGGGTCTTGAGCAAGACGGAATTCGATCCCTTGACCTGAACGATGACGGAACTTCCCAATGTGATCGAGTCAAAGACGTAGGTCGCAACGGCGTATGAATGGTCCGCTCCGTTGACCGCCAGAAGTTTGTCATCGACCGTACCAAAAGCCAAACCGCTGCCCGAAGGTCCGGAATAGATAAGCGTACCGGCCGAACTGTCGATCACGACCGAGCCGGAAACCGCGTTCAAGGAAGACATACCGCCTTCGGTTGCCTCGACGTAAAAAGTACCGTCTCCACCTATGATTCCCGCTCCGTTATCCCGACCACCCGAGACGTCGTATTGTCCTGGGATCAAGGCCTTCCGGGCAATCATCGCAATCCGACCACCACCACCGGCTCCACCGTAGGTACCATGGTAACGGTCTCCACCGGTTGCCGAAAGCATTCCGTTGTTGGTAATGTCGTTACCCTCGAGACGGATGGCTCCGCCGGAACCACCTCCGCCATTACCACCGCGCCAATCATCGGAATCAGTCGCGGTATCGGGTATGTCTCCACCATCGACGTAAATCGCAACACCCGTCCCGATGGTCACCGAACCATTTCCGTCGGCAACCAACTCAAGAGCGCCTCCACCGGCTCCACCGGCTCCCGCTCCGCGTTCACGATTCTGACCGCCGTCCCACCATCCGCTTGCTCCACTACCACCGGCTCCGGCGATGAGGGCGTCAAGTTTCCGGTCGCCAAAGGTTTCGCCAGGGGTCTTGGCTAGAGTATAGACACCAGCCGTTCCTTTGCCTGCATAGGATCCACCGGCACCGGCTCTTTCAAGCTCGCCGACGGTATTGGAGTAACCACCGCCTGCATTGACCACCGTGTTGTTCAAGTTGCTTGGTTCGCCACCGGGACGTCCTTGCCCATTCGTATTGACGGATGCTCCACCACCGCCTCCACCAAGACGGCCTTCGCCACCCGGACCACGACCACCTGTACCGAAGTTGTTGTTACCCGAACCCGTAGCCTCCGCGCCCGTTCCGCCTCCACCCGAGGCATTCAGGTCGACCAAAATCTCAATGTCTCCATGGTTGGAAGTATTGAGCGACAAGGCATTTTCGCCCTTGAGTTCGACTACCAAATTACCATGAAGCTTGATCGAATCGAAGGTATACTTGGTCTTCTTGAACCCAAGCGTGTCACCTGTGGGCGAAGTCCAGCTGTCGGTTAGTATGGTACCCGTGCCTGAACGACCCGAACTATGACTCCAAGTAGCGGCCGTCGTATCGAAGGTGAGGGTACCGTAGTTGAAATCAATCTTGTTCTCCGTCACGAAGGTATCGGTCGAGTCAGCCCAGTCCGCACCCTTCGAATTTGATCCGAATGCCCGGTAGTAATAAGTCTTGTTCTTGATCAGGCTCTGAACCAAGGAGAGTTGAGCAAGTTGGGTCTCCACGGCCTCTCCGTTGGAAAGGGTCTGAGTGGACCACAATCCGTCCTGAGCGGAATCGGTGGGCTTGATGGTAACCTGAGCTGCCGGTCCGGCTGATCCCCCCGGTGTTTTGAAGCGGAAATCGATTCCCGAACCACCACCGTATTCGAACTGGATGCCCGCGATCTTGTAGTCACCCGGAGTCAATTCAATGGTCTGGTAATTTTGATTCATGTGATACTCGTTTCCGTCGGGCGTGGTATCGGGGAATTCGGCCTTGGCCCAAGCCTGCCAATTGCGGGTCATGATAAATTCGCTTCCCTTCGCTCCGGTTCTTGAAAACACCCCGTTTTGATCCAAGTCGATCCAAAGGGCGGCCCGATCGTCCACGCCCCGGTATCCGAATTCATATTCACCCGCGACCTTGGCCGTGAAGTATCCGATACCCATGGAGGAGAAGTTATCGTTCTGATTGATTCCGATCCCGGCGTTCCTGAAGTCGGAATCTCCGTTGAAGTCCCAACCTCGATTACCCGGACCGGACGTAAGGACACCCTTTCCTATCGGAGTTTGATTAAGATAACCTCCTCCGTTCTCGATATCCAACCAATTCTCTTCGCGCCAATTGTAACCGCGCATTTCGAGTTGGTTCTCGGTCTTGGTGTTCTGATAAATCTTTCCGATGGACACGACGTTGTCCCAGGCGCTTGCGGTTTGATTTCCATCCGTCAAGCCCCAATAAATGGACACGTCCACTCCGACCGCCGGGTTACTGAAATCAACCGGTTGGTTATACTTCGGATGACCCGATGGGATGGCCAGATTCCACTTGCTCGACAGATAGTTCTCGAGCATATACATCTCGTCGCTCGTAACCGCGCGGTCGAAGAAGAGAACTTCCCCGACTTCCCAAGTTCCCCGGTTTTCGAAACTAGTCGTACCGTCATGGCGGGCACCAAGGGTCAAAAGGCTGTTTGGCGCAGGCGCGATTGCCCCACTGTCGTCCAGGTCGTACTCATTCGTTCCGTCCCCACGCTGGAGTTTTTTGAGTCCATCGTAACGGAGAGTCCAAAAGTGCCATTGACCGCGCATGTTCTTTTGAATGGATGCGTTCGGGCCAGCAGGGTCGTCCGCACCCGTCGTACCACGGGTAGTCATGCACATACGGGTGTCTCCGCCCCGGGTTCTGAATTGCCAACCTTGCCCGCCGTCTCCGCGTTTGGATAGAACGGGACGCCAATCTTCACGACTGGACTTGCCCTTGGCCACGACCATCAGGGTGTAAGTTTCCAATCCATCGTAGGGTCGACTGTCAGGCATGGAGACCGCCAAGTAGTCATCGGCGAAAGATATCGCAGGCAAGCCATTCTGGGCATTGGTCTTGAAATGAGGTTCGCGACCGGATGTCCGGACGTTGGTTATCCGGGCATGGCTTTCCTCATTGGATTGGTCGGCCCAGAACAGCACTCGGTCATTGTTCGCAGGGGCGGTAACCACGAGGGTTGGGTTGGTGACGTAATTTCCAATGTCACCGCTTCCACTGTTATAGATCGCGGTCACGTTGGCTTGGGTAAGCTCGATGTTGTAAACGCGCAAATCATCGATCTTGCCGTTCATGCGGAAGTTGTTGT
>JABGWD010000331.1 GCA_018645725.1 Opitutia bacterium
CCTGAACAAGAACAAAACCCGTTTCGTGATCATGGCCCGGGACGAGTATACGACCGACGTGCCCGAGCATTCCAACCTAAAGCCCGCAATTTACTGGGATCAGAGAGCCCGGGGCTTGGGTGCCACGGATGAGAGGCCGGCGGTAAGCTGTGGCGAGGAAAACCTGCTCTGCCTGCCCGGGGATCCCTACGACACGGAAAACATTCTGATCCATGAGTTGGCTCATGCCCTGCACCAGATGGCGATCGTATTCGTTCATCCCGACTTTCAGGACAGGTTGGACAAATGCTTTGAATTGGCCTCCAAGGAAAAAATTTGGGAAGGCACCTATGCCTCGACCAACGTCTACGAATACTGGGCGGAAGGAGTTCAGTCCTGGTTTGATACCAACCGGGAGAACGACCACGACCATGGCTCCATCGATACGCGTGAGGAGCTCAAGAAGAGCGATCCGCGTTTGGCCCGGTTGATCCTCGACATACTGGGTCCCGGCAAATGGCGCTACCGGAAACCGCAGGACCGCGGCAAAGTATCCCCTCACCTGAAGGGCTTCGACTTGAAAAAGGAAAAGCCCTTCGTCTGGCCGAAAAGGTTCGCCCGTTGGAAGAAGGATTTCGACAAGGGTCTCGTCAGCTTGGCACCCGATGGTTCACCTGTCATCAAGACCGTAAAGCAGGACGACAAAACGGTCATCAAGTCAGCTTATTCCCGAAAGAGAAGCAGGCTCTATTTCCATAACCTAAGCCAAAAGAGCATCGTGCTCGAATGGATCGATTTCGAGGGGAAGCCCAAACAAAGCAGAACCTTACGGCACCGCGACCATGCGGAAATCAGTTCGTTCGTTGGTCACGTCTGGCAAATCAAGGACTATGCGACGGGAACGATCTCCTCACGCTTCGTTCTGCCCGAGAGCAAGGACTCCCAACTGACCTTGAAGAATCCAAAGCCTTGACGCGCTTGATCCTGGCTTCGATCCCCTGCCCGAATTGTTAACAATCTTGATTGACCACAGGTCAAATCGGGTCAATTGTTTGTGTTATCACAACCCAATCCCAGAACCCAAAAGTTACGAGAAACGCAATTTGCGAGGCATTGCGTTCGGATTTGATCTCAGGGAAACTCGATTTCGACCAACCGATCAGGGAACAAAAACTCGCCGAACGTTTCGGTACGAGCCGGGGTCCCGTACGGGATGCCCTGCTCCGGCTTACCCAGGAAGGAGCCTTGGTCTATGAACCGAACAAGGGCGTCCGGGTAATATCCCCCTTGTCGGAAGAGGAGCGCAGTGTGGTTGCCAGTATGCGCCTTTCCTTGGAAAAGCACTGTCTTTCGAAGTTCATGAAGAAAATGGACGAGAACGACCGTCATCAACTTTCGCTTTTGCTTGAGCGGCTCACTTCAGCCTGCGAACGAGCTTCCTTGCCCGGAGTCGCCGAGTGCGACTTGGCTCTTCACAGGTACTGGGTCGCTCAAGCATCTTCTCATTTGGAAACCATGTGGCTCGGCTTGTCCGTGCGGATGATCATGAAATATTCGCGCCTGACAAAGTACGGGGACATCGCAACCGAACACCAGCGGATCGTAGAAGCAATTCTGGCCAAGGACTTGGAAAAAGCCCTTTATTACCTAGGGGAAAACGTTATCTGAAAATATGAATGCCCGAGCAGCAATGCTTGCCCTCTTGGTTCCATTGAGTGGCTTGGCCCAAAACGAGAAGGAAGAGGGAGAAAGATTATTCTCCCTGAAGGTCAATGCCTTGTTGGAAAGCAAATGCATCGCCTGCCACAGCGCCAAGGAGGGAAAGACCAAGGGAGACCTCGACCTTTCGACCCGCAAGGACATGTTGTTCGGAGGGGAGACCTCGGCAAAGGTACTCGTGCCCGGTCATCCTGAAAAGAGCCTCCTCATGACTGCCATCGAGTGGAAGGACGAGGACTACGAAATGCCCCCCAAGGAAAACGACCGCTTGACCGATGAACAGATCGAGTGGATCCGAAAATGGATTAAACTCGGCGCCCCTTGGCCGGATCAAGCCACGAGAAAAACCTATCTCGATGAAGAAAGAGCCAAGCCCCTGACTGACGAAGGCATGCTGGTCAAGACGAGCGGCGGTCTTTCCGACGATTGGACCTACCGGCGCTACAAACCCGAGGACGTGTGGGCATTTCAAACATTGAAGCAACCGGAGAGACCCCTCCCTAGGCTTAACCCGGTCGATGCCTTCGTGCGGGCAAAGCTCAACCGGGAAAAGATCACGCCAGCGCCCACCGCTCATTTCCGGAACTTGGTCAAACGGGCCTACCTTGACCTGCATGGGCTACCCCCCACCCCCTATGAAATCTACCAATTTCGCCTTGCCTGGGATAAGGATCCCGACAAGGCATGGAGCGACTTGATCGACCGGTTGCTCGACAGCCCTCATTACGGAGAACG
>JABGWD010000332.1 GCA_018645725.1 Opitutia bacterium
GAGAAGGTGCATTCTTCCGTTGAATCCGATAGATTGCTCCGAGAACGTCGGGTTTGGCGACCTTGGAGGTCGGGCAACAGATCATGTACCAGCTGCCGGTGTCCGCCACCAGCAAGCTGCCATCCGCATCCTCGATCACGTCGGTGGGATGAAAGTCGTTTTGGTCGCTTTCAAGCAAGGTGCTCATCTGAGCCGAATAAGTCGATCCGGCCCGGGACAATCGATGATGTGAAATTCGGCGCAGGTTGAAATCGGCGCAGAGCAGGTCGCCCTTCATGCCAAGGGCATTGCTTTGGGGCATAACGATTCCCGAAGAAGCCGAAGGGCCCAGTTGTGTGAGGATCGGAAGCAAGGCTCCACTACTCGGGTGAGGAGAGAGAACGCGGTCGTTGCGTTTGCCATAGGTTCCCCCGTATACCGCGTGCAGGATACCGTCCCGCCTGCCCGGCTTGGACAAATCAAAGAAGGTACCGCTGAGAAAGCGTTCCCCCGCTTCGCTAAATGCGAGCCCTACGGGGTTGTTCATCCCACCGGTGATGACTACCTCCAATTGACTGCCATCGGGCCGGGCACGGTATATATGCGCGGCGCTCGACTTGAAGGTCTTCCCATTGCCAAGCAGGTGGGTTTGCGGAGCAAAGGCACCTTTGCACCAGTAGAAAAAACCATCCGGACCAAGGTAAGGTCCGTGCATATCGTTTCCGCAACCCTCGATCGAACCGCCGTCGAACCAAACGGTCCGCTCATCCGCAACGTGGTCGCCATCCCTGTCAGTGAACTTCCAAATATGAGGGGGTGCTCCCACATAGATGGATCCTTTATAAACAAGAATGCCCTCAGGAAAAGGCAAACGCTCCGCAAAGACAGTGGAATGGTCGAAGGTACCGTCGCCATCCCGATCGACCAAACGCAAAATCCGGTGAGTCGGGTTCTTGAGTTGCTTGGGTGCCTTGTCCGTATTCCCCGAACTATCCGTCACGTAAAGGGATCCGTCGACGTCGAAATACATATGAATGGGACGCTGAACCAAAGGAGGAGCGGCCACCTGCTTTAAGGTATAGCCATCCGGTAAGGTAAAGGTATGCGGGGGGAACTTTACCTTCTCCACGCCGTGAACGGACAGGAAGGAAAAAAAGAACAAGGCTTGCAGCATAAGACAGGACGCCTTTGAGAGATATGGTTGGGAGGACTTCATTGCATGACTTCAAAATCGGACTCCTGAAAATCCTCAACTTCGGTAATCCAATGTTCTTGGACAAAAGCATCATGAAGCGGATGATTGGAGTATGCCCGAAAGTCTTCGTCGCTGTCGAAATGGATCGATAAGCCAAAGGTATGGGAATTCTTCGGGCTGACTTGGCGGCGAATACGGAAGTTTTTCACCCCTGGTATTTCGGCAAGTTCTTCCAAGGCCGAGAGAAAATCAGTTTCCTCAGGAGAACCTGTGGAATGCTTAAGACGAAAGGTTACGGTGTGTTCCATGTAAAAGGATCGTTAAGATTGTCTGCCTCGCGGAAGATTTCTCATTCGGCAATATGGATCGTGTTGTCGATTCTTCCCTTTGTGGAATGACCATCGGCAAACTTGAGGTCGTAATCGATCTGCATCATGTGGACGGGTTTCAGGTTTGGAATATGGAGGGCAACGGTCTTGCCATCGTCTGACAATTGAACTTTTTGAATCTTCAGATCATCGACCGGAATCTCGGGCGAACCATAAGCATGCGACCATTTCAAGTTCCAAGCTCCCAACTTGTACTTCGTCAGGTCCGAGGCTTCGGGCTTGCTCAGTTTTTCATGAAAGCCAATCTCGATGAGGTCTTTTTTTACTTGGAGTGACTTGGGTATGTAAACGGGCTTGCCCGTGTAACGGATCCGGTCCAACCCCCCGTTGCTCCTGGCATTGGTTTGCCAACCTTTCAGGCCGGAAGCGTAGAGCTGTCCGTCCCTCTTGTTAATCCGGGCACGCATGGCGCTACTGCTCAAGGGAACGTTCAAGCGGGTCACCCCACCCTGAACCTGACCGTTCTTTTCCTCCTTGAGCACAAGGTACATCTTGCTTTGCCCATACGAGAGATGGAGCAACTGATCCTTGAGCGGCCCCCAGCGTTCACTGGTGACCCAAGCCTGTCCTCCTCCGGAATTATCGATGCCCCGACGCTTGCTCATCCAGACGAGGGGTTTGGGAATTTCATCAGGCTCAAGATGGCGGGCTTCCTTCCCTTCGACGGAACTTGTCTTGAGCTTGTCCTTGTGCTCGTAGGCGTCCACCACGCCGTGAAACTGCCCGGGCTTAACCCAGTGCAAAGGGGCAGTTGGAACGAAGGTTCCTTCGTTGTCCCCACAGGTGACCTGTCCGTCCGGGCCAACTCCGATCCCATTGGGAGCGCGAAATCCACTGGCATGATGGGTCAGGCGCTTGCCGTCCCTGCTTACCCGCAGAATCGCCCCGTGGTGTTTGCCCATTCTCTCGAATCCACGACCACCTGCCCGCACCGGACATCCCATGCTGAAGTAGAAATCTCCATCGGGCCCGGTCTGCAAATCGAAACAGAAGGCATGAAAACCCTCGGTCAATTCCCAGTCGTTGTTAAAGTTTTCCAGAAAATCCGCTTCCCCGTCTTGGTTAAAGTCATGGAAGCGGGTGATCTGGTTGTCCCCCACCGTGTAAATCATGCCATCCGAAACAGCCAGGCCGAGTGGTTCATGCAAACCGGTGGCAAACCGTTTCCAGCGAACGTTTTCCAACTTGTCATCGATGCCCGAGACAATCCACACGTCTCCGTCCCAAGTGCAAACCGCCGCCGTCTTGCCATCCTCGAAGAAATCGAATCCACCGATGCGCATGCGTGATTCAAACGGGTTTCCAAAGGGGACCCCTATGCGGTCAACCACATACGCTTGATCTTCTTTCTCCGCCAATTTGCTTTTCACGGCAATGGGTTCTCCCCACTGGGCCGGACCGCCTCGGGTCAGGGCGCTCAAGTTCTCCGCTTTGCCGGCAGCGGCTTTGACTGCTGGTTGATAGGCGGGGTCGCCTGCCCACATGGCCAACTTGATGCGGTGCTTGCCGGCGGGGATCTTGAGCAGGGCCAATCCTTGCTCGAAGACTAACTGGGTACTCTTCGGACCGCTGGTTACGAAAAAGTTGCAACGCATGCCCTTGTTGGCCACGACCAAGGTACGGTCTTTTTGCTGCCCCGAGCCTCCTTCGGCAAGAACCAGAATGGAAGATTCGGGGTTGTCGGTTTCCAAGGTCCGGGTAATGGCAGCCAACCCGTTTTCCTCGATCATGCCAGGCATGTCCAGCACGCTGCCCTTCCCCACGGAATAGGAAAAAATGGCCCGGCCATCATGTACGTAGTGACCTTTGAAATGAGCCCAATCCTTGGGGAGGTGTCCCAATGGGGGGAATTTCTCGAATTTGGAAGGGCGGGGATCCATCAGGTTTCCATCTTTTGCCCACCCCGGACGAATTCCCGTTTGAAAAAGGTTGCCCCTCATCTTGGTCACGGCGGTCTTGCCGTGAGCTCCTCCGTAAGGCATTCCGTTCGGAGACAAACTGACGGGATCAAACCATCCCATCGTGTAGGCCATGGTATCGCTATCGAATACGATGGTTGCCTTGCGGTCTTTTCCCAGAGGAACCAAATGGGCCCGCGAGACAATGTAACGGACCTCCTTGCGGGATTTGCGGATATCCTCCTGCAGGGCACGGGCC
>JABGWD010000333.1 GCA_018645725.1 Opitutia bacterium
ACTTTCCCTTGTTTTCGCCATGGGCAATTCAATTTTTGCCGAGGCGAAACCTCTGCCGGATTTCAATGCGGGATCGATGAACTGGGGAACCCAAAGGTACAAGTTCACCCTGATCAAGAATGGGAAAAAGATCGAATTGGGATCCGCTATTATCCGCAATGAGCTAAAGGATGATCGGGTCATTTTAACCGACGAGTACCTTGTGCGCTACAAAGGAAAACCAATGAGTTTGAATATGAAGTTGGTTTGCCGTAAGGATCAGTATCTTTCACCCCTAAAAATCGAGTGCAAAGGCAAAGGCAGTGATGAGATGCCAACCTTCAAGGCTATCATTAAGGATGGGGATGCGAAAATTTCGGGTGAATGGAATAAGACGATGAAGATTCCCAAAGGAACCGTCACCTCCGCTGCATTCTTACGTATTGTCTCACAACTTCCCCGAGTACAGGGAGCAACTTTCCGATATGACTTCGCATTGGAGGCAGGTGAAATGCATCTAAAGGGAGACTACATCGCCAAAGTAATCGGCAAGGAAACGATCTTTTGTGATGGCGAGCCTGTAAAATGTTGGAAGATTTCCCAAAACGGAGGTGGAATAAGCGAACAATTGTTTTGGGTGAATGAAGATGGTATCTTGCAACGCGTACTGCAAGACGGACGCAAGCAGATCGATCTGCAAAAGGGCGAACCGGGCGATTAAAATGCGCAAACCGAAATAACAATTCATCAAACAAACCCATTTGAACAAACTCATCAGAATTATTATAATCATGAATATGAACAAGACATTCAACGGCGGGTTGATTCTCCTTTCCCTCGGCACGGCAAGCCTCGGCTTGGCCAAGGAGGAAGAAGCAGTCCCACTTACGCAAGCCGGGCAGAAAATCGAAGCCCATTACGCAAAGCAATTGGACGACCTGCGGGCTCGTTTGACCAAGAAGATCCCTTTCGATCCCGCTCCCACCACCGAGGAGGCCCGAGACAAGAAATTCGATTTCCCCGAGGTTGAAATCGGCAAGGGCAAGAAGAACCCAGACAATTCACTCGAGGAATTGTTCACCAAGGAAGAAGAACCCGGTAAAGAGCCTCCAACGCTGGAAGAAAGAATGTCTTCCTACATGAGCAGCGACAAACTGGACGATCTCTTGGTCAAGTTCATCGTCCTGCTCGACGCCACTCCACGCGGTCTTGCTGAATTCGGGCAGCAAAGCAAAGAGCATTTTGCCCAGACCGAGCGGTTGCTCTCGAACCCTGAACTGATGAAGCGAATGCTCATTGCCGACGGAGCCCAAGCCAAGCGGATCCGACACGACTACGGACCTGCCCGCTTCGGAGAGGCTATGGGAATTTACGAACAAATCCTAAAGACAAGCTCAAAATCCAAAAGCGGTGTCCTGAACCGATTAGCTCTGGCCATTGCCCTCGAGCATGCCTTGCCGCTCAAGCAGACGAACCCATTGAACCTCGAGAACGCCCCCGCCACGGTCGATCCGTTCTACCGTTACCTTCACTACGAGAAGGCCTTTCTCGATGGCGAATTGGACCCCACCTTCAAAAACTTGTCCGTCTGGAGCCTCCGCATGGTGGTGAACGGGGACGAACCGGACGAGACCTTGGCTTGGGGACGCCGGATGCTCCGCAACTTCAGGCCCGACCATATCTACGAATCGAATTTCGGCTGGCGCTACGTCGGGGTCGTTAGCTCGAACGTCCAATACGGATCGGGAGACGTCAAATACGACAGGCCCGAACTACAAAAGTACCAAAACATTCTGATGAATGGTGGGATTTGCGGACGGCGGGCCTTCTTCGGTCGCTTCATCCTACGCTCCTTCGGGGTTCCCACCACAGCCCGTCCGAGCCGGGGGCACGGTGCCCTCGCCCGTTGGACCCCAGGTGGTTGGTGCGTAAACTTAGGACCCGGCTGGGGATCCGGTTGGACCAGCACGCGCTACCGCAAAGACCTCGACTTTCTCGCCACTTCCAAGGCCCGCAAAAACAAGAAAGCTTTCCTGGAGGTCAAGAGGGCTCAATGGATTGGGGACGTATTCGGGGAAAAAAGAATTCACGGAGACAATGATCAAAGTCTTCAATTCAATACCCTCGTGACCCTCAAACCTGGTTTTTGGAATGGCTTGGCCTTGGATGCTCAACAAAAGATCATCAAGGATTTGAAGGAAGTAACCCTGGAAGCTCTAGGCGAAGAGCTGGGGGAGTCAAACAAGGCGACCATCGCCCAGCAAGTTATCGCCACACCGGTCGACCCGAAGGAACAAAAGATCGCACGCACCGAAAACGGATCGATCTCAATCCCATCGGTCGCCTACTCCAATCCGACGGGCAGCACGCGAGAAGTCCTTTCCATGAAGAGCTTTGGCGGAGGCATGCAAATATTCCTTCCCCGTTTTGCTCCGGAAGGCCTCACCGTCATGCGTGGAGGCACTTGGAAAGGTACGGCCAATGCCTGTGCTTCGGGCAGTCGAATGCTCAGCGGTGGCTACGGCAAGTATGAAAACTGGGGACTGCGGGCCGCAATGACGCCGCCGGTCGGGAAGAAACCAGCCAAGGAACTCACCCTCGACTTGGGTGACGGCGTGACCATTGAATTCATTTACGTAGAACCGGGCACCTTCGTAATGGGTGGAGAGAACGAAAAGGAGGGCCGCTTCGAATGCGTGGAGGTACCCAGGCACGTAGTGGGGCTGACCAAGGGCTTTTACCTCGGCAAGTACGAGGTGACCCAAGCCCAATACCAAGTGGCCATGGGATCGAACCCCAGTCGCTCGACCAAGAACCCCGACTGTCCGGTCGACAACGTCTCCGAGCCCGATGCTCTCCAGTTTTGCATCCGGGTCAGTGAGATCGCGGACGTCGAAGCAAGGCTTCCCACCGAGGCGGAATGGGAATATGCCAGCCGGGCCGGACTAAAAACCAAATGGTTCTTCGGCGAGGATCCTTCGACTCTTGCCGAGTATGCCTGGTTCAATAACAACGCGGGAGGAAAATCTCACCC
>JABGWD010000334.1 GCA_018645725.1 Opitutia bacterium
ATGCGATCGAGTTGCTGACCGGCGCTCAGGACGACTCCAGGTTGCGCGGGGTGACCCTTGCTCTGGGGGGTGTTCTGCTCGAGCTTGGTGGGTTGGCGGAGAATGCGCAGGCCGGAGAGGAAAAACTTGCCCGCGTTCTTGAGGACGGGAGTGCCGCCGAGCGCTTTGGCCAAATGGTTTCCGAACTCGGAGGCCCGAACGATTTGCTGGACAACCCGGATGCCCATCTCACTGAAGCTTCTTGTGTTTTTGACCTGACTGCGGGCGGAAAGGGTTTCGTATCGACAGTCGACGTGCGGGCTCTCGGGCATGCAGTCGTGCAACTCGGTGGTGGCCGGTTGAAGCAGGACGATGAGCTCGACCTGTCAGTCGGTCTCGACCGAATTGCCCGGGTTGGGCAAGCCCTTGAACCGGACACCCCACTCTTGCGCATTCATGCCCGGGACCGGGAATCCGCCGAGCGGGTGGGAGCATCCATCCGAAACGCTTTCGTACTGAGCGAGGATCCACCCGAGGTTTCCCCGCTTGTCGGTTCACGCATTGATTCAAACCCTTGATCATTCATCATGAAGGAACACCTCACCGTCATCGACCATCCTCTCGTCCAGCACAAGCTGACCCTCATGCGGAGGAAGGAGACCCCCACTTCAACCTTCCGGCAATTGCTCAGGGAAACTTCCATGCTCCTCACCTACGAGATCACGCAGGATCTTCCCTTGACCACCATGAACGTGGATACGCCCTTGTGCGGAATGCAGGCACCCATCCTGGACGGCAAGAAACTTGCCCTGATCTCGATCCTGCGGGCGGGCAATGGCTTGCTCGACGGGATGCTCGAGGTCATCCCGGCCGCCCGGGTCGGGTTCGTCGGTATGTACCGTGACGAGGAGACCCTCGAACCGGTCGAGTACTACTGCAAGGTTCCGCCCGAGCTCGACAAGCGCCTCGTCATTGCGGTCGATCCGATGCTTGCCACGGGAAACTCTTCGGTTGCCGCGATCGACCGGTTGAAAGAGGCCGGCGCGAATGATCTGCGAATGCTTTGCCTCTTGGCCGCCCCCGAGGGTGTTGCCCGGATGAAGGACGTTCACCCCGACGTGCCCATCTTTGCCGGGGCCCTCGACGAGAAGCTCAACGAGCGTGGCTATATCGTTCCGGGGCTCGGGGATGCCGGGGACCGGATGTACGGAACGACCTAGGGCTCTTCAAATGTGGTGGCGTATGCCGCGAATGTCAGTTATTAACGTGTACAAATGTCAAAGAACCTAAGCGAGTTATCCGGAAGAAAGGGTATTCCCGAAAACCTGTTTGAGAAAATGGGAGAGGCTGCCGCCTTGTCGGAAGGTACGCCATCCGACCGGGATCTTGAAGCCTTGGCCGAGGAATTTCTCGTCGGCAAAGCCAACACTCATGGGGCGGTTACCTTTTATGATTTTCTCAAGCCCGAGAACAAGGGCAAGAAGGCATACGTCTGCAATGGGACGGCTTGCGTTTGCGCAGGTACCCAGGATTCCGTAAAGGAGGAATTGGAAAAGCATTTGGAGAAAAGTGAGATCGGACACATGACCTGTTTGGGGCGTTGTCATGAGAATGGAGCGTTTCAGGTCAATGGAGCGAACCACTCAGCCAAATCACCGGAGGAGATCGAGGAGATCGTCAAGGGTGGCCAATCCGCCGGGGACGACTATCGGGTGGAGGCGGACAAGGCCGTGCTGACTGTCCCGTATCCAGGATTTGAAGAACACTACGAAATTTTGCGCGATGCCCTCAAGCGGGATTCCGCGGAAGTACTCGAGGAGATCAAGGCCTCCAACCTGAGGGGACGTGGAGGGGCCGGGTTTCCCATGGGCTTCAAGCTTGAGTCATGCAGAAATGAGGAGGCTGACCTGAAGTTTGTCATTTGCAATGCGGACGAAGGAGATCCCGGGGCCTATTCCGACCGTTACCTGCTCGAACAACGGCCACATTCCGTCCTGTTCGGGATGTTGATCGCCGGGTACGTCACGGGTGCCGAGTGGGGAATCTTCTACATACGCGCGGAATATCCGGACTCTGCCCGGATCATTCGCGAGGGCATAGACGAGTTACGGGCGGCCGGTTTTTTGGGCGAGAACGTATTGGGGAGCGGGTTCGATTTTGACTTCAAGATAATCAAGGCCCAAGGCGCATACATTTGCGGGGAGGAGACCGCCCTGATCAATTCCATCGAGGGCCAACGGCCCGAGGTCAGGACACGTCCGCCCTATCCGACGCAGGAGGGATTGTTCAACAAGCCGACGGTGGTCAACAACGTGGAAACCCTCGCCGCGCTTCATTGGATCCTGGCAAACGGCGGGGCCGCCTACGGGGCCTTGGGGACCGAGCGTTCAAGCGGGACGAAACTGATCTGTCTGGATTCCTTCTTCAACCGTCCCGGGATTTACGAGGTGGAAATGGGCACGCCCTTGAAGAAGGTGGTGGAAGAATTGGGAGGAGGGTTCAAATCGGAGGTCAAGGCCATGCAGATAGGAGGCCCGCTGGGCGGACTGGTCCCGGTTGAAAAGATTGACGAACTGAGCTTGGATTTCGAATCCTTCCAGCAAGGAGGTTTTTTACTCGGGCATGCTTCCGTGGTTTGCATACCCAAGGATTTTCCAATGATTGAATTCATGGAGCACCTTTTCGACTTTGCCCAGTACGAGAGTTGTGGAAAATGTTTCCCTTGCCGTTTGGGTACCAAGCGAGGGCAGGAGATGGCCCTGAAGTCCATGCGCGAGGGCTACAAGATCGACATGACCTTGTTCAAGGACCTGTTGCATACCTTGGAAACCGGGTCGCTCTGCGCGCATGGGGGAGGAATTCCACTGCCCATGAATAACGCGCTTACCTACTTTGGTGACGAACTGAAGCCTTCGTTCTCCGGTGACCCGGTCCTTTCTGAATCCACTCCGTAGCGGAAAGCCATGAAAAACACTGCCTACGTAAACGATCAGCCTTTCGAGTTCTCGGAGGGGGAGAGCATTTTGAATTTTGTCAAACGGGTGGATGGAGAGAAGGTCATTCCCACACTTTGCGATGCCCCGAACCTGGAAGCTTTCGGTTCTTGCCGGGTATGCAGCGTGGACGTTGCCCTGGAACAGGGTGGGGATGCAAAGACGGTCGCTTCCTGTCACACCCCGGTGATGCCCGACAGTTATATCTATCCGAGTTCGGAAAACGTCAGGCGCTTGCGCAAGAACGTCATTGAACTCGTGCTCACCGATCATCCGCTTGATTGCCTGACCTGCGAGGTCAATGGAAATTGCGAATTGCAGGACGTGGCCGGCCGGGTCGGGATCACTTCCGTCCGCTACCCCGACGGCGCCAATCACCTGGACAAGGAAAAGGACGAGAGCCATCCCTACATGCGTTCGGATTTGTCGAAGTGCATCAATTGCTATCGTTGCGTCCGGGCCTGTGACGAAGTGCAGGGCGAGTTCGTGCTGAGCATGGCCGGAAGAGGATTCGACTCCCATATCATCAAGGGTTCCGATCAGAGTTTCATGGATTCCGATTGCGTGAGTTGCGGGGCTTGTTCGCAGGCTTGCCCGACCAATGCGATCTCCGACGTCTTCCAGTCAAAATCCATCCAGGCGATCGAGGAGACAAGGACGGTCTGTACCTATTGCGGGGTCGGTTGCAACCTGGACGTGGCCACCATCGATGGCAAGGTCAAGTCCATCCAGGCGCCCTATGATGCGGAGGTGAACGAGGGACACACTTGCCTGAAGGGACGCTATGCCTTCAAGTTCTACGACCATGCCGAACGTCTCCGTTCGCCCATGATCAAGAGAAACGGGGAATTCGAGGAGGTGAGCTGGGACGAAGCCTATGAATTCGTCGTCTCCCGACTGGAGGGATTCCGTGAGGAGTTCGGACCGGATTCGATTGCCGGGATTTCTTCCTCGCGCTGTACGAACGAGGAAAACTACCTCATGCAGAAATTCATTCGGGCGGTTGTCGGAACCAACAATATCGACGGATGCGCCCGGGTTTGCCATTCCCCAACCGCGTTGGGTATGCAGCGCACTTTCGGGACAGGGGCCGCAACCAACTCGGTCGAGGATCTCAAGCACACCAATTGCATCATGGTGATCGGGGCCAACCCGACGACCGGACACCCGGTGACCGGGGCCAGGCTCAAGCAATTTGCCATGAAAACCGGGAACGTTTCAATCGTGATCGATCCCCGGAGAACCGAGCTGGCCCGTTATGCCACTCATCATATTTCCCTTCGCCCGGGAACCAACGTGGCGGTCCTGAACATGATGACTTTCTTTATCATCGAGGCCGGGCTGGCGGATGAGAAATTCGTCGCCGAGCGAACCGAGGGATACGAGGATTTTATCGAGCAGGTAAAGCGAATTGACCTGGATAAACTGGAGGAAGTTTCCGGGGTGGACAGGGAAACCGTCAAGGCGGCTGCCTTGGCCTATGCCTCGGCCCCGAATGCAATGAGCTTTCACGGGTTGGGGGTTACCGAACATAGCCAGGGAACTTTTGCCGTCATGCAAATTGCCGACTTGGCCATGCTCACGGGAAATATCGGGCGCCGGGGCGTCGGGGTCAATCCCCTGCGCGGCCAGAACAACGTTCAGGGAAGCGCGGACATGGGTGTGCAACCCCATCAGGGCGCCGGTTACTTCGACGTGACCAAGGACGAATTCAACAAGAAGTACAACGAGTTCTACGGAGTGACCATTCCCAAGCGCGTCGGTTACAAAATACCCGAGATGTTCGATGCCGCCCTGGAAGGAAAGCTTAAGGCGATGTGGATAATCGGAGAAGACCTGGCCCAGACCGATCCGAATACCCATAAGGTTGTCCGGGCCCTCGAGAATACTGACTTGATCATCGTCCAGGAGCTTTTCATGACCGAAACGGCCAAGCTTGCGGACGTCATTTTCCCAGGCGCTTCCTTCCTGGAAAAGAGCGGAACCTTTACCAACAGCGAACGTCGGGTGCAGCGCGTGAACCAAGTCGTGGATCCGTTGCCCGGCACGAAGGTGGACGGCCAGATCATTATCGACGTGATGAACCGGATGGGATACGAGCAACCCGATTATACCCCGGAAGGCGTGCTCGAGGAGATTTCGCGCATCGTTCCGTTCTTTGCCGGGATCAAATGGGAGGAACTGGGCAAGAACGGGAAGCAATGGCCGGTCACTCCCGATGGGGAGGATACCAAGATTTTGCATATCGAAGGTTTCAGGAGAGGTTTGGGCTTGTTTGATTTCAAACCGTTTGCCGAAAGCAACGAGATCCTGCAGAACGGGAAGGAATATCCCTATATCCTGACCACCAACCGGGACTTGGAACACTATAACTGCGGAGCCATGACCCGCCGGACCGGAAACGTCGAGCTTAACAAGGAAGATCTCCTCATGGTTCATCCGGATGATGCGGCTAGGCACGCAATCGCCGAGGGCGATTTCGTGTGTGTCGAATCCCCCCGCGGAAAGGTGGACGTCCGGGCCCGCATTACCGATGAGGTGAAGCCCGGGGTGATCAGCACGACGTTCCATTTTCCGGAGATCATGGTCAATAACGTGACCTCCGACGAACACTGTTCGGAAGCGCTCTGTCCGGAATACAAGGTCGTCTCGGTCAGGATCCGCAAGAGCAAGGGCAAGTTCAAGCGTGAGTTGGAAAATGCCTAGAACTTCTTTGCCTAACGGCCGTCTTACGAGCTAGGATATACAAGCCTTTCCTTGATGAAAAAGCCGCAAGTCGCCCCTGTTTCGATCGTCAGGCACGAAGAGGGCGCTACCGAGGAAACGCCCGACTTGGTTGTTTCCGAGGAACCCCTGGAAATCAAGGTTGGATATGGGAAGGAGGAGGACCGTCGGCAAATGAGCCTGTCCGTGACCATGCGCACCCCAGGGCATGATCTTGAACTGGTGGCCGGTTTTCTCTTTGCCGAGGGAATAATCGACACCCCCGGGCAATTGCTCGCTCTCGATCATTGCCAAAACGTGAAGTCGGAAGATGAGGCCGGCAACGTCGTGCGGGCGGAACTGAGCCCGGAGGTCGAGCTGGATCTCGAGCTTTTGCAAAGGAATTCCCTCGCATCCTCAAGTTGCGGAGTCTGTGGGAAGGCCTCCATCGAAGCCCTTGCCCATTTGCAATGCGAGTCTTTCCCCAAGGGAGAAAAGCCGGCCTTGGATCCCGGAGTGATCAAGGATTTGCCCAGACGTTTGCGCGAGTCTCAGACTGTTTTCCGGCACACCGGAGGGATTCATGCGACGGGCTTGTTCGACTTGGAGGGTAACTTGGCGCTTATGCGGGAGGACGTCGGGCGGCACAACGCGCTCGACAAGGTGATCGGGGCCAAATTTCTCCGCGGCGAGTTGCCCCTCTCCGGAATGATTGGTCTTTGTAGTGGTCGGCTGGGTTTCGAATTGGTTCAGAAGTCCTTGCGGGCGGGTTTGCCGATCTTGGCCGCGGTCGGCGCGCCCTCGAGCTTGGCCGTGGAGACGGCTTCTCAATACGGCATGACCTTGCTCGGCTTTGTCCGGGAAGGCCGGTTCAACGAATACGCGGGCATGACCTCGGAAGGCTGACTTCCTTGTCATCGCCAGCCCCTCGTGTCATGTCCCTCCACTGAAACAAATATGGGGAACTTGACGTTAGTCGCAATATGCCGTAACATGTTACGATATGCCTAAGGCTTCAACCAAGCAAAGAATGAAAAGTTATCGGGAACGATTGCGCAAGGAGGGTTTGCGACCTGTTCAGATTTGGACAGTCGACCAGAAAAAGCCTGATTTCGCAAAGGAACTGGGTAGGCAAGTGGCGAACTTGAACATGGACAGCGAAAACGAAGAGCTTCAGTTTTGGGAAAAGGTCGCGGATTGGCCGAAGGAGTGAAGAGAGGAGAAGTCTATTCCGTTTCCGCACCCGGGGACTACGGAAAACCTCGCCCGGCCTTGATTCTGCAAGCGGATGCGTTGAATGACTTGAAACTTGCCAGCGTTTTAGTCTGCCCGATGACCAGTACACTAAACGATGCTCCCTTACTTCGTATCTCAATCAGTCCGACCGAGGAGAACGGATTGGAAAAGGAATCGCAACTAATGGTCGACAAAGTTCAAGCGGTATCCTTGGCACGGATTGGGGGCCGAATTGGAAAGGTGGACCCGAGCATCTTGCAACAAGTCAACCGATCCTTGCTCTTTGTCCTTGGTCTCGGTTGATACTCTCCGGTGGTAGGAAACAGGAAAACTCTTCCAGGTTAGTTGTTGTCATCGCGAGGGCGAAGTCCGTGGCGATCCACTGGTTCACAATGCGCGAACCGCCATACCCGGCACGCGCTCATCGAGAAGCGGTGAATTACCGCGTCGTTCGCTGACCAACCTTCTTGGCAATGATGGCTAAGAAGGTGGTAAATCAGTTACAAATCCGTTCCACTTCGTAGCCATCCAGCTTTTCGTCGGTGGAGAGGAGTGGGGCATTGCGTTCTTGGGCCTCTGCAATCAGGTACCGGTCAAAAGGATCACGGTGGAGCCATGGCAGTTTGGCTGCCCGCCGCATTACCAGCCAATTGAATGGCGCAACTTCAAACCCTTCCTTTTCCAATTGCAGGGGGAAATCGTGGGTGCCAGCCGGTTTGAAATTCAGCTTGCCGAGGCTTGTTTTAATTGAAATTTCCCAGAGACTGGCCATTGAAACAATGGTTGTGCGGGTAGGATCCTCGATCAGGCGAGCAGCCTTGGAGGGCAACCTTTGGTCGTTTTGTAGAAAAAACAAGAGAACGTTGGTATCCACTACCTGCTCGATCATTTCCGTCCTTTTTTTCTTCTTTGGTATTTTTTTTTGGGCTCGGATACTTTGAGATCCGATTGAACTTCGGAATCAAAAAAATCCTCGAAACCGAGTTCGGGTTCATCGAAATCTTTGTTCATCCGAAAATCCTCAGTGACCAGACAGCCTCGTTGAGGAGAATATTTTCTTGGCGGAATCAATTCAGCCACCACTTTTCCATGCCTGGTCAAGGCGATTGGCTTACCTGATTCTTGAACACTCTGGACCAGTGCGGATAACTTCGTTTTCGCTTCGTATAACCCAACTTCCTTCATGATGAAAAGTTAGACTAGTCTGGTCTGATTTGCAAATTGATTCTCAGAGGTGAGGGAAGAACGTGATCCTTGTCATCGCGAGGGTGAAGCCCGTGGCGATCCACTGGTTCACGATATGCGAACACGCATGTACGGCACGCGCGCAGTGAAACCCGATGGATTGCCGCGTCGTTCGCTGTCCCTCCCCGCAAGGACAATGCGGAGGGAAAAGAAGAGCTTAGTTTCCCGAGCCTCTGCCCTTGAAGGTCAGTTCGGCCACGCCCGACTTGTCGAGTTCACCGAGGCCCAGCTCAACCATTTTCTGGAACTGGGCGAGGGTGGCCTTGGCGAGGGGAACGTTTACGCCCGCTTCCTCAGCGACTGCAATGGCAATGCCCGAATCCTTGGCCGCGTGATCGGCGGAGAAATAACATTCGTGCTCCCGGGTGAGCATGTCTTCGGCATCGGTTTCCAAAACGCGTGAATTCGCCCCGGTCTGGGAAAAGATTTCGCATAGCATTTCCAGGTCGAGCCCAAGAGCATCGGCGATTCCCAGCCCTTCGGCCAAGGCTGCGGTGTTGATGTTCATGACCATGTTCACGAGGGCCTTGACCTGAGCGGCTCGGCCGGCTTCCCCCACGAAACGCAAGCTGATGCTGAGATCGTCCAAAAGGTCTTTCACGCTCTCGAAGACTTCCTGCTTTCCACCGATCATCAGGTAGAGCGTGCCTTCGCGGGCTTGGGTGATGCTTGACGCCATGCATCCCTCGAGGGTCTGGCATCCGATCTCTGCGGCCGCTCCCTCGAGTTTGACGTGCATGGCTGGGGAAAGGGTTGCGCAATTGATGAATAACTTTCCGGATGCATTCGTGAAAAGGTTGTCACCTTCACCAAAAAAGATCGCATCCATGGCAGCGTCATTGGTGACGACCGTAAGGACGATGTCCGAATTGGCTGTTACCTCGGCAAGGGTCTCGGCGTGGGCACAACCCAGTTCCTCGGCAAGCGAAGAAGCAACATCCTTGGCGACGTCGTTTACGCAACTGACTTGATAGCCTTTGTCCTTGAGGTTGCGGGCCATGTTGGCGCCCATGCGACCAACCCCGACCAAACCGATTCTTTTCTCCTTGGAGCTCATAGTTGAATATCCTTTTTGTTTA
>JABGWD010000335.1 GCA_018645725.1 Opitutia bacterium
ATTGAAACCATAGTGTTTGGACTGATCCTCGACCACGATCCACAAAACGTTGGGCAATGGCCGGGCGACAAGGGGTACGGATGCAAGGAGGAGAAAGGAGAGAAATTTTGGAATCATGGGTTGGAAGATTAAAACGATGACGGAAAGAAAAAGTTTCTCAAACGGCAATCAGAAGAACTGACCGAGGTTCAGCTGAATGGATTTGCTTGCCGCCAAATCAATTCCCTTCGCATCCAAACGGGCCTCTATTTTCCACTTTATTCGAGTCTGCCTGTCGCTAAGCAAACGAAAGGCCGACACCAAGGTTTGCCCAAGTCCCGAATTCATGAATTCGGGAGATTGAACGTTGGGGGTTGGAATTTGAAAGTCATGACGAGCGGAATGTCCGGCCGGATATTGGCGAGCATCTTCCAAAGTAACTTGGTCACAATAAATTTCATCCGATCTCGTTTTTTTATCGCCATCGTTGTTACGGTATTCAGTGATCTTGGTTCCCTTGAGCGTTACGACCAACTGGTTTCCTTGAATAGACTTCTTGGTCAGAAGGTCGAAACTTCCGGTAACAAATTGTCCGGCACCAAAGGAAGTTTGAGGCATGGTCAGCGTGATGGAACCGCGCATAAACCTTAGGACAAAATAAATGATGACACCTACGAGGAGAAGGACCAGGACGGAACAAATGACGATTAAGAGCGTGTTATCAGGCATAGTGTTTATTTGATAATTAAAGAAAAGGAAGGTCCCGCAGACACTGGACAATGATTATCCTACAGATAGCGCAATCATGAAAGCACCTCGTTAAAAGGCGATAAAGAAAGGCTCAAAACCTTCAACTATCGCCACGATGCAATCAACTATTACTAAAAACGTTTTTATAGAGCAGGTAGGCGAACATGGCGCCAATAACCTGGGCTGCGCAGAAGGCAATCACGTCATCCGGGCTTATGCCCGCAAAAGTATTCGAGAATGCCCGGCCGATCGTTCCGGCAGGGTTTGCAAAGGACGTGGAAGAAGTAAACCAGTAAGCCGCCCCGATATAGGCGGCCACTCCGCCCGCAACTTTTTCCTTGGTCGACAAAAGGATCACCAACAGGAGCCCGAAAGTCGCGAAGACCTCACTGACGAAAATATTCGTCCCCGACCTGGCTTTTTCCGAGAAGTTCACAGGCTCGATGCCGAACATGTAGTTGGCGAGCATCACCCCGCAAACGGCTCCCGTGATTTGCAAAGCAACGAAGACCGTACAAGTCCTGACTGAAATTTCTCCCTTCATGCAAAAGACAAAGGAAACGGCCGGATTGAAATGAGTGCTGAATGGCTGCAAAGAACTGATCAGAAAATAAAGGGCGAAAACCGTGGCCAAGGTATTGGTAAGCAAAGTTACCTGGTCATTTTCCGAGTTTAGGTTCTCCCCCATTATTCCCGAACCGACGACGGCACAGAATAAAAATGCTGTACCGAGAAATTCTGAAAGGTATTTAGCCATAGTTTTGGTTATATCAATTCTGGGCCCAATATGGAACCAACTTTTCAGCTGTCCTGATCCAAGCATTCGGGCAGGGTCTCGACGAAACCCTTGATTTCATCCCTGACCTTGCGGTAGCAATTCAATTGCTCTTCTTCCGACGCCCCTGCATCCGCCAACTCCCTTGCCATTTCGGGCGGATCCTCGAACCCGACGTGAACCAGTCGGCAATCGGCGGGAAAAACCGGACAGGTCTCGTGAGCATGCCCGCAAACCGTTACCACGACGTCGAGTTTTTGATCAGTGAAGTCCTTGATGTTTTCGGATCGATGCGAGGTGACGTCTACCCCTGCCTCAGCCATGGTCTTAACCGCATGAGGGTTTAATCCATGAGTCTCTATCCCCGCAGAGTAGGCATCCACGACATCTCCCTTGAGGTGACGCGCCCACCCCTCGGCCATCTGGCTTCGGCAAGAATTTCCGGTGCAAAGGAAAAGAAGCTTGAGTCGATCATTCATAGATCGCGCATAGGTTTTTAAGTCTTTGCCCAAACGTCAACCCCGATGCGGAGGACTTGAGAACACAAATTCAGGAAACCCGGGCCATGGCTTAAATCAAACTTGCCATTTAAGAGCCCTCACCGTGGAATCGTGAGCTGATTATGACATCACGGATAAGGATATTCGTCGTGGACGACGAAAAGGACCTGACCGACCTTTTGCACTACCAGTTGGGCAAGGAGGGGTTTGAGGTCAAATTCTCCAACAACCCTTTCGAGGCACTGGGCAAGGCAAGGGATTTCAATCCGGAATTGATCATCCTGGACGTCATGATGCCCGACTTGGATGGATTCCAACTCTTGCGGATGATCCGTTCGGACAACCTCTTGCAAAAAGTACCCGTCATTATGCTTACCGCAAAATCGGGGGTGGAACATAGGATCAAAGGATTGGAACAAGGGGCGGACGACTACTTGGGGAAACCGTTCGACTCGCAGGAACTTATTTTGCGGATAAGATCCATCCTGAAACGCTTGGCCGATCAATCGAACGATACCAATTCCCGGATCATGCTTGGTAAACTCGTCCTCGACGAGGAAGATCACAGTATCTCAATCGCAGGTGACAAAATTGATTTCACCCTTACGGAATTCAAGCTGATTCATTATTTTCTCAAGCGCAAGGGACGAGTGCAAACACGTGACAACTTGCTTCTCGGGGTATGGAAATTCGATACCGAGGTCGAGACCCGTACGGTGGACGTACACATACGCAGGGTTCGCAAGAAGATCGCGGATTCGGGACTCGAGATCGAGACGATCCGCGGAGTGGGCTATCGTCTGGGCGAGAAAATCACTTGATTCCATGTTTGTCCCGGACTGGTTGATTGCCTTACTTGGCTGCGGTTTGCTCACCGGGCTCTTCGCGGCTTGGAAAATTGTCCGGAAGAAAGAACGTTCCCTATGGGGTGAGGGAAGACCCGGAACCCGGCAAAGCAGAGACGAACAGGAACAGGCCCGCAGAGACTTCGTAGCCAACGTATCGCACGAACTACGAACCCCGGTATCCATTATCAAAGGCTTTTCCGAAACCTTGATCGATGACTACAAGAGCTTGAGCGAAAAACAAAAAAAGAATTTTCTGCTCAAAATTCACCGTAATTCGCAACGACTCAATTCCTTGGTTGAGGATTTGCTCTCCTTGGCCCGGTTGGACGCCCTCGACGTCACTCTCGACAAGCAAACCCTTGACCTCTCCGACTTGATCAACCAGATCGGGGAGGATTTCAAATCCAGGCTGGAGAAGGACACTCCGCGCCTGTGCATCGATTTGCCAGCCGCCCCGCTACAAATCTCCGGGGATTCGGAAAAACTGATCAGCGTCTTCGAAAACCTCATCGAGAACGCGACCGTTCATGCCGAAAACCTGACCACTATCGAGGTTCAAGCAAAACTCGATCCAACCGGCAAGTCAGTGGTCTGCAAGATCGAGGACGATGGACAGGGAATCCCCGAAGAGGAATTGGACAGGCTTTTCGAACGCTTTTACCGCTTGGACAAGGGACGTTCAAGGGAACGGGGCGGTACCGGATTGGGGCTGAGCATCGTCCGGGAAATCATCGAAGCGCACGGTGGGGAAATCGTTGTTCAGAGCAAACTTGGCGAGGGTTCTGTCTTTTCCTTTCGGTTTCCAATCGCTCCCTGACAACTTGATCCGGTCCCTCCTGACCAAGCCCCATTGGCGACAGTCGATGGGTTTGTAACGTAATTGTAACAAACACGACCCAATAGCGTAACGATAAGATGTTATGGTCAGGGACAATGAATTCGACCATAACCACTTGCCGGCTCATAAAGTCCGTGATCACTTTGTTTTCCGCCCTTGTTGCCTGCGGTCCCGTTTTTTCCCAAAACTCCGGGGAATCGCCCTATGATGAGCTCTGGAACAGAATCGTAATCTACGAAAACGATGACGATGGGATTTTGAACAAATTCTCCCTTACCGGACGCCTGCAGGGAGACTACCATAGTTTTGACGAAGATAGCGCCGGATCAAAAAGTGATTTCGATTGGCGACGGTTCCGAGTGGGTTTCAAAGCAATTGTCTTCGGTCGATTCATGGTTCACTCCGAGGCGGACATGAACCTGAAGCAACCGGAACCACTTTACCAAAAATTGACCGACACCTACGTTTCTTGGTCTGCGGAAAATGGCATGAAGTTCAAGGTGGGCAGGCAATCGGCCCCTTTTACTTTGGATGGTTCCACCTCCTCCAAAAAATTGCATACCCTCGAGCGAGGAAAGATAGCCGACAACATCTGGTTTGGCCAAGAATACTTTCCCGGGGTCACGGTGGGCGGAGCTCAGGGCGAATGGAATTATTTTGCAGGAATTTACTCCTCCGACAATGCTCCCGAGTTCGCTGACGCGTTCGACTATGGAAAATTCGGCATTGTTTCCCTTGGACGTGATTGGGCAGATTCTTTGGGATATGATCAAGCCATGATCCGCTTCGACCTTATGGTTCAGGACGAGGACCAGATGAAATACAAGGATTGGAAAAGCGCCTACGCCATAGTCACCAAATGGAAAAAGGAAAAGTTCCATTTTTGGAGCGACCTGAATTTCGCCAACCGGGAGAACGGGGACGCATTCGGTCTTCAGTTGATGCCCTTTTACGACCTGACCGACAAGACTCAGGCCATCTTTTGCTACACCTTCCTCGACAGTTCTAACAGTGATCAACTCAAGCCGAGCAAGTGGGAGCGCAGCTTGGCAAACCGCAAAGGCAACGAGTTGTCCGAATATTTTTTCGGCCTCAATCATTTTTTCTACGGGCACAAGCTCAAATGGCAAAGCGGTCTGCAGTACACCGACATGAAATCGGTCGCCGCCAACAACCAATACGACGGTTGGGGGTTCACCACGGCGCTTCGCATCAGCTGGTAGTCCATCCGTTTATTCATCCTAACCTTAGCAAAACACTCACAAAAAATAGACTCGCCATGGGAAACGTAACTACTTGGGACTTCATCGTCAGATTGCTTTATGTCCTGGGAGGACTGGGAATCTTTTTGTTCGGGATGCGAGTAATGAGCGAAGGTATCCAAAAAGTTGCCGGAGAAGGGATGCGCCGGATCATGGCGACGATGACCCAGAACCGTTTCTTCGGTCTCATGACCGGTTTGCTGGTAACCTGCCTGGTTCAGTCCTCATCCGCCACCACCGTCATGGTGGTCAGTTTCGTAAACGCCCAACTCCTTACTTTGATCGAATCCATCGGGGTGATCATGGGCGCGAACCTTGGAACGACTCTGACAGGATGGATCATCGCAACCATTGGCAAATTCAGCCTTTCCAAGATCGCTCTGCCGATTATCGGAATCGGTTTGCCCTTGGTCTTTTCGAGCAAGCCTAAGTTCAAGCACTCAGGAGAATTCCTTGTCGGATTCGGTTTGCTTTTCTTTGGGTTGAGCGAGCTTAAAAACGCCGTACCCGACGTCAAGAGCCTGCTCAAGAGCCCGGACCCTGCGGATCAAGAGCTCGTGCTAAGCATTCAGGGCTTCATAGAACAACTGAACAGCTATGGGTTTGGATCGGTCCTGATCTTCCTCGTCATCGGAGTTTTTCTCACCATCCTCGTCCAGTCTTCCTCGGCCGCCATGGGTATCACCATCATCGTTGCCATCAACGGATGGATTGATTTTGAAATCGCCGCAGCCATCGTAATGGGAGAAAACATCGGAACCACGGTGACCGCCTGGCTCGCTTCCATCGGGGCCAACATTAATGCCAAAAGAGCGGCTCGGGCTCATTTCATTTTCAATATCGCAGGAGTCTGTTGGATGTTGGTGCTCTTCTATCCCTTCATTGCAATGGTTGATTATATTATGCCAGGCCCAATAGGAGGCCACAACCCCGAGAAGATAACTGCAGCCGAGGCAACGGCTCATCTTAGAGAATCGGGTTTCAAAGGAAATCCCTCGAAGGATGACCTGAATAAGGCGAGGAAAGAGATCGTGAACGTTAACATTCCTGAAGCCGAGGCCATTGCCCATCTTAAGGAATCGGGTTTTGACAAAGATCCTTCCGAAGACGACTTAAAAAAGGCGAGGAAGGAGATCGTGGACACAAACATCCCCTTGCACCTGTCCCTTTTCCATACCCTCTTCAACTTGACCAACATTGCCCTCTTGATCGGCTTCACTCCGCACTTGGGCCGTTTGGTGGAACGATTGGTCAAACCAACGTCGGAAACCGAGGGGGATCCCCCCCCTGGAAGTCTGGCTGCCTTACACTACGAGGGATCAGGTGTGCTACCTAAGACAGGAGAGCTCAACCTAGCTCTGGTTGAGGCTGAAATTGACCGTCTGGCTGCTGTCGCCCGGTATATGTTCGAGGGCTTTGTCGAGATATTCGAGCATCCGGAAGAAGACAAGGGCAAGTTGATCAAGGAACTGATCGCACTAGAAGATAAATGCGACGAACTGGCTTTTGATATCACCCAGACCTTGATTCATTGCACGACCGAAAGTTTGGCAGGTGAGCGTGCCTTGCGCGTAACTTCATTGCTTCGCGTAACTGCGGAACTCGAGGACATTGGCGATTGCTGTCACCGCCTCGTTCAACTGGCGCACCGCAAGTACCGGAAAAACCGCACTTTACCGGAGGAAACCAAGCGGGAAATCAAGGTGTTCTCTGAACAAATTATCGATTTCATGGAGCTCTACCAAACCCACTTGAAGGACAAGAGCGTTTTGCCCGAATTGGAAGTTGCCGAAGGAATCGAGGACCGAATTGATGCATCGAGGAAAATGCTAAGGAAAAATGCCGTCAAGAGGATGAAAGAAGCGGTAAACGTCAAGGCGGAGATGATCTACGTCGACATCCTGAATGAGATGGAACGCATCGGAAACGACTCCCTCAACATCGTACATGCCCTAAACCATGTCGTCTAAGTCTCATTTCCCGAAGGACCGGTTTCCAAGGGATGGGAATGGTAGAAATTCCCAAGCAGGGAAAAATCAGTCCAACCAAGAATAAAACGAGTCAAGAGAAGCTCCCCGGAGATCAGGCACGACTCGATCGGCCTCCCCAAGCTTGTCCGCACCGTGCATGGCGGATATGCCGATCACCCTTAGCCCCGCTCCCTTGGCGGAGAGAATTCCGTTTGGGGAATCCTCGAAGGCGACGCACTCATTTGGCTGAAAGCCCAAGTTCTCCACCGCCTTTGCATAGGTTGCCGGATGAGGTTTCGGTTTTTGGACGTCGTCTGAGGTAACGATCGTTTGAAAAACCCCCTCCAAGCGTCCTCCCGCCAGAACCCGGAGAGCGGCATTCACGTCGGAGCGGCGGGAACCCGTTGCCAACCCAACCGGGAAGGCCCGCGCCACCGTCGACACGAAGTCAACGGCTCCCGGCATAGGCTCGGCATTCTCGGAAACGAATTGGGCATAAGCCGCGGCCTTTCGGTTCGACCATTCCCGAAAAAGTTCCTCGTCGTAATCAATGCCAAGCTCCTTGGCCATTTCACCCATCGCATAACGCTCGTCTCCGCCCGCAAACCTGCCTAGGAAATCATCATAGGAAAGGGTCATCCCCTCCCCGATTGCCTCGCAAATCGCACGGTAGTGATTGGGTTCGCTGTCAATGATGACGCCGTCCATATCGAAGACGACAGCTTTGATTCCGTTGGGCACTTTCGTCAATGCCCTCCCTCCAACCAATGCGGACGCGAAAAGTCTACGCAATCGGAGGACAATGGAAAAATCATGCTCATTTCCCGCTCACCACGTTCCCGCTGGCTTGGACTGCACCCGCAATCGGCTTGCCGGAGGTTTTTCCAATGACGTTGTTGGCTACCAAGTGATTCTCGTCCTTGCCGGAAAACCTCACTGCATGCTTTGCAATGGGTTTGTCTCGGGAATCACAAATGGTATTGCCGGTAAGGACAACCTGCGCGCAATTGATCGCATCCACTCCGGTCACTCCATTGAGAAACTGACTTCCCGTGACGTTGATGCGCTCGCAATCGGCCAGTTCCAAGAGTGCATTTAACTTGGGTTGTCCGCTCTCCGATTCGTCATGGATGGCGCAACCGGCAAAGGTTATGTCGGTCGAGCGCTCGAAACGCACCCCGGTACCATATTTGGGAGTATGCCTGCGAAAGGTGTTACCACTCACGTTAACGAGCTGGGAGTCCTCGATGAGGAGGTTTCGGTGACCACAGGAATAGATTGTGTTTCCGCTAAGTGCGATTCCGTAACAACCGGTCAGGTGGACGTTGTTTTCCTGGCTTCCGATGACGTTGCCCGAAATTGCAAAGAGTCCCGGCGGACGGGATGCGTCGGGTTTCTCCTTGATGCGAATGTTTGCACCTCCGGGAGACTCGGTGGCCTGAATGGTATTGGACGCAATGGTAACCTCGTTCACGCTGGCTCCTTCGGCAGAGACGTCGACGTAAATTTCCGCAGTCGGTTCCGGTTCGGTTTTGTGGGCTCGAAAGTTATTGTATTCAATGTCGTTTCCCGTGATCTGCAGGTTGCGTACTTCCGAGCGCTCGATACGAATGCCGCCTCGCCGGTTATAGCTTATGTGGCTACTTGCTATATTGATTTGGTGGAGGTTCACGCCATCGAGATAAATGCCCACTCCGGTATTGAAATAAAGGTGGCAATGGGAAATCACTACGTTGCGGTTTCTTTCGACCAGGTGAATCCCATGACGGCAACGCGTGACCATCACGCCCTCGAAAACGGGCTGCATGGTCCGGATCAATTCAAAACCATCGGCTTCCGGATGGGCACCTTCCACCTCTATGTTCTTGATCGTGGGCATGCGCTGGTGAGTTTGTACGTTACCCTTCCGGCTTGCCGGATCGCCCGTGCCACCATGCGAACCGACCAAACGAAAAGCGGGACCCTTGCCCGCCATCACGACACGAGCCGCACCACCGGTGCCATCTATTCCCAAAGGTCCTTGACCGGTCAGCTTGACCTCAATTGTAGAGGTTATGCGGTAAGTGCCCGGTGGAAAATGAAGCATGCCATCGCCCTCGGCAACCGCATGCCGGACCGCCTCCGTATCATCGGCCTTGCCGTCTCCAACGGCACCAAATCGCATCAGGTTACTCATCGGAGGAAAAAACCAAGTTCAGGGGCAGTGGATGCCTTGTTTTCATTACCTTTCGCAGAAAACGGGTTTAAGGAACAAGGTCAAAGGGAAACGGCAAGTTTCCCGTAATTCCCTCAGTGGGCGGATCCGATCAATTGATCGACGTACTTTTCCACTTCCTTGCCGTCCAAGCTTCCGTCCTTGTTCTTGTCCGTTCGCTTGAAGACGTTCTCGGCATGGTTTTTTCCTGCCGCGATACTGGTGAATTCCTTCAAGTCCAAGACGCCATCCCCATTCGCGTCCGCTGCCCGAAACCATTCGCCGGACGACTTGCGGGAATATTTCCACCAACTTACCCCGGCAAGCAACTTGGGCAGTTCCTTCGGGCCGACCAGCCCATCCTTGTTTTTATCCGTTTTCAAGAAGGTATCCGGCCCATGCTTTGGGGAATGATAGATCCATCGGCTCATTTCGACGTAATCCAATCCGCCATCCGCATTTCCATCGGCCTTGGCCAGAACCTGAGCAATGGATAGCTTGGTACGATCGGGACCGAGAGAGGCGGAATCCTTAACCGGCAAGGTTAGCTTGAGCGAGCGAACGGTCCCGTTCTTTATGCTCGCCTTGGCTCCATAACCGACCTTGAGCGAACGGGAGGTCGCAGGCATACCTACGAACACAATCTCGGTATCCTTGGAGAGGTTCAATTTCCGTTCGAATTCCCCTCCGTGCAAAATGGTTACTGTATTTGTCCCGGAAACACTTATGATCGGACCAATAACCAACGGGCTGTCCGAGCCTTTGCTGTTGGATTTGCTCTTGGCCCCATAGACACCAAGGGTGCCGATGCAAATCAGAAGGATGCAGGAGAATTTTTTCAACCTAGGCGAAAAGTTGATGGACGGGCTTGGCCTTGGCTCCTCCGACGAAGAAGGGTCTCCCCGAAGAGGACAGGACTTCTTTCTTAAGAGGCAGACCGGCAGCCCATCCGACAGTGGCATGCAAATCGTGAACCGTTACCGGGTTGTCGGGGTAAGCGCCCTCCTTGTCACTCGAACCATAAACGTATCCGCGCTTCACACCGCCACCGGCGAGTACGGAACAAAAGCATATCGGGTAATGCCCCCGACCATTTCCACTATATTGTGGCTTGCGACCGAACTCGGTGGCCATAACCACCAATGTGCTATCCAGCATCCCGCGCTGATCCAAGTCGGAAATCAAAGCCGCATAGGCTTGATCGAAGGAGGGACTCAGATCCTCCATGTCACTCTGCAAGTTGTTGTGCATATCCCACCCATCGGTCGCCACCTCCACGTATCGAACGCCCGTTTCCACCAAGCGGCGGGCAAGAAGACAACCTTGTCCGAATTTGCTGAGGCCGTATTTCTCGCGCATGGCGGCAGGTTCCTTTCCAAGGTCGAAGGAATCGAGATCCTTACTCTTAAGGAGGCGAAGGGTGTTGTCGTAGAACTCGCGGTAGGACTTGACATTCTGATCCGGGTATCGGTTGGAGAAGAAGGAACTGAGCTTTTCCGACAAGGCCAGGCGCTCGCCGAGCGCTTCGCTTCCTCCCCGGGTCCTGATGTTTCTGAGTCCCTTGTCCGGGTTAAGGATGGGTATGGGACTGAAGGCGGTCGGGAAAAAGCCGTTTCCATATTTTGGACCGGAGTTGATGCAAGCCGAGGAAGGAAGAGTGTCATGACTTTCCCCGAGATAGTGCTGAGCCCACGCCCCGAGGTTGGGATGCTTGATGGTATTGCGTTGGGTGAAGGCGGTTCGCATGAAGTACTGTGCCGGGCCATGAACTCCGACTTTGGCGGTCATACTGCGGATGACGGAAATCTTGTCTGCCACCTTTGCCGTTTCAGGCAAGTACTCCGTGACTTGATAATCCGATTTGGTGCGGATCGCTTTTCCAGGCCCTTGAGTAGGGCCGGTCTTGGGATCAAAGGTATCGATGTGGCTCATGCCTCCTTTGACCTGAAGGAAGATGATTCGCTTGGCCTTGCCGAAACCGTTCCCTCCGCCAACGGGTTCTGCCGCGCTCAAGTCGGGCAAAACCGAAAGCCCGAAGGCGCCTAGGGCGCATCTCTCGATGAATGTTCGTCTTTCTAGAATGAAGTCAGTCATGACGTTTTTGATGGTTTGCTTCGTTACTGAACGAAAAGAAATTCCGTGGAATTGAAAAGAGCCCAGGTCAGGTCTTCCTTTTTCATGCCCTGTTGCAGGGCTTCCCGAATGGCGGCCAATTCGTCCGGGGAAGGAGGACGACCAAAGAAACTCATGAAAAGAAATTGCACGGCCGGATCGAAACCTCCGCTCTTCTTGAGTTTGATAGATAGTCTGGATTGCTTATCCGAAAGCATAAACTGGATATCGCCGTTCATGAGCATGAGGGTTTGCGGAATGCTTCCCTCTGAACTCGAGTCATTGACCAGTTCCCGGGAGGACTGACCGAACATACGCAGGAAATGATCATCGCGGGCAGGTTGGTTCATCTCTGATGCCCGCAGGAGGAATTCCCTCCCAATCTTAGGAGGACGTTTGCCCTCGACATAGTCCTTCTCGTTGAGGCGACTTCCTACGTCCTTGTCCAGATGTCCGCTCTTCTTCATGGCCAAAACCACCTTGCTTACGTTTTCCGGGGACATTTTGTCATAAGGAAAATCATAGCGGGTAACGCGATGAGATCGGTCGATTTTATACGAGTCAATTTTCTCTCCCACGACGAGGACCAGAATCGAATCCCACGCCTGCTCCGCAGTCATCCTGCGCAGAAGGGGTCCGGGGAAAAGATAGTCGTCCAACTCCCCGATTGGAGGGCTCACGCTTGCCTTGGCTTGGTAGGCCTTGGAGTTAAATAGTACCCGCTGAAATTCCCGGAGATCGAAATCAGCTTTGACCATGACCTGTCCGAGGAGCTGGAGAAGCGCGGGGTTGGAGGACTTGGACAAGTCGTCCAGATCATCGAGAGGTTCCTTGACACCAAGGCCGAAAGACCTTTGCCAAAGACGGTTTGCGATGGTGGCGGCAAAGCGTGGGTTTTTTTCATGAGTAAGCCACTGGGCAAAGCTAGCCCGCAAGTTTTTCGGGTTCTTGAGGTTTACGTCGTAAGCGGGTCCTTTCTCATCACCCGATTCCCAAACGAAAAGGAGGGGATTCACCGGACTGCCGGGCTTGACGTCGTCATAGGCGTAATCGTCAGGAAACTTCAATGCCTGGGTGCCTTTGGTGTGGACGCGGGCCATATTGGGAGCCACCGCCTTGATGACGTCCTGCTTGGAGATCTCGTCCGTCTTGAGACGGTTACCGACCTTTCTCGGGTCCCGGTCGCTCACGTCCGTAGCACCGAAAAAGGCGGCCAATTCGTAGAATTCACGCTGCGTCCAATCGGCCAACGGATGATCGTGACATTGGGCGCAAGCCACGTTGGCTCCGAGGAAGACGTTGAGGGTGTTGGACAAGTTATCGAGAGGCATACCAGGATCTCGAAGCAGGTAGCCCGCAGGACCGGAACTAGCGATGCTGCCCTCCGCGGAAAGCATTTCGAAAACCATCTCGTCCCAAGAACGGTTCTGGGAGATTTGATCCTTGAGCCACCTCTCGTAATAACTGTAGTTGGTTCTCTTGATCGATTGCTTGTGCCGAAGAAGGTCGGCCAACCAATTGAATAGATGCGAACGGTAACCGTCCGAAAGAAGAAGCTCGTCGATAAGCTTTCTGCGCTTTTCCGGATCCTTGTTCTTGAGAAAGGAGGACGCTTCGTCGTCCGTTGGAATCCGTCCCACGGCATCCAAGTATATTCTCCGGAGAAAAACAAAGTCATCGGAAGGAAGGTTGGGCTTTTGCCCGGCCTTGACGAGAGCGTCCCCGACATACCGGTCGACCCAGAGGGCGGCGGTTTTGATTTGATCCACTTCCATGCGCAATTTGCCATCCGGACGAACGGGCGGGGCATTGGCGATTTTGGGTAGCGCGGGTACGCCGATGGAACTTGCCTTGACCTGGCCTTGATTCCGGGCGGGACGGGGTCGCTTCTTTTCCTTCTTGGCTTTGCGAGTTGAAGCTTTGTCTGAATCCTCGACCCCATACAGAGATGACAATCCAGGGTCCGGGACAGAAACAAAAAAGGCTAGAAGTAAAAAACAACAGATCCTCATGGTTAAATTCACTACTACGTTTCAAACTCACCGAAAACGAAAAAGTTTCATTGATCAAAGTTGGTCACTTCTTCTTTTTCCCATAACGGGAAAGATGAATGAGACCGCGAAAGGTCCATCGATAGATTTGTCACGAGGTGCGAACCACAAGTGCCAGTCAAGGACAAGGACGGCACTAGTGATCGTTACCATAAAAACCTCGGACCGATACCAGGCCATTGAACCCGAGGTTTCGAGCAACCCAGTCTCGGTCAACGCCTCACAAACCGATCCGTCAAAGAATTGCGATCAGGTATCCCCTCCTCCCCGATCCCACCCAAGTCCGTCCGTACTTTCGTCGTGAAATACTAGTCTTGGGCAATGCCCGGGTTGTTGGGAAAGTCACGGTTTGCGGCCTAATCGGAAAAGGGGAATTTTTTTGAAAATATTTGTTTGACTAAATCCGTATTTCCGTTTTTAGTGTAATTACATACATAAACATCCTATATCTCATTATGAAAAAAATCGCCTTCCTTCTTTGCTTCTTCGGGATCACCTGCTTGACCCTTTGGAACCTCAACCTGCAGCCCTCCGAAACCCAAGTCTCCAAAAGTCAACCGACTGAAGAATCAAACTCGGACGAGCGGCCAGCGAAGCCAACCGAAGTAGAAACCAGATCGAATGCAACGGACGGACCGGAGGCCTTCATTGAAGAAGAAACGGACGAATCCATGGATAACTTGTTAGGGCCCCAAGTCACGTCTTCTCCCATGCAGGCGGAAAACCGCCCTCTCGTTTCCGAGAGCAATTATATGCAAAAAATAGAGGATATTACCCTCGAAGTGATCGAGTCCAAGAAGGAAAATCCGATAAAGAACGAGCTTGGTGGTAATAAATTGAATAGATTCACTCTGCGCAAAACCTCCTTCAAGTATCCCTACCTGATCGTCGAGGAATCCTTGACGGTCGATTCCGAAGGCAAGGAAACGGTTCACCATGTCGAAGCGCTCGTCGCCGATCATTTGATCGTAAACCTTCAATCTCACGTAGACATGGAGATGGCCAAGGAAGAACTCAATGACCTGAACTGTTCGTTGGGAGACAAAATCACCGAGGGTGTTTATCTAGTCAACATCAAGGGCAAACCCTCCATCGGCAATCATTTCGAAAAACGGGAATTGCTCAACGAGATCGAACACCTCGTCGAAATCGTCGAACCCGACTATTTCGTCACCATCGTAAAGATGCCCAACGATTCCTACCGGAACAAGCTTTGGGGCATGCACAACACGGGTCAAACAGGCGGAACGAACGACAAGGATATCGACGGCCCCGAGGCTTGGGACAAGACAACAGGTAGCAAAAACGTCTTGGGTGCGGTGATTGACACAGGAATCGACCGCAACCACGAGGACTTGAAAGCCAACATGTGGACAAACCCCGGTGAAATCGCGGGCAACGGCAAAGACGACGATGGCAACGGTTTCATCGACGACGTTCATGGATGGGATTTCGTGAACAACGACAACAACCCACACGACGACCACTCCCACGGCACTCACTGCGCCGGCTCGATAGGCGGGGTGGGAAACAATGGAAAAGGCGTGGTCGGTGTGGCCTGGAACGTATCGATGGTCGGAATCAAATTCCTCTCCCGCTCCGGTAGCGGCTCGACTTCCGACGCCATTAAATCAGTAGCCTACGCCACCAAGATCGGAGTGGACTTCACTTCCAACTCCTGGGGTGGAGGAGGTTCTTCCTCATCCCTTAAACGAGCCATTGAAGAAGCCGGGAAAAAGGGCATCGGCTTCATTGCCGCCGCCGGCAACCACAACGGCAACAACGACTCGCGCCCCAGCTACCCCGCTTCCTATGACCTGGATAACGTGATTGCGGTAGGCTCGCATGACCACAGAGGCAATAGAGCAAGCTCCTCTTGCTATGGCAAAAAGAGCGTCGATCTGTTTGCTCCCGGAGTAAGCATTTACAGCACGGTTCCCGGAAACCGCTACGCCACTTACAGTGGTACTTCCATGGCCACCCCTCACGTGGCAGGGGCCTATGCCTTGGTTCAATCGCTCAACCCGGACTGGACCTGCAAACAGATCAAAGCAACGCTCATGAATTCGACCGACGCCGAGGCAGGGCTTAAGGAGAGATGCGTAACCGGAGGCCGGCTCAACGCCTTCAAGGCTCTTCAAACCGAACCGGCCAAGGAAAGGCTCATCGCCGCCAAGCCCGCCAAAATCGAATTTGGGCAAGTAGCGGCGAATCAAAGCAAAACGCTCGAATTCACTCTTGGAAATGCAGGAAGCTCGGACACCAAAATCTCGGAGATCTACGTGGAGGGTTCCAAAGCAAAACAGGGACACTTAATGGGACATTGGCTTTTCGACGAGACAAGCGGACTCGTGGCAAATGACACCAGTGGATCAGGCCGCAACGCTAGCCTGGTCGACTTTGAAAGCAACAAAGAGCCATGGGTAAAAGGCCGAAAGGGAAACGCACTCTTCTTCGACGGAATCAAAAACAAGTTGAAGCTCAAAAGAGAGGTTCTGACGGGGATCCAAGATTTTACAGCCAATTTCTGGATTAACATGACCTCCAAACACCGCTCACCTACCTTCCTTTCGGGAGCCAACTCTGCAAAGAACAACGAATTACTCTTGATTTCACAAAGAAATCAGATCGATTTCTTTTTCAAGAGTTCTTACGGAAGTACCAACGTTCCAACTTCGAGTTGGTATGACAAATGGAAGATGCTCAGTTACGTAAGAGACGGTCAAAATTCTTCCATAAGCATTTACGTCGACTCCGAATTGGCATTCTCCAGAAAATCAGTTTTGGGAACCCAATCCATCAGTCCAAACGGACTTTGGTTTGGCTCTGATCAAGATTCCGTTGGAGGAGGTTGGCAATCACATCAATATTTTGCTGGCAAGCTTGATGACCTGAGGGTTTACCACAAAGCCCTGACCAAGGAAGACATCAAAGAGATCTTTACTGAAAATGGTTCCCAGAGCCCCTTCAGCGTTTCCTTCAATGCTCCGACTGTCCTTAAATCCAAAACCTCTCAATCTGGCAAGGTTACGTTCAAAAGCGCGATCAAGGGCATACACCAAACGAACATGATCGTCGTCAGCGATGCGAAAAACGCACCCCGGTTGGTCATTCCCTTGTCCGCAGAGATCGCAACCACTCCGGATTTGGCCGTGAACCCCGAAAGCATGCATTTCGATCTCAATGAAAACGAAACCAAGACCCAAGACCTCACCCTCTCCAACAAAGGAGACGGGGAACTGACCTACTCGGTTTCCGTTGTAGGGGCATCAGGGAACCCTTCGAAGAAGACCGAAGCTTTTGCGATGGGATACAATTATTATGGTCAACTCGGCGATGGAACGAGGACCATTCGCACCAAACCCCTTCCTCTTAAATTGGCGGAAGTCGAATCAGTTGAAGGTGGCGGACACCATAGCTTTTTCCTTAAAAAGGACGGCAGCCTTTGGGCGACGGGCTACAATCGTTATGGGCAGCTCGGCGATGGAACCAAGACCGATCGTTCCAAACCGGTCAAGATTATCGATGGAGAAGTCAAGGCGGTAGCAGGGGGTGCCTACCATACTCTCATCCTCAAAAAGGACGGCAGCCTTTGGGCGACGGGCTACAATCGTTATGGGCAGCTCGGCGATGGAACCAAGACCGATCGTTCCAAACCGGTCAAGATTATCGATGGAGAAGTCAAGGCAGCGACAGCGGGAGCCTACCATAGCCTTATCCTCAAGAAAGACGGCAGCCTTTGGGCCATGGGGAGGAATTATCATGGAGAATTGGGAGACGGCTCAAGAACCCTTCGTTCAAAGCCAGTACTGGTTCTCTCGGACGGAGTAGAGAATATCGCGGCAGGTTACTACCATAGCCTTATCCTTAAGAAAGATGGTAGCTTATGGACAATGGGGCGAAACTCATATGGGCAATTGGGAGACGGCTCCAAAAACGACCGAAACAGGCCGGTTAAAGTTCTTTCAAATGGCGTAAATGCAATTAGCGGTGGAGCCTATCATTCCCTCTTCCTTAAACAAGACGGGAGCCTTTGGGCCATGGGTCGTAATTCTTACGGACAGTTGGGGGACGGGACCAAAAACGACCGATATAGGCCAGTTAGCATTCTTCCGGAAGGAGTCAAAATGGTCGACTCAGGAACTTATCACAACTTGATCGTGAAAAATGATGGGAGCCTTTGGGCTATGGGATTAAATAATCAAGGGCAACTAGGAGACGGCACCCAAAGCGAGCGAAATAAACCTTTCAAAATCTTGGATAAAGAAGTCGCAACGGTTGCCGCTCAAGGTTGGCACAGTCTGTTCCTCAAGGGAGAAGGAAGCGGGGAAACTCCTCAATGGCTGACCATAGGTGATTCGCAAGGGGAAAAAGGATTGGTCGCAAACTTCCCTTTCGACGGGGACGCCAAGGACGTTTCCGGAAATCAAAACCATGCAACCTTGAATGGACCGACCTTTCGTCCGGACAGAAACCAAAAAACCAACGGCACTCTCTATTTTGACGGAGTGAACGATCGTTTGACTTTCCCTTTGAAAGAAAGACTCGAAGATAATTTCGAGATTAGTTTTTGGGCCAAACCCGAAAGAACGAATTACATCGGCAATGAATACAACTCCGGGGTCACGGGGGTTGGATCCAGAACCGTGATCGTAGAGGCAAGACACGGAGGAAGTTCAGGTAAATTCGCAGGACTTGGAATTACCTTGGGAACAAATGGCTTCGCTACCTACCAGCACGCCCACTATCTTTATGCGACAACTTTGGGAGTAAGCTCGAACCTTGCAAATTGGAATCATTTTTCAACCGTATGCAAAGGCAACAAGGCCACACTCTACCTGAACGGAAAGTTGGTTAAGTCAGGAATCCAAACCCAACGCATTCAGTTCCTCAACACCTCCGTTACCGTAGGAAAAGATTGGTATGGCCCATACTACAAAGGGTACCTCGATGAACTTAAGGTTTTCGACAATAGAAAAACCAAAGGGGACGCGGAAAACAACAACAACGGCAGTTTGCCGGCCGGAAAATCCATTGCCCTGAACGTTTCCGCCGATGCATCCAAAATGCCAACCGAGTACGAAGAAGCGCACATCCTCATCAGTTCCAACGATCCGGACGAACCGCAAAAGAAAATCAAGGTCACGGCTCAGAAACTGAGCGAGAAGGCCGGGTTGGTCTTCCGCCCGTCTTCCCTCTCCTTCGAAAACACCTACGTTGGGCAAACCGCCGAGAAGCCTTTGATTCTCAGTAACGCCGGAACCAAGGCGTTGACCGTCACCCAGTTTGTCTTCAGGAATTCGGCCTTTTCCCACCGACTCTCCCTTCCCTTTGCACTCAAGGCCGGCGAAAAGAGGGATGCAACGATCTACTTCACCCCAAAATCAGCCGGCAAGGTGGCGAGTTCGGCTTTGGTTTTGACCAATGAAGACGGGGGCAAGACAAGAACGTTCCAAATCTCGGGAGAAGGATCTCTTCCGCCGGTCATGGTTGTCACCCCCTCTTCCCTCTCCGCCACCTTGAAGAGCAAACAGGAAAGAACCGTCAACTTGCGGATTTCCAATTCCGGTGGAAGCCCCCTGACCTGGACCCTCAAGGGAGCAACCACGAGTGGAGGCAAATCACTCTCCGCTCCCTTCTTCGCCCAATCCCATTTCACGCCCATGGAAAAGGGAGCCACCGACAACCGCGAGGGAATGCCCGTGTCGACCTTGGGTGGCGGACCCGACTTGCACGGGTACAACTGGACGGATTCGAATGATGCGGCCGGCCCTGCTCACCAGTGGAAGGATATTTCCAAAACAGGCAAGCTCTTGAGCGAAGCCTCCAAGTCCGACGACGCGTTCGACAAGGTCGCCCTCCCCTTCGCCATGGAATTGTACGGCAAGACTTTCAAAGAGGTGTTCGTAAGTTCGAACGGTTACCTGACTTTGGGCAAGGGATCTTCCGAGCACGGTCATTTCCCCCTTCCGACGACCATGATGCCGGGCAACATGATCGCTCCTTTCGCCATGGATCTGGATCCCTCCCGCGGAGGTGACGTTTACGTTCAAGAAACCTCAAACGAACTCCTCGTCCAATGGAACCGGGTAAAGGACTTTGCCGGAATCGGCGAATACACCTTCCAAGCCTCCCTCAACCGCAACGGCGTCGTCTACTTCCATTATGAGAAAATGGACGGAAAGATCGAGCGGGCCACCACGGGCATTCAAAACGAATCCGCCGACCAAGCTTTGCTCGTCGCCTACAACAACAAACAAGTCAAAGCAGACTCCACCATCCGGATTTCCACTTCCCCCAAGTGGCTTCACGTCGCAACGACCTCAGGAACGATCGCTGGTGGCAAATACCTGAACGTTCCCGTCACTTTCAAATCAGGAGGGATTCTCGCGGGAACCTACAAGGCCATCCTCGGAATCAACGGGAACGACCCAAAAAGGCCTTCTGCCGAGGTCCCCGTAAGCCTGACCATCCAAGCCACCAGGACTTTGGCGGTCACCCCAACCACCGTTGATTTCGGAGAAGTCTCCGTAGGAGCGATTGGCGAAAAAACAGTTCAAGTCACGAATTCGGGGAACGCAGCCGTGACGATCGGCCAAATCAACACCGGCAACGGAGTCTTCACGGCTTCCGCAAGCTCCAAGTCTCTGGCTCCGGGTGAAACTTCAAGCCTCTTGCTCCGCTTCAGCCCCGTGAACGGAACCAATTATGCAAGCACGGCTCAGGTTTATTCAAACGCGGAAAATTCCCCGACCCGCATCAGCTTGCGTGGCAAGGGCATCGCCTCACCCCGTTTCGCATTCAACCCGGATAACCTTTCCATTACCGTTGCGGCCGGGCAAAAAACAAAATCTCTCGCCTCGCTCCTCAACAAGGGGAAGGCCACGGGCACTTTCAGGCTCAAGGAAATCCGCAACGAGGCAAATGGAAACAATGGAATCGGCGTGGACGGACCCACCGCGGAACAAAGCGATCCGTTTGCCGACGAACACGTGCCCAACCGTTTGATCGTTCGATACAAAAACGGACAATCCGGATTGTCCAACCCAGGGGCTCTCTCCACCCAAGTCAAGATCTTGAGGGAATTGGCCAAAGCGCGCAAGACGGGCAACGGAGTCAGGGCCTTGAACGGCTTGAACCTCGCCCTTGTCGAAACGGTTCAAAGCGCGAACCTCAGGGACGTCGCCAAAGCCTTGTCCGAAGATCCTGCCGTGGAATACGTCGAACCGGACTATATCCGACGTTCCTCGGTACTTCCCAATGACCCGGAGTGGAGAAACCAATATGCCTTGCAGAAGATCAAAGCCCCTCAGGCATGGGAAAAGACAAAGGGCAGCCCCAGCGTAATCGTGGCCGTAATCGACACCGGTATCGATTACAACCACAAGGACCTGCAAGGGAACATTTGGATAAACCCAGGCGAAATCGCCAACAACCGCAAAGACGATGACGGGAACGGTTACGTGGACGACGTTTATGGCTGGGATTTCTGCAACAACGACAACAACCCAATGGACGGCAACAAGCACGGCACCCATGTCGCCGGCACCATAGCGGCCGCCAGCAACAATAACCTTCAAGTGGCCGGCGTGGCCTGGAATACCAAGCTTGTGGCCTTGAAGTTCCTCAGCGACCGGGGATGGGGAAGCGTTTCCGACGCCATCGATGCAGTCGCCTATTGCACCGCCATGGATTTCCCCATCAGCAACAACAGTTGGGGTGGCGGAGGTTCAAGCAGGGCGATGAAGGAGGCCATCGACCGGGCCGGTCAAAACGGACACCTCTTCTGCGCCGCCGCCGGCAACTCGGGTTCGAATAACGACAGCAGACCTCATTACCCCTCCAGTTACCTCAGCCCCAACGTCCTGGCAGTCGCAGCTTCCGACAGCGCCGACCGGCTTGCCTACTTCACTTGCTACGGAAAGACGAGCGTGGACATGGCTGCTCCCGGGGTAAGCATTCTTAATCTCGCTCCCAACAACGGCTTGGCCAAGCTAAGTGGAACCTCCATGGCAACCCCTCACGTTGCCGGTGCCGCCGCTCTCGTGCTCTCAATGAACAAGGGCGCCGGTTATGCCGAACTCAAGCGGACGCTCATGGAATCAGTGGATCCCGTCAAATCTTACGAAGGCAAAATGGTCGCCCCCGGCAGGCTCAACTTGCTGAAGGCTTTGGAAGGATTTTCTCCGGGTTGGTTAAGCGTTTCCCCCGAAAACGGAAGCGTAGCGGCGGGTAATTCGTCCACACTCACCTTCGGCGTAGACGCAACCAAGCTCACCGCCGGTACCAAACGGGCCATCGTTTGTTTCGACACCAACGATCCTCTCGCCAAAGTTCTGGAATTCCCAGTTGTACTCACGGTGACGGGAGATCCTGAAATCGCGACCGACAAGAAGTCCTTGGATTTCGGCGAATTGTGGGTCGGCAACAAGAAGGAACTCCAGCTTACCGTCTCCAACCCCGGAACGGCCGACTTGAAGGTATCCAGTCTTACCCTCGGCCACAAGGATCTGACTGTAACGCCATCGACCTTATCGCTCAAAGCCGGTGAAAAGAGAGCAATAACCATCCTCGCCAATCCAAAATCAAGCGGAACGGTTTCGACCCACTTGACCATCGTCTCCAATGCGAAGAATTCCTCCGATCTCAAAGTTCCGGTTGCCTTCAAATCGGTACTCCCCCCTTCCCTACTCGTCTCACCCAAGTCCATCTCCAGGACTTTGGAACCAAACCAAAAGGGTGTGGAGACATTGAGCTTGTCGAACGTCGGTCAGGCAAGCGCCGTTTGGGACGCGACGCTTGTGGAGACCGAAAGGAGTCGGTCAAGGAACCGGGACCTCAACGCATTGCTCGAAGCGCTCAACAACCGCGCTCCTGAATTCAACAACCCCGGAATCCCGGTTGATCAAATCGCTGACGCATCGAGTGAAAAAGGAAGCGAAGCAGCTTTCAGGATCTTGGGAGGAAATCCCAATTCCTCCCTCGAAGTGGCGATTTTGGGAGCTAACTATACCGACGGCAACAAGGACGTTGCACTTGGCTTGGCAGAAACCAAACGCTTTGCCGGAATCACCGTGATCGACGTCAAAAGCGTTACCCCTACCCTAAAAGAACTCCAGGCCTTCGACACCGTGCTCGTTCACAGCAATTATGCCTACCGGGACACGAACAAACTCGGAGACAACATCACGGCATTCGCCAAGGATGGAGGCGGAGTCGTAAGCATGGTTTGTGAAAACCTCACCTACAAAGGCTCGGAAAAATGGACGCTCGGGGGACAATGGAAGAAGGAAGGCCACGCCGTCTTTGCCCCAAGCAAAACTTTGGTAGAAACTTCCTCTTCGTTGGGCGAAAAAACGATGCCCTCTCACCCATTGCTAAGCGGGGTCCGTTCTTTCGCCGGAAAGTACAGGTTATCCCACGCCCAGACGGCAAAAGGAGCCCAAATCGTGGCCAAGTGGAAAGACGGTCAGCCTTTGGTAACCTTCAAGTCAACCCCTTTCCCGGTAGTCGACTTGAACTTCTACCCCGTTTCCAAAAGAAAATCAACGAACGGATGGGACACCAAGACGGACGGATGGAAACTGATGGCCAATGCACTCGAATGGTCTGCCAACGGAAGCGTCCCGAACTGGATCGAGTCCGACACCCTTGCCGGCTCAATCAAAGGAAACGGAATGTCACAGGCAAAGCTTTCCTTTGATGCAACTGACTTGAGCGAAGGCAACTACTCCGCTGAATTCCGGGTGTCATCCAATGATCCCTCCAAGCCTTACCAGACCGTTGCAATCAAACTCACGGTCAGAAAAAACGCAGCTCCCGTCGCCAAGCCTACCTTGGTCAACCTGATCGAGGATTCCTCCAAGGCATTCAAGCTAAATGGATCCGACCCAGAGGGAGAGGCCATCACTTACAGCCTGGTTTCCCAACCCAAAAATGGCCGTCTTGAAGGGAAAGCTCCGAATTTGACTTATGTTCCGAATCCCAATTACAACGGTGTGGACGAGATTTCTTTCAAGGTGTCCGATGGATCGAGAGAAAGCAATACCGCAAAGGTTCAGTTCAGGATATCCGCTGTCAATGACGCCCCGTGGGCCAAACCGGGCAAGGTCGTCTCCATGGAAGACGAACCCGTTGTTCTTAGCTTGCAGTACGGTGATCCGGATGGAGACGACCTCCAACTCGAAGTCACCCAAAAGCCTCAAAACGGATTCATGATCAAGGATAACGGAAAATGGCTTTATTTCCCCAACCCGCACTACAATGGTGGTGATTCGATCAAGTTCAAAGCCTACGACGGAAAACTCAAAAGCAACGAAGCCGCCTTGGTTTTGGATATCAAGCCAAGCAATGACGCTCCGATCGCTTCCGATATGAAAGTAACGGCTCAAGAAGGCAAAAAGGTCGCCTTCCAGCTGATCGCTGTCGACGTGGATGGTGATCTCATGACCTATGAGTTAATCACGGCGCCGGAGCACGGTAAAATCGAGGCGGGCAAAAACAAAAGTTGGGCCTATACTCCCTTCGAGAAATACAATGGTTCCGATTCCCTGACCTTCCGGGCGTCCGACGGAAAAGTAAGAGGCAACCTCGCTCAAGTGACTTTCGAAGTTACTCCGCGAAACGACGCCCCGGTCGTAGCCTCGTCAACCTTTGCACTCATGGAAGACGGCGAGCTCAAGGTAAAACTGATCGCTTCGGATCCCGAAGGAGACAAGCTTACCTTCAAAATAAACGCTTCCACCAAAAATGGTTCCCTTACCGGAAACGGCCCAAGCTACACCTACACACCCGAAGCGAATTACAATGGAACCGACAGTTTCACAGTCGTGGCAAACGACGGACAATCCAATAGCCAACCGGCTGTCATCACTCTCGTCGTAAGTAGCCAGAATGATGCGCCAAAACTAACCTCGATTGGAACCCTCTCGGAATCCTACAGGGAAACAACCTTCAGAATGAAATTGGAAGCCGAAGATCCTGATGGTGACGATTTGTCTTTCGCTCTTGCTCAAAAGCCGGCAAACGGAACCTGTTCGATTGAAGGAGATCAACTCGTATACATGCCTAACCCCGGCTTTACGGGAATCGAAAACCTGCACGTCGAGGTCTCCGACGGCAAATTGTCCGAAATCGAAACCATCGAGCTTCCCATTCGCGAACATCCCGGATCCGTGGGACTCTACCTTGAGATCAAGGGATCCGTCAAAGGCGCGGACTTGCTGCACGACCTTTACGCCATGAACGAAGATCTCAGCAAAACAGCCGATTACCTGGTCAAACTTGACCTTGAACAAGAAGATCAAAGCTTGGTTGGAGAAGTTTCCGAAAGAGAACCGGACGCAGAATGCATCAGCTTGGATCAATGGAAGGATCAAATCAAAACCGTTGATCCCCAAACCACCTTCACTTTCTACCCTCAAATGGAAAACGGAGAGATTTCCTGGTTCGTAGGCTCTTTTCTGGAACTCCCATCTAGTACAGATACGGAGGTAGATGATAAAAGCTCTTACTCTGACAAAGACAAAAGCAAGGTTGATGACAATAAGGAAGAGCGCAAGGATCCGGGCGAGTTGCCCGACTCCCCGGATCCTGCTTCCGCTCCTACCGAAATCCCCGTATTGGGCATCAGCGACTTGCCAACGGTCGTGGCCAACGAACAAGCCCCCAACTGGTATTCGACAAATGGCCTGGGCAACTTCTTCGACGCCGGCAACGGATGGGTTTACCAACCCGAAATGGGCTGGTGCTTCACTGAAGTTTGCCAGGAAGACTTGTCACTTTGGGTATTCAGCAAAGAACTGGGCTGGATGTGGATCAAGTCGGATTTCCCCAACATGTGCTTCATGGAAGGTGAAGTCGTAAACGGATGGAGCTACTTCCCCAAGAAAACCATCACCGAGGCAGGTCTTCTCTTTGATTACGCAAACGAATCGTGGATCAAACTGAAGTAAGCAATCAGGCGAAAAACCAAAAAAATCCACCCATGAGGACAGAAACGAAAAAGACCTCGAAATTGGCCCAAAAGACCAATTCAGACTCCGACGGAGTTCTGGAAGGAATTCAGCTCGATTTCATGAGTATCGGCCACGTTCACCCACACGTGGACATGTGGTTTCCCACGGAAATACCAGACGAATGACGGGCCCTCCAGGCGCCAATTGTCGTAGACGCCATCCTTTCCAAGATCGCCTTCCTTGTAAAAGGCAAGATGGCAGGCATCCAATCCCCCCTGCTTGGCAAGGCAACGCACCACCTCGTCTTGGTCCGATTTCCGGAAAGGCTCGATCAAGAGCTTGAGGACGGACTGCAGATGCGTTTTCTGATCGGCGGCAAAATCAGACACCTCGATTCCGTGAAATCTTCCCTTGGGCCCGCGGAAACCAACCATTTCTTCCGATGGCATGCCGGCAAGGACAAGAGCCCTGTCCCGTTGCTTTCCGTCAAACATGTCATAAAGCTTGTTCGCCGCCTTGGCTTGATGCCAGAAGACGTTACTTGGATGATGGGCCTTCTCATATAATCTTTCCCCTTCATGGGCATAAAGAATCGGTCCGCCGAAGGCAACGTGCTCGGCGCTGTTTCCATCGCAGCGAAGGGTCATGTGCCGACTTGCGAGGACGAACTCAAATTGACTGGTGCCCGGTTTCCCGAAGATTGCAACGGACTGGCGCTTCCCGAATCCTCCGACGTCATCCTTCAATTGCCGGTTCCAGCCCTTGTGCCAATCCGGATTTGTCATACCAAGAAAAACCTCATGGATCAGGGCCTTTTGATCAGCCGTGTAAAAACTACTGTCTATCGTGGGATTTGTAATTTTCCAGTTATTCTCGATTCGCGTGCGAAGCAGACCACGTTTCTTGTCCACGAAATTCCAGTCAAAGCAAATGACCTTCCGTTGCTTTTCATTCAAGGAATCGTAAAGAATCTTGACCAAGGTTTCCGGAGTCTTGGTCGGTTTCGCTGCGACCGCAGGGAGTGCCAGGCCGGTTGCGGCTAGTCCCACTCCTCCGATCTTAAAAAATTCACGACGGGGCAAGACGGGATTCAAAATACTGCTATATGGAGTTTTCATGATAGGATGCCTTACTTATGTTTGACGAACGGGATAAGTAAAAGAATGCACGGGCAAAATCATAAGACTACAATTAAATTCACCGCATGCACTCATTCACTGCATGCATCAAGGTTCACCCAAAACTCTCTAGTTCCGCCTAAAACTCTCGCTGGCGACGACGGCTTGGACGAGATCCCGGAGGCCTATATCCTTCTTGGCCATTTCCTTGCTGATCTTGTCGATGCTCGGGCGGTCGCCGCTGTTCAGTTGGCGGCCGATGGCATAGGTCAGGAGCTTCTTGGTCAGGCAGCGGGTGAAGGTTTCGTCCTGCGCGACAACCAACTTCCTGAACTC
>JABGWD010000336.1 GCA_018645725.1 Opitutia bacterium
AAGGACGAGCACAACGCCACGGTGGAACGCAACTTCACGGTGACGCTGACGGACGTCTACGAAGCCCCACCCAATTCGACGCCCACCAACCTCAACTCCATCGCACTCCTGACCATTGCCGAGAACCAACCGATCGGTACGGTGGTGGGTGAATTCAACGCCACCGATCCGGATGCCGGGGCAACTTTGACCTACCACCTCGTCAGCGGCACCGGGGACACCCACAATTCCCTCTTCACCCTAGAGACCAACGGCACCCTCAAGACGGCCACCACTTTCGACTACGAAACCAACGCCTCGACCTACTCCATCCGCGTGCAAGCCAAGGACGAGTTCAACGCCACCGTGGAAGGCAACTTTACGGTGGTGCTGACTGATATTGCATACGAGCCCTCTCAACCCAACCATACGGTCGACCTCAATGCGTCCGTAAACCTGGAAATGATCTGGGTGGAACCAGGTACCTTCACCATGGGGAGCCCGACCAGCGAAGCGAACCGCGCAACAGACGAAACCGAGCACAACGTCACTCTGACCAAGGGCTTTTACTTGGGCAAGTACGAGGTGACCCAAGCCCAATACGAGGCGGTGATGGCGGGGAACTCGAACAGTTTGAGCGCCACGCCGAGCCAATATTCCGGCAACCCGAACCGCCCGGTTGAGAAAGTTTCCTGGGATGACGCCCAAGTTTTCCTCACCCGCTTGAACGCCGCCGAGCAAACGGCTGGCCGATTGCCGGCAGGGTGGTCTTACGTTCTACCCACCGAGTCGCAATGGGAGTACGCCTGTCGGGCGGGAACGACCACAGTCTACTCATGGGGCAATGCCATCACCTCCGCCAATGCGAATTATTATATTAGCGGGATCAATCTGACCACCGTCGTGGGCCAATACGCGGCGAACCCCTGGGGCTTTTTCGACATGAACGGCAACGTCAGGGAATGGACCGCCGACTGGTACGGAACTTACCCGGCCGGACCGGTGACCGATCCGCCAGGCGCTGCATCGGGCTCGAGGCGGGTCAGGCGCGGTGGCTCCTGGGACGACCCCGGGGCGTACTTGCGCTCCGCCCTGCGCGTCATCAGCACGCCCGGCAACCGCAACAGCACCCTTGGCTTCCGTGTCGGTTTCCAGCAAACCAACACCAACCCCGCCAACCTCAACTCTACCGCCCCCCTGACCATCGCCGAGAATCAACCGATCGGTTCGATCGTCGGTCAGTTCCAAGCAACTGACGTGGATGCCGGGTCGACGTTATCATTTTCTTTCGCGAGCGGGGCAGGCGATGCACACAACTCCCTTTTCAACTTAGGTTCGACTACGAGTTCAATGGCGCTGCTTTGGCAGCAAAACTTTGCCGGAGGGACCAACGGATTTGAAAAGATGTCCCCTGTTATCGACAGCAACGGCGATATTTTCGTTGGCCTGAACGAGCACAATGAAATCCGCAAATTGAGTGCTGCGGACGGATCGACGCTTCAAACCTACGACCTCAAGGACGCACTCTTGGGAACGGGCAATAACAAGTCATGGAAGGTAGCCGTCTCATCCGATACCTTGTATGCCGCAAACGGAGACACCAAGCAATTGATTGCCTTTGACAAGGCAACGGGAGCGCGGAAGGCCGGATGGCCTCAAACCTTGGGCACTGCTGCGTATGCCATTCCCGAAAGCCCTCCTTTCGTGCATTCGAACGGCAACGTATACGTAACCTCCAACGGACCGGGATTCAGTTTTAACAATTCTGGCAAAATTTTTGGCTTTACCCCTAATGGCACCCAGCTGTTCACTCCTCTTGACGTCGACGGACAATTCGAGGGTGGCTTTGCCGAAGCGGCGGACGGAACCCTCATCGCCACTGGCAAGGGAGGAACCTTTAACCATAGAAGCCTCATTGCATTCAATCCTGCTACGGGAGCGGAGTTATGGCACAAAACCGCTGGTACATCAAGCGGTTCTAACCCGAATGGCATAGGTTCATCGGTTATTGGACCCCCCGCGATTCTAGGGACTTCCGTCGTAATCAATGGGGACGATAACAATACACGTGCCTTCGACGTCGCAACCGGCAACGAATTGTGGTCTTTTTCTCATCCTAACGGATCGGATATGCAGGCTGGACCAGCCGTCGGTCTCGTAGGTGGAACGGCTACGGTGTTCGTAGGTTCTTCAAATGGGATCACGGCCATACAACCCGACGGTTCGGCAAACCCGCCTCAACTTTGGAACAACCTCTCGGTCCATGCCCAATACAGCACTCCGGTCTTCGACGCGGCAAGGAACATGCTTTATGTGGGGGATAGCTCAAATGGAGAAATCGTCGCCTTGGATGCCACGACGGGCTCCCGGGTTTGGGTTTACGCCACTGGACACCCCGTAATGGCTTCGCCTGCCCTTGATTCAAGCGGAAACCTCTATGTCGGAAATAATAACGGAGATTTATTTGCTTTTTCTTGGAGACATTCAGCAAATCTTACCAATGCGTTTGTCTTCGATTACGAAACCAACGCGTCGACCTACACCATCCGCGTCCAGGCCAAGGACGAATTCAACGCCACTGTGGAAGGGAACTTCACGGTCACGCTGACGGATGTTTCATACGAACCCTCTCAACCACCTCATGCCGTCCAATCCGCGGCCAATTTGGAAATGCTCTGGGTGGAACCGGGGAGTTTCACGATGGGCAGCCCGACGACGGAAGCGGGCCGTGAAGCGTCTAAGGAGCAAGAGCACAACGTGACGCTTACGAAGGGTTTTTACTTGGGCAAGTACGAGGTTACCCAAGCCCAGTACGAGGCGGTGATGACGGGCAACACGAACAGTTTG
>JABGWD010000038.1 GCA_018645725.1 Opitutia bacterium
AGCAAGTGGAGATTACGTGGAAGGGAATTCATAGATATTGAACGTAACGAAATTTGTTTTCTTACGGATCCGGTTAATAAATGCCGTCTTACTTTTTCTTTTTGCCGTTGGTAGTGTGATAAACCGAGAGCTTGTCCAATATTTTCTGACTGGTCTTCGCATCACTTGTTCCCTTCCCAGGTACGAAATCACCGTATGGGCGCGGGCCGAGCTTCTTCACCGTTCTGGTGAGCGTTTTCTTCATCTCCTCTAGTTGATCGGCATAGCCTTGGTCTTTTGCCAAGTTCTTTTGCGAATGCGGATCTCTGGATAAGTCATAGAGTTGATCAGCGGAAAAGATTCCGGGGTGGAAATACCTGGCTCGGGAAATACCGCCGCTTAAGCCGAGGAAGGATTTGAAGACCCGGTCCGCCCGTTTGCTTTGGACCATTGCAATCTGTTCATCGGTGTAGCGAATGCTTACGTACTCCAAGGTATCGGTCTTGATTGCACGGGCCGCACCCTGTTCGGCATAGACGAATTCCCGGATGGAAACTGCAGGGTCCTTAAACATAGGAACCAAGCTTTTGCCATCCATGTGATAATCTTCGGGTATCTTGGTACCGGCCAACTCAAACCAGGTAGGGACAAAATCGGTATTTTGCAAAAGGCCATGGCTGACCGAGCCGGGCTTGATCACTTTTGGCCAACGGATCAGGCAGGGGATTTCGGGTCCCCGGGTCTTGATCAACGATCCTTTCCTTTCCGATCCGTGATCCGACACGAAGACCACGATGGTGTTGTCGGCAATCCCGAGGGAGTCGAGCTTGTCGAGGATCAGCCCGAGGCTGTCGTCCATCCAGAGGTAACCGACCTCCGATTCCGTCAATCCCGCTTTTTGAATGCGTTCCCATACTGACTTGCGGTCGATCAGGTCGAGTGGTTTTTTCAAAAAGCCCTCTCCGGTAACGAGCTCTTTTTCCATCATTGATTTGAACCATTCACCATTGGGGCCATGCAAGAGGGTGGAGCAACAGTGCAGGTAGAAGGGCTGATCCTTGTGTTCCTCGATAAACTCCAGCGCGGCTTGAGCAGTCCAGTCCGGGTTATGTCCCTTGAAGGGACTCTTGAGGTTTCCCCAGTAAATGTTCTTGGCCCAGGAAAATCCGTTCTTTTTCACTAAGTCTCTTTGCAATTTCTCGAGTTTGAATTTCCGCTTGTTGAGCTTTTCTGAGTATTCAGCGTTTTTAGGAACATCGAGATCACCAAACAGGGAAGCCTCCTTTGAATGATCCGTATCGTGGACATGATATTTGCCAACAAAGCCGGTGGCGTATCCGGCATCAGCGAGAACCCGTCCGACATTCATTCTGTCAGATTCCAGCCCAACATTGAAGGCGGGGAGTGCCTGGGTGCCCTCCGGGCATTCATCGAGAAAGGTGTTGGAATGGGAGGAGCTGGCGTAGCGTCCGGTAAGGAAGGTGTATCGCGAAGGGGTGCAGACCGTACTGGTCACATGGGCATTATGGCAGATCATTCCTTCCTTGGCCAAACGGTCGAGGTTGGGAGTCAGAACTTTGCCTCCGTAAGGGCTGGTCTCGGGCTTGTCGTAATCATCGACCAGGAAGACGATGACATTTGGCCGGTCCGTCTTCTCCCCAAATAACGGGGTAAGCAAAACGCAGCTAAAAAGAAGGGCGATGAAAGGTAGGTTAGGCAAGTGCATGGCGGTCTTTAATATAGGTAAGCAGAGTAAAGAAAACAGTTTGGCGCAAGAGGTGTCCTGTACATGGTTGTTCAACTTCGATACTTTCTTGAAAGTTTCAATAAGAAAGCCCTGGGTTTTGGCTTTTTGATAGATCAAAGGGAGTTTAGGCTCATTTGGCCTCGATAAAACGATAAGCGGGAGTTGTAAGCAAACATGCTTTCACAACCTTTCGTTTGCAAGCCATCAACGAACTCCAATCAAGGATTGGAACGGGGAACGGAACCTATTGACTTAGGGAGTTTTCAGCCGGACAGCCAAAGTGGGAGCAGGCAGGGTGGGGTGTCTCCGGCTGGCAAACCCGTGCACGAGGCCACCGTCTTCGGTTTCCTTGGTCTCCCGCATGACCATGAAGCTGATTTGGGAATGCGTGCGTGTTTTGAGGAAGTTCGTCAAGTCTTCGGTTCGCACTCCGAAACGGCCTTTTTGTATTCCTTTGGCCAATACGAAGGAACCGAGGTAAATGGTTTCGGGTGTGCCGGGAAATTGGTCGCGGATGCCCGTTTCGTCCCAATCGGGAACTTCACCCGCCAGGCCGTATACGTTGAAAGTGCTGTCCGGCAAATGAGAAGCCAATCCCCATCCGCTCGGGGCGAACTGAAGCAACAAGTCGGCTTCCTCCACGCTGGTCAGATCAATCTCGCTCAAGTCAAAACTCATGTACGCCTGCCGGTTCATTGGACCTTGGCTAATGGCATTTTTAACAAGCAGCAAAACCTTCGAGTTATGGTTATGAATGGCCGGGACGTAAGAATCCTTGAGGAGGTTCACGACTTCCTTGTCATCGGTGACGAACAGATGGTTTGGGATTCTTCCGACAAAGGCATCCTTGGAGGACTCGAAAAAAGTCCATTCTGGACCGTGCTGCAAAGGTTTGTCCGGAATGGTGCCGAGTTCCCGAAAGGTTTCCGCAGGCGGAATGGCGAACCCATCGCCTTTGACCGTGTGGCGCTCGCCGGCGCTCAACGCAACGATTTCACCCGTCCGACTGTATTCAACCTGAACCTTTCCTTCCATCACGCGGGTATGCGTTTCGCCGGTTTCTTCGAATACGGTAACCGAAAAGCGCGTGCCGTAATCCACAACGTCCGCTTCGGGCGTAATGATCCGGAAGCCAAGAGCCGATTCGGGGACGTAGGTCACAGCGGTACCGTTGGTCAATTCGCATTTCATCGAATCAATGAGCCTGAGGGAAACCGGGGCTTCCAAGGTAACCTCGGCCCCGGAATCAAACTGCAAGGTCACCAACCCCTCGGTCAAGCGGAGGGTGCCGTCTCCCAGACGGCTTCCGACTGCGGTGGTCAAGTCGCCTCCTTCCCAAGTCGCGGAATAGGAGTCCTTGATCAAGGCAAAGGTCTGGTTTTCTTGTTGTTTTGGCCAAAACAAAAGGCTCAGCAGAAAGACCACGGATGCAGCGAGAGCCCAGGGGATATAGGTGCGGAAAGAGGTAATGGTTTCGGCTTCCTCCTTTTCGACCCATTCGGGTTGTTCGATCCACATGGTTTCGTCGACCGCAAGGCTGGCATGCAAGTCGGTCATTTCCAGATACAGTTTTCTGGCGTCCGCGTTCTCGCTGAGGTGATCCGAAAGCTTTTTTGCGCCGGCCAGGTCCAAGTTTTCCCGCAAATGGCCGTCGATTAGATTACGAAGTTCTTTTTCCTTCATAATTTGGCCTCCAATTGAATTTTGTTTTCGATGCAGGCATGGAGAGTCTGGCGGACGCGTTGCAAGGTCTTGTAGATTGCGTCGATACTGCGCTCGAACCGCTTGCCCAGTTCCTCGACAGACAATTCGTTGAAATAGTAATCATGGACCAATTCGGCATTCTTGCTCGGCAAGGACCGGAGACATTCCCTCAGGTGATCTTTGCGGGCATCCAATCGGTCCGCATTTTCCATCCGTTCGATTTCGAGCAGATCAACCACCTCGTCGGCCAACCGGTTCTGCCGGGATTTCTTGCGCAGAAACATTTTTGCTTCGTTGAGGGCGAAGCGGCAGGCCCACGGAGCAAAGGGTTTGCCGGGATCATAGAGATCGATTTTGTCCCAAAGGGCCACCGCTGCCTCCTGAACCACGTCACGGGCATCCGCCACGTTTGGAATCAGCACCATGACGTAGCGCAACAAGTCTTTTTCGGCTTCGAGAAAAAGCCTGATGAAATCCTTGTGCGTACAGCTTCGTGGATTGGGATCTGTCGATTCCGACGTCATTTACAATAAATCTGCCGTTACTGGCTTGTTTTGGACAAAAAAAGACAAAAAAAGTTCCTTGCCCAAGTTGGTCTGCAAAGCCGGAGAAATCATCCGTTCGGTGGGCCGTTTCATTTGATCGGTTGGAAAGTCGTGGATATGCTCCATGATTTGTTCAGTCGAAGGCGTAAGTCAAGCAGTTCGTTGGCCCACGCGGGGTTCTTGGCCAAGTTGTTGATTTGTCCCGGATCTTTTTGCAAATCATACAGTTCCTCGGAGGGATAGGGTCCGAAGGCTTGGGGCCAAACTTCTTTGACCGAAGGATCGTCGGGATGGGTGAGCATGTATTGCTTGGAGGGGGAGGGATCGACGTTAAAACAAAACGCTTCGGCTCCCTTGGGCCAATGACGATTGGAAAAGTCGAAGGTCTGGGGGGGGCCTTTTCTCCGACCGCTCATCCAATTCTCCGGGTTCTTGTTTCGGACATAGAGAAATCGTTCGGTCCGCAGGGCTTGCCGGGGGTAGGGAAAACAGTGGCGGGACATTCCGGTCAAGACGTGATCCCTGTCCGCATCGATCTGCCCTGATTTCTTGGACTTGAGTTGGGTAATGAGGGACTGACCGGTCATGGCTTTGGGGGTTGCAATCCCGGCGGCCTCGAGAAAAGTCGGCGCGAGATCGCATAGGCTGACGAAGTCACTGACTTTGCGCTTCGCCTTCACCTGTTTTCCCCAGCGGATCACCAAGGGGACGCGCGTTCCCGTATCGTAGAGAGTGGCTTTGGCCCGGGGGAAGGGCATGCCGTTGTCTCCGCTCATCACGATGATGGTGTTTTCCAATTCCCCCATGTTTTTCAATTGGGCGAGGATGCCGTGCGCTTCGCGGTCAAAGAGTTGAACCGCGGCGTAGTAATCCAAAAGATCGTTGCGCACGGTCGGGTGGTCGGGAAGACCGGGGGGCAAGGCAATGCCCTCCGCTTTCAAACCGGAGGCCTTTCCGCTGCCGAGGACATAGGGGCGGTGAGGGGCGCCGCTGCCGTACCAGAAGCAAAAGGGCGTATCTTTCTTACGCTTCCCTAAAAAGGATTCGAAATTCTTGAAGCGCGGACCGAATGGATCGGTGCCGCGATAAGTATGCTTGCTCGGCGAAGCTCCCTTGCGGCTGAAGCCGGTATGGTATCCCGCTTGGGCGAGCAAATCGGCGTAGGTCGGCATCTCCTTGGCCAGCGAGCCACCGAGGTTTTGCGCTTCCCCGAGGCGCCAATGCCATTGACCGGTGGCGATGGCCATGCGGCTGGGAGTGCAGGAGGGCGAACTTACGAAGGCCCGCCCGAAGAGAACACCCTCGCGAACCAAGCTGTCGAAGGTCGGGGTATTGACTGTCTTGTCGCCCAGAGCTCCGGCATGGGGCCAAGACCAGTCGTCCGCCATCAGTACCAGAATATTGGGTCGTGCAGCATCGAGCTGCAAGGAAATCAACACGCATGGCAGCAGTTGAAGGAAGACTTTCATTTACGGAAAGCTTAGTTGCTTTTTTCCAACAGCTTTTGTTTGTTCGCCAAAATCTCTCTGAATTCCTCGAGCCTGTCCTTGAGGTGTTCCTTCTGAGCGAGGTTGTTCTTTTCCCTGGGGTCGTTGCGCAAGTTGTAAAGCTCTTCGCCATCGGGCCATTTGCCGTAGCGCCAATTTTGATTTCTTAATGCGTATCCAAGGTTTTTGGGTCCCCGTGTGACCACGCTGTAGGCATATTTCTTTTTGCCCATTCTCTCCGGGTTGCCGAGTAGTGGGCGAAGGGAAGAGCCTTGCAAGTGACCGGGAGCGTTCAGGCCCGCCAGATCGGCGAGGGTGGGGTAGACGTCGATCAATTCGACCATCGCTTCCGAGGTGGTTCCGGACTTGGACAAACCGGGTGCCCGTACGATGAAGGGAACCTTTGCTCCGATGTCGAAAAGGGTAACCTTGCCCCAGATGAAGTGATCCCCCAAGTGGTACCCGTGGTCGGAGGTGAACACGATGACGGTGTCATCCCACAGTCCGTTCTTCTTGAGCCCGTCGAGGACCAACCCGAGTTGCGCGTCGATGAAGCTGACGCAGGCATGGTAGGCCTGCATATACTCTTTGCGCAGTGGATGGTTCTCCTTTGCAAATTCGAAACCGAAGGCTTCGTAACGTTTGGAGAGGGCGGACTGGGGGAGGAAGTCCCACATGTTTGGACGGTCGGTTTGGTAGGTGATCTTGTCGAAGGGATAAAGATCGAAGTACTTGTCGGGGGCGAGAAAAGGAACGTGAGGTTTTTGCAAACCCAGGGCGATAAAGAAGGGCTTTTCTCCGTAGGTCTTGTCCTCAATCCAACGGACGACTTGTCGGGCGTTCTTGCCGTCCTTGTGCTGGGCGTCGGTCAGTCCGCTTCTTCCTTTGCCCGGGGGAGTCTGAGCGTCGAGTTTGGCGGAAACGCGCTTTTTGAGCTCTTTCCATTTTTTCTTGTTTGGTTGTTTGTCGATCGAGCCGTGTTCGGCCTCGAACTTCTCGCGGGCTTTTCGCACCACTTCGAGTTCGTCGTTTTCGAAACGCAGGTTTGCGTTCCAGGCAATGTCACCGTGGTCGCTTTTGGTGTTGTGGAAGACCTTGCCCACGCCAGCCGTCCAGTACCCGTTCTCTTTGAAAAACTGGGGCATGGAAACCGTGCCGGGCCGGGTTTTCCGGATGTCGAAGGTATTGTTGAGCACCCCTGTGCTCTGGGGGTACAAGCCACTTAGGAAGGAGGCTCGGGAGGGGCCGCAGACAGGATACTGGCAAAAGGCCCGGTTGAAAGTGATCGATTCCTTGGCGAGCTTGGAAAGGTTGGGGGTGGTGATGGGTTCGTATCCGGAGGTGGAAACATGGGTGTTGAGATCATCGCAGACCACGAAGAGGATGTTCTTTCTTTTGGTCTTGGACGGTTTAGGAGAAACCAAAGGCGTGATGCTTGGCCGGTAGACTTTGGCTTTCTGCAGGTTCCCTTTGCCCGCAATCCACTCGTAGGAACCATCTTTGACGAACAGGTCCCGCTTGGCGTTGAGCTTCTTGGATTGAGGAGCGAATTTCTTGGGAGCGAAGGACGCCAACCTAGTCTTGACCTTGGCATACTTGTCTTCTCCGGCCAGGTTATTCCATTCGTTGGGGTCTTTTTTGACGTCATAGAGTTCCTCGCCGTCCTCGCCGTCCTCGCCGTAACGAACGTAGCGCCAGTCGCGGTTGATGATGGCATATTCTCCCGGATGCATGTGGGGAAGGAAAACGGAGCGGTCCTCGGCCTTGTCCGGGTCGGCCAAGGTGTAGGCAATGGAAGTACCTTCCAATTTCTGCTTGGTTTGAGGAAGCTCGCACATTTCTTGAAAAGTGGGATATAGGTCGATCAGACTGACGGTTACGTCGGTTGTCTTGTTTTTAGCCACTCCGGGACCCGACCAGATGAACGGAACGTTGGAGGTTCGTTCCCACAGGGTGTGTTTTCCCCAGTCCCCTTTTTCTCCCAGGTGATAACCATGGTCGCTCCAGAGAACGACAATGGTGTTGTCCGCATAGGGACTTGCTTCAAGGGCGTCGAGGACACGGCCAATCATGGCGTCGGCGTAACTGATGTTGGCGAGGTAGCCATGGATGGCATCGTCCCAAGCATCCAAAGACTGCAGTTTTTGAACGATGCGGGACCGGGCGGTTTTCATTTTTTTGATCTTCTCGGGAAGATCTGCCAAGTCATCTTTCTTGACCGAGGGCAGTTCGATTTTGTCGGCCTCGTAGAGGTCAAAATATTTCTGCGGACAGTAGTTGGGGTAGTGGGGGGCGTAGAGACCAACGGCGAGGAAAAAAGGCTTGTCGTGCTTTTTCTTCAATTGTCCGACCGCCCAATTCGCTCGCTTGGTATCGGCCAT
>JABGWD010000337.1 GCA_018645725.1 Opitutia bacterium
CGCGACACTCGTATGCTTCTTTACATTGCGTGCATATCCTTACTTGTCGGCGGAATAGGGATTATGAACATTATGCTGGCAACAGTGACTGAGCGAACTCGCGAGATTGGAGTGCGTCGCGCTCTCGGAGCCACCCGTCGAGACATTACCATACAATTCCTCGTGGAAACGCTCATGCTCTGCCTGCTCGGTGGTAGTGTCGGTGTAATCGGGGGCTGGCTATTTGCCGTTTTTCGCCAGCATATCCTGGAGACCACCACGATCGTGACCGAATGGTCGGTGATTTTGGCCTTCGGCCTGTCCGTTGCAGTCGGTTTGATCTTCGGATTGTATCCAGCCCGCCGGGCGGCTCATCTTGATCCCATCGAAGCTCTCCGTCACTCTTGATTACTTCTTTCTTCTCGAATGGAAGAGAAAGGAGGGCTGGTTAGGGTTCTTTGATCGAAAGCCGCACGGCAAGTTTGACTGCCACAATCAAACTACTTTCTAAAATCGAGGAAAATTCAATTCCACTTGGTGGGCCGGCGGACACTCGCAAGAAAAGTCCCAAGCGGGGACAGTGGATTCCTTAGCCACTGAGTTGGTTTAAGGGCTTGACCTGATCTTTCGACCACGGGAAAACCAAATTCCGCCCTTATCCTTTCCCTTGCCTTTGCCCAATGATTGCAAAATTCAGTCCATCCCCACTCTTTGCCTTTCGTTTCTTTTGCCTGAACGTCATTCTAAGCTCCACTTGCTTATGCGTCTGTTCGCATACCGTCTTGGGTGTAGCAAACCCCAACGTCCTCTTTATCGCGATAGATGACCTGAATGACTGGATCGGTTGCCTGGGCGGGCATCCCCAGGCCAAGACCCCGAACTTGGACCGCTTGGCGAACTCCGGCATCCTCTTCGACAATGCCCATTGTCCGGCTCCCGCCTGCAACCCATCGCGCACGGCGGTTTTTACGGGAATTTCACCCCACGTTTCCGGACTCTACCGGAACGAGCAAAAGATGAGGGACGTCATGCCGGACGTAGAATTACTGCCCAAGACTTTTTCCAAGGCGGGCTACTGGGCGGGTGGTTCGGGCAAGATGCTCCATTACTTCATCGATGCTCCTTCCTGGGACGAGTATTTTCCGAAGAAGGAAACGGAAAACCCATTTCCCGAGACCTTGGGACCGCCCAAGCGCCCGGTTAGCTTGCCCCGGGGTGGGCCCTGGCAATATTACGAAACCGACTGGGGGCCGATCGATGCGACTGACGAAGCGTACGGAGGGGATTACTCGGTAGCGGAGTGGGGGGGGGAGCGTCTGTCCGAGAAGCGGTTAAAGCCCTTCTTTATGGCCTGTGGGATTTACCGTCCGCACGAGCCTTGGTTCGTCCCGCAAAAATATTTCGACGCCTTTCCCTTGGACAAGATCCAGTTGCCTCCCGGATATCGTGTGGACGATCTTGACGATTTGCCAACTGCGGGCAAAGGCTTGGCCCGCAACCGCTACTTTCCACACATCCGGGCCCACAAGCAATGGAAACAAGGCATTCAGGGATACCTTGCCTCGATTTACTTTGCCGATGCCATGCTTGGCCGCGTACTGGATGCCCTTGAGAAAGGGCCCCATGCGGAAAACACGATTGTGGTCCTTTGGTCGGATCATGGCTGGCATCTCGGAGAAAAGGAACACTGGCAAAAGTTTACCGCCTGGCGGGTCTGCTCGCGGGTTCCCCTCATTATGCGCGTTCCGAAAGGAGTAGCGGGTTTGCCCAAAGGTACCCAACCGTCTCGATGCTCCAAGCCGGTCAACTTACTCAGCCTCGCACCCACCTTGCTGGAATTGTCGGGCCTTCCCCCGTCCGAACTGCACGACGGTCCGAGCCTTGTTCCCTTGCTGGCGGATCCGAAGGCCGACTGGCCTCACGTTTCACTGACCCACCTTCATCATCCCGGAAGTTTTGGCTTAAGCGACGAGGGTTGGCGCTATATTCGATACGCCGACGGAGGGGAAGAACTCTATGATGTCAGGACCGATCCCCATGAATGGAACAATTTGGCTGGGGACAAG
>JABGWD010000338.1 GCA_018645725.1 Opitutia bacterium
CCCTCCAATTTTTCGTGATCACTCTTGCTTGCTTTTTGAAGCCGGACGATCTGTTCGATTACCCGATGGACCACCAAATCGGCATAGCGTCGAATGGGAGACGTGAAATGGAGGTAATCCCTCTTGGCCAATCCGTAGTGACCGTCGGGAGAACTCCGGTAACAAGCTTGCTTCATGCTGCGCAGAAACTTGATTCTGAGTACCTGGGCGAGGGGATGCTTGTTGATTTGGGAGAGCATCTTGTTGACTTCCTTCCGGCTGGTCAGTTCTCCACAGGAGATACCGAAGATGGAGAGGAAGGAACGGAGTTCTTCGAGATTTTCGGGATCCGGATCGGGGTGCACGCGAAAGATTCCGGGCAGTTTTTTCTTTCTCAGTTCCTTGGCCACGGTTTCGTTGGCCAGAAGCATGAACTCCTCGATCAACTGATGGCTCTCGTCGCTTTCGCTTTGAAGAATTCTTTCCGGTTCCCCCTTCTCGTCGACCAATATCTTGACCTCGGAGGAAGCAAAGTCGAGCGAACCGGAATCCATCCGCGAATGCCTGACTCGGGAGGCAATCTTCCACAGCGTGCGGATTCCGTCCCGCAGGTCGCAAAGCAGCTCGTTGGACAGTTCGTTCAGCGCTTTGCCAGGGTTTCCCGAGTATCGGCTCGGAGGAGGCTTGGCATTCCTGATCGCATCCATGCTCTCTTCTTCGAGAAACAAAATGGCTTGTTCGTAAGTGAGCCGCTTGTCGCTCTTGATCACGGATTCGGCCAGTTTTGATCCCAAAAGCTTTCCGTCCTTGGAGAATCGAAAAAGGACCGATTTTACCAACCGTTCTTCTGCCTCAACCAAACTGCATATGCCACTCGACAAGCGATGCGGGAGCATCGGCACGACTTCCCCTACCAAATAGGTCGAATTCGCGCGTTTCTTGGCTTCCCGATCCAGTTGAGTTCCTTGCCTGACGTAGTGTGAGACATCCGCAATGTGAACCCCGATTTCCCATTCGTCGTTTTTCAATTCGCGGATGGACAAGGCATCGTCAAAGTCCCGGGCATCCAAAGGATCGATGGTGAGAGTGAAAACGTTGCGAAGGTCATTTCTGCCCTTCCTGTCCTTGACCGTTACTTGATCGGGGCAGAGTTTTGCTTCCCCAACCACTTTGTCGGAGAAATTTCCGCTGAGCCCGAATTTTGCCAGAATGCCCTTGTGGTCGGTCAAGGGATCGTCGCTTGGCCCAAGTACCCGGAGGATCTTGCACATGGGCAAGCGGGCAGGGGGATCCCAGCGAACGAACTGGACAAGCAATTTGTCGCCCTCCTGAGCATTTCTGGTATCACCGAGAATTTTGAAAGGAACGAACAGCCTGGAGTTTTCCGCCCGGACAAGAGATCGGCCAATATCTTTTTTCAAATAGCCGAGGAAATTGACCGTTTCCCTCTTTACGATCTTGCGGACCTCATACCTGAGCTTGACCGGTTTCCCCCGGTGCCTTCGACGGTCTCCCTTTTTCTTTTTGGGCGGGAGGACTTGCAGTTCCACCAAGTCTCCATGAAGGGCGGTGCCGGAAGCTCCCTTGGCCAAAGAGATCGGCTCATCCCGACCTTCCATGACCACTTTTGCTCTTCCCTGCCTGCCGAAGAAAAGAGTTCCGCGAACCTTGTCTTTACCCACGAATCAAACTATTGGTGGAAATTGAAAAAAAGACATCGTAATCCAGTCATCCGCCGGGTTTCAGGATTACCCAGTCGTCGGGGATGGCCTCGCCGATATCGGAGGTGTAGGCGTCTTGAGCTGCCCTGTCGTCGCGATATTTTCTGAACACTCCCCCGTCATTGTACTCGGACTCAGTTGACTCGTACCATTCGACTTTTCCATTGCTGAAAAGAACGTGACCACCTTCTCCATCCCAAGGGGAGTCTCTGCTCCACTCGGTGTCCCCCCTGTCCAGTCCCCGGGTCCACATGATGGGGTAGGGGCCGGACTCCACGTTTTTGAGGGACCTTGACCCTGCAGGCGGTACGGCAACGTTGTAACCAAATGCATTTTTGAACTTATCAAGGGAGCCATCGGTCGTAAGAATCTTATCGGGAATGTCATTGCCATCTTCTTCCAAAATCTCTCTTTGGGGGTCGTTGGGCAAAAACCAGATACTTGCATCGTCAATATTGGTTTCCCACTTTTTAAGTTGGTAAATGGCAAATTCATGCGGTGCACTGATCGTATTTTTGCCAGGCCATTTCATGCTGGTCTTTTTCTTCTTCGAGAATTTGTCAGCTGACCCAAAAACGTTAGCCAAACCTTGTTTCGAAGCGTCCTTGGAGGCAGAAAACATCATGTCCCCCATGGGGCCGATGACAATCGCGGAAAGAATACCAATCAAGGAAATCACTAAGGGTATCAGGACAAGCAGGTACCCAAGCACCAAGCCAGCAATGGCCATTCCCTTGCCGACCACGGCGCCTGCCGCCCGCTTGATTTGCGAAAGAGCAAGGTGCCCCAAGACGATCGAGGCAATGGGAACGCAAAGTATGCCGCAAACCAAACTTGCAATGGCCAAGCCAGAGGTTTTGGGAGCAGCGTGAAACGCTTCCTGCGAAGTGGGGTTCATGATGCTACAAGAGGACTGTATACCGGAAGGTAGACTGCAATTGAAAATTTCAGCCTAGGAAAAAACGAAAACCTCAGCCATCGGCTTTGAGAATTTCCCAGTCGTCGGGGATGGCCTCGCCGATATCGGAGGTGTAGGCGTCTTGAGCTGACTTGTCGTCGCGAAATTTCTTGAAAACCCCTTCGGGCTTTTCCTCGGACTGGGTTTCCTCGTACCATTCTACTTTTCCGTTGCTGAAAAGAACGTGACCACCGGCATCCCCCCAAGGACCGTCTTCGCTCCACTCGGTGTCTCCTTTGTCGAGTCCCCGGGTCCACATGATGGGGTAAGGGCCGGACTCCACGTTTTTGAGGGATCTTGACGTTGCAGGCGGTACGGCAATGTTGTAGCCAAATGCATTTTTGAACTTATCAAGGGAGCCGTCGGTGGTAAGAATCTTGTCGGGAATGTCATTGCCCTCTTCTTCCATGGCATCTCGCTGAGGGTCATTTGGAAGAAACCAAATTCCTGCGTCGTCAATATTGGTTTCCCATTTTTTGAGTTGGTAGATGGCAAATTCATGCGGGGCGCTGATCGTATCTTTGCCGGGCCATTTCATGCTGGTCTTTTTCTTCTTCGAGAATTTGTCAGCCGACCCAAAAACGTTTGCCAAACTCTGCTTGGCGGCATCCTGAGACGCTCCGTCAAGAAATGAATTCATCGGGCCGATGACAATGGTTGCCAGAATACCGATAATTGAGATAACGACGAGAAGCTCGATAAGGGTAAACCCTTTTTTTCTGCAAGAACTTTGTTTCATGATCATTGATGTTGAGTTGGTGTAGATAGGTCGGTCGGTTGATTGACTGAAGTTCAATAAGGTAAGCCGAAATTGCCGCAAAGCGCAAGAGTCTTCTCCTTGGCCCCATTGATCGATCCTTCATCCTCCGGAGCGGAAATGACTTGTTTTATGATGGCTCCGATCTCGCGCATCTCGGGTTCCGTCATGCCTCTCGAGGTAACCGCGGGTGTTCCGATTCTCAGACCACTGGTTTGGAACGGACTGCGGGTTTCCCCGGGAACGGTGTTCCTGTTTAGGGTGACGTTGGCTCCCTCGAGGGCGATCTGGGCTTGCTTCCCGGTCAGGTCTGGGTGGGACGGGCGCAGATCGACTAGCATCAAATGGTTGTCGCTTCCCCCACTGACCAGGTGAAAGCCGCCTTCGTCGAGGGATTTGGCCAAGGCCGAGGCATTGGCGATGACCTGGGCTTGGTATTCCTTGAAACTTGGCTTCAGAGCCTCTGCAAAGCAAATGGCCTTCGCGGCGATGACATGCATGAGCGGGCCTCCCTGGTTGCCGGGAAAGACAGCCGAATCAATGGCTTTGGCATGTTCCTCCTTGCACATGATGAGCCCTCCGCGTGGACCGCGCAGAGTCTTGTGCGTGGTGGTGGTAACGAAATCGGCGTGAGGAACAGGAGAAGGATGAAGTCCGGTGGCGACCAAGCCGGCGATATGGGCGATATCGGCAAGCAAGAGGGCTCCGGTTGATTTTGCAATCGCTCCCATCCGTTCGAAATCAATCGTGCGGGGGTAGGCGGATGCGCCCACCGTAATGAGCTTGGGCTTCTCCCGGTTGGCGATTTCCTCAATCGAGTCGTAGTCGATCCGTCCGGTTTCGGTATCCACCCCGTAGTTGATGACGTCGTAGAGCATGCCACTGCAGTTTTTGGGGTGCCCGTGGGTGAGGTGTCCTCCATCCTGTAGGCTCATTGTCAGAATCTTGTCACCGGGTTGCAGCATGGCGAAATAGACCGCAGTGTTGGCCTGACTGCCCGAGTGCGGTTGAACGTTTGCGTGTTCCGCACCGAAAATCTCCTTGGATCGCTCGATGGCCAAGCTCTCGGCAACGTCGACGTGTTCGCAGCCTCCGTAGTAGCGCTTGGCCGGGTAGCCTTCGGCGTACTTGTTGGTCAGAACGCTTCCGGTTGCCTCGATTACGGCAGGGAGGGTGAAGTTTTCCGATGCGATCAGTTCGAGGTGGGTCCGTTGCCTGACTTTTTCATCTTCGATGACGGCGAAAATGGCCGGATCGAGCTCTGCCAGGGAGCGCCCGTCGAGCGTGAGGTTGGATTGCGAATGCGAAGGGTCGGGATTGAGCATGATTTAATATACTGAATATAAAAGATTTAGAGGTTTTTTTCAACCCACTCCAGAAGGGACGGTAGCGCTTCCTTCATGTGATCCCTGCAAGTCCGGTACACTTCGATGTCTTGACCAAAGGGGTCGGGTAGCTCCGTGGAGCCTGCCGTCACGAATTCACGCATGAGAAAAATAGGGGAAGATTCGGGAACCTCGAAATACATGTTGAGAAGGGCCCGGTGGGACTCGGTCATGCAAAAGATCACCGAGGCGTTTTCGATCATGGCCCGGGTCAGGGCCGAACTGCGGTGATCGGACAGCTCCAAGCCCACCTCCGAGGAGGCGAGGATTGAGTTTTCGGATGCCTGATCACCGTCCATGGCCGATATGCCGGCCGAGAAGACGCGAATTTTCTTTTTCGTGCCTGACTTCTCGACCGCTTCCTCGAACAGTTTTTCGGCCATCGGGCTCCGGCAGACGTTGGCGGTGCAAATGAACACGATCAATTTCTCCTGCTTTCTCTCCTTTTTGGCTCTGCTCTTTCTACCCATTCTTGCGTTCTTTTCGTTTTCTCTTGGCAAAAAGGCAAGTTAGAACCGAATCAGGTCCTTGAAAATTCGCGATGTCCGATATCCCTGCGGAAATACTTTGAGGGGAAATCGACTGACTCGCACACCGCATTCGCCTTTTCTCTCGCTTCCTGAAGGCTTGAGCCCATGCCTACCGCTCCAAGCACTCGTCCCCCTGCAGTCACGCATTTTCCTTCTTCATCGAGTTTCGTGCCCGCATGAATGAGCTGGGAGCCCTCGGGGAAATCAGAGGGGGCGGAAATCACCTCGCCTTTCGGGTAGCTTTCCGGATAGCCCGCGCTTGCCAAGACCACGACCATGGCATACGCATCCTTGAAGTGAACCGAATCGGGAAGTTCCTCACCCCGGGCCGAGGCAAGGAGCAAGGGGACGAGATCATCCTCCAAAAGAGGCAGAATCACCTGCGTTTCCGGATCGCCGAAACGAACGTTGAACTCCAGCACCTTGGGGCCAGCGGACGTCAGCATCAGTCCGACGTAAAGGGTGCCTCTGAACTCGATTCCCTCCGCTTTCAGACCTGCCAGAGTCGGGCGAACGATTGACTCCTCGTATTGGGCAAGCATTTCGGGCGTGACCAACCGGGTCGGGGCGTAGGCTCCCATGCCTCCCGTGTTCAGCCCGACGTCGCCTTCCCCCACCTTTTTGTGGTCTTGGCTCATCGGAAGGGCGACATAGCTTTCGCCGGAACAAACAAGATGAAGGGAGGCCTCCTCTCCCTCGAGAAACTCCTCGATCACCACTTCCTTGCCACTTTCCCCGAAGCTCGAACCGGCCAGCATGTCCCGGACCGCGTCTTCCGCATCTTCGCGGCTTTCGCAAATCAATACGCCTTTGCCGGCCGCCAAACCGCTCGCCTTGACCACGATGGGCATCTTGCAGTCGGAAAGATAGTCGAGGGCAGGTTCTACCTCGCTAAAATTGCCGTACTCGGCCGTTGGTATGCCCTGCCGGGCGAAGAAGTCCTTTGAGAATGCCTTGCTTC
>JABGWD010000339.1 GCA_018645725.1 Opitutia bacterium
CGTCGTGAGTTTCCTTGTCCCTTGATTGTGGGCTGTAGAGGACCCGCTTGGCGGGAACGTGTCCCATGGAGTCGATATAGACCATTTTGCTCCAGACCTTGTTCTTTTTGAGAGCGGCCTGAATGTCGTGACCTTGCCTGGCGGGGGTGGCGGGGTGTTCCCTTTTTCCTCCGTACATGACGAAGCCGGGTGGGTCACCTGCCTTAACTTGGTTGATGAGGTTTTTCGGAAGGAAGGGGCTGTTCCCAAACCAGCCCACGATGTTGAGCTTCTCCGGCTTGTGCTTGGCGTAGGTGGGCCATTCCCAGTTTTTTTGGTAGGCAATCCATGCGCTGATGTAGCCACCTGCGGAAGCTCCCGTGGAGACGATTTTGGTTGGATCGCCCCCATATTTTTGTGAATTGGCTTGGATATGGGCGACGGCCATCGCGGTGTCCATGGCGCAATCGTCCTTGCTTACGGGTTCGCCTTTGCCGACGAGGCGGTAGTTGGGGGAGACCACGATACAACCCTTGGACATGTAGAGTTTGATCATGTCCTTGTTGCAATAGGCTTTGCTCCCGTTCTTGAATCCGCCGCCATGAATGGTAAATACGATGGGTGCGTTTTTGAACTTGGTGTTCCAGTAGACATCCAAAACATTGCGCTCATGCGGACCGTAGGATACGTCCTTCTCGGCCTTGAAATCGGCCGAAAGAGCGGATGGAAAAACGATGACGGATAGGATGGTGACGAAGGTTATGATTTTCATGATTCTGAGTTGGCAAACGATTTGAAAAGTTCGAGGTTTCGTTAGTTGGACAAAATGCTTACGATTTCTTTTTTGGCCCGAGTGAAGTCCGGCACTCCGTCCTTCATCGAGTAGTGCATCCGCTTGGTGACGGTTGCCCCGTTGGCATGGACGCTGAGCAGGCGGATCTGGTGGTTGCCGTCCCGCAAGTCACCGATACGGATGCGAAATTGATTCTCCGGGCTCAGAACCGAGGTCCAGGTCGTGGCGTCGTAGTCCTTGTTCACCATGTATCCGCGCTGTCCCTTGTTTTCCCGGTCGTTGTAGGCGATCATGGCCACGGCGGGAATGGCCGACTCGATGGTCCCGCGTAGATGAATCTTCCCATCGGCGTGGGCCAAGTTGAGTTTTTCGTACTTTAGCTTCGGAGCATCCTTGGATTGCTTGGTCGTACCGCTGAAGAGGGGATGAACGAGCAGGCGCAGGGCGCTCGAGTGAGTGAGGAAGGAGCCTTTTCCTTCCTTGCGCCATTCTTTGCGGTAGGTGTAGTTTCCGGCCCCCATAAGCGCGGTTCCCATTTTTGATTCCTCCCTGGTGGCATAATTGTGCGGAAGGGACATGCCGTGCCCGAGTTCGTGGATGGCTCCGCCGACGTAAGTGGTATTGAAGCGGGCGAGGGTAAAGGGTTCGTAACCCCGGTGTTCCTTGACCCGGAGGATGGTCTTGGTTGGGTCAGGCCGGAGACCGTCGATGGACAGCCAGTCCATGTCCGCGGTGAAGCAGAGACCGTAGATATGATTGGCTCCCATTCCGTAGTAGGGGGAATAGATGGTGACTTTCTTGCCCTCGGTCCGGGACAGTCCGCAGACGATCAGGATTGTCTCCTCCCGGTGATTGATCCCCTTTGCTTTGAGGGCGTTGAACACTTCTCCTCTGATCTTGCTACCTGAATTGTAGGTGTAGGAACCGTCGTCGTTTCTCGATCCAATTACTTGATGGAGCTTGAGCTTGCCGTTCTCCCGTTCGAGACCCAGTTCGACTTTCCCATAGCCCAACCGTTTCATCTCGGTGCGGTAAAAGTCCTGAATGTCGCTCATGATCCCATCCCAGCGCTTGGCATGATCCTTGAGCGGTTGACGGTCCTTGGGATGGAAGTAGACCACGCGCAGTTTCTTGCCCCCGTTCTTATTCTCTTCCCTCCGCCAAGAACGCACGGCTTCGAGGATGTACTTGGCTTGCTCCGGTTGGGTCTTCACGGTCGACCAGTCGTAGGCAGCGGGATTCTTTGGAACTGAGGAAGAAACGTTTGCCTCGGCGAGGCAGAGCGTTGGCACGAGAAAGAGAAGGGACCAAACGAAGCGGTGGCTCATACGCAACAAAAGGTAACGTGGGTAACCGATTGGGCGAGTCCTATTTCCCCTCCGTTGGATCTTTTCGGAAACGATCCCTTCCCCCGCCCGAAAAGGATTTTTCAGCCGATGGACGCATTCTCTATTGCATCCTCGTAAAATATTCTTCGGTATTGGCGGTTTTAACAATGAATCGATCATCCTTACTCTGCACTTTGCTCATGCTTGGCCTTGCCGGGCTTCAAGTTCACGCCGACAAGCCCCCCAAGGGTTTTGAAAAAATCGATCAGGAGATTGTCATCAGTACGATGGAAGCTCAGATGAAATACGACGTGCGCAGTTTCAGCGTAAAGCCGAATGCCAAGGTCAAGCTGGTCTTCAAGAACCCGGATACTCTTCCCCATAACCTGATCATCTGCACGCCGGGCAAGAAGAAGGGTGGAGACAGGGGACAGGAGGTCATTGATGCGGTATTGAAACTCGGAGACAAGGGAGTCGAGCAGAATTGGGAACCGAAGGGGCACCCGCGCATTCTTGCAAGTTCCGGAATGGTCCAGCCAAAGAAGGAAACCACGATCTACTTCAAGGCACCCAAGAAGGAGGGTGATTATCCCTACGTCTGTACTTTCCCCGGACATTTTCAACTGATGAACGGGGTCATGGGGGTGAGCAAGTTGGCCAACCCCATAACCAACCTGACCTATAAATTCTATCACGGAGGCTGGAACAAGATGCCCGATTTCTCGAAGTTGGAACCCAAGAAGACCGGTGTCTTGGCGAGTGGCTTGTTCGATATCTCGCCCCGCGACACAAACGACAATTTCGGTTTTTCCTTTACCGGGGAGATTGATTGTCCCAAAGATGGCAAATACTCCTTCACCACGTCTTCCGACGATGGCTCGCTTTTGTTGATCGATGGCAAGTTGGTCGTGAGCAACGATGGCATTCACGGTGTGAAGACCGCTTCCGGTTCCGTAAAGCTGAAAGAGGGCAAGCATATCATCGAGGTGCGTTTCTTCGAGAAGGGCGGAGGAGAGGAACTTTCCGTTGCCTGGTCAGGGCCTGGAATCAAAAAGCAGGCACTTTCCAAGACTTCTCCGAAAAGCGGTGGCGGAGGAGCCGTGGGTATGCTCATCGAGCCTCCGGAGGGCGAGGCCTCCATTTACCGCAATTTTATAAACGGGGCCGGTCCACGGGCAATCGGGGTGGGTTACCACGAGGGCGTGAACCTGGCCTTTGACGCCAATAACATGCGCTTGGCCATGATTTGGCAGGGAGACTTCATCGACGGAGCCCGTCATTGGAATGGGAGAGGGCAGGGCTACCAACCGCCCGCGGGGGATGCCGTGGTCAACCTGCCCGAGGGCGTAGCCATTGCGGCCCTTGACAGTTCCGATTCCGATTGGCCGAAAGCCGAGTACCGGACCAAGGACTTGCGCTTTCGCGGATACTTTCTGGACAAGATGCAAAGGCCCACCTTCAAGTACGAGCGGGGTGAGGTAACGATCGAGGATACGCCCACGCCCTTGGCGGGTGCATCCGAAGACGATGCCGGAACGATCAAGCGCGTCATCAAGCTCAAGGCCAAGGATGCTCCCGAGAACCTTTATTTCCGGGTTGCTCAGGGCAGTTTCGAAAAGAAGGGCCAATCATTCGAAGGGGATGAGCTTGCCATATCCGTGAAGGGCGGAGAGCCCGTCGCCCAAGGAGGTGACCTTCGGGTGCCCATCGTCTTCAAAGGAGGAAGCGCTCAGATTGAGGTTACCTATTCCTGGGCCGAATAATTGAGAGAACTCAAACGTCTATAAAAACTCAGCCATGAAAAAGTTTACCATTCTTTTGTCTTCCCTTCTCTTCACTCTATCGGTTTCTTTTGCCGACAATCATTCGGACAAGCTTCCGGTCGAGGCCGACTATTATCCAATCACCACCATTCCTTTGCCCGAGGGGGAAGTGATCGAGGTGAGCGGGATCGACGTTCTGCCCGGCAACAAAGTAGCCATCGCCTCACGGCGCGGGGATATTTTCGTGGGCGAGAACGTCTTTGGCGCTGAACCCGAACCCAAGTGGAGCCTCTTTGCCCGCGGCCTTCACGAGGTCCTGGGGATCGCATGGAAGGATGGTTGGCTATACCTGACCCAGCGCCCCGAAGTTTCCCGGATCAAGGACAGCGATGGGGACGGTCGGGCCGACGTCTTCGAGACCCTGGGCGATGGCTGGGGAATCAATGGCGATTACCACGAGTATGCATTCGGTACCCGTCACGACAAGAATGGTGACATCTGGGTCGTCCTTTGCCTGACCGGATCGGGTGGGGCTGACGACAAGAGTCCCTATAGGGGATGGTGCATGCGCGTGACCCCGGATGGAAAGACTATCCCAACCGGCTATGGAATACGTTCACCCGGTGGAATCGGGTTCAATCACCTGGGAGACGTTTTCTATTGCGACAACCAGGGTTTGTGGAATGGATCGAGTTCCCTCAAGCATCTCCGTCCGGGAGGGTTTCAGGGGAATCCCACGGGCAACAAGTACTTCGCCTTGACCGATGCCTTGGGCCCCAAGCCACCCGATCCGCTGTCCAAAAGCAGGATTGAGGTCGAGCGCCAGAAGGTCCCCGACCTCGTTCCTCCACCGGTTGTTCTTCCTCATGGAAAGATGGGGAACTCGCCGGCCGGTATCGAGTGTGACGAGACGGGCGGAAAATTCGGTCCCTTTGCAAACCAGCTTTTCGTTTCCGAACAGACCCATTCCAAGATTCACCGCGTATTTCTCGAGAAGGTAAATGGTTTTTACCAGGGCGCCGCCTTTCCCTTTGTCAAGGGCTTC
>JABGWD010000340.1 GCA_018645725.1 Opitutia bacterium
CATGTCTGTGTTGTCCGCATCCCAAGTCAGGATGACCCGTACCTCCACGGGGAGGTTCTTGAGGAGGCGCTTGTCGAGGTTGCCCGCTGCAAGCTCTTTGCCACAAGTTGCCATGATGGCGTTCATCTCGTTAAGCACGGTCAGTTCGATCTCGGGGAAGCGTCCGTTCCATTTGCCTTCCACGACTTGACGGAGCAGGTCGACGGCCCGCTGGTGTTGCTTGTCGGCGGCGAGGGCGAGAGCGAGGTCGCGATAAGACTGGGGTTCTTCTTCGCGCATTTTGAGGACTTCCTCGAACACGGCCACGGCAAGCTTCGGACGGCCAATCTGCATGAGCCGGTAGCCGAGGATGCGGAGCAACTGCGGATTCTCAAGTTCCATCTCTGCCACGTTGGACAGGACGCGCAGGGCAAGAACCCGTTGTTTCTTTTCCACAAAGAAATCGGACACATCGAGGAAGAAGGCGGAACTGCCTTCGTTTTCTTTGCGCTCGGTCAGGTATATGGAATACCACTCGCTTTCCTTGGCTTTCTTGAGCTTGGCCAGGTAGGGGGTCTTGGGGTTCCACTTCTTGAGCTTGATGCCGCCTGCAGGCGCGGTGCTCTCTGTTTCTCGCTTTCCATTCACTGTGCTTGTGGTTAGCCTTTCAGACTGAATCAGGTCCAGGGAATCGCCCTCCGACGCAAGATCGTCCAACTGCATATCCCTCCTTAATGGGCCTAATTCTGCAGCAAAGGCGTTTGCATCTTCGCCCGCAGCATCAACAATGCGCGAAGTCCGGTTTTCCAGCATGCGAGCCGACTCTCCAAGAGCCTCTTCAAGTTCGGCACCTTCCTGCGGTGCCGCCTGCAGAGGCGAGGATCCGGGTCTAATCAGTCGCCGAGGAAGATTGTCCGAGCTCCTTTGGGAAACTCCTGAGTTACTCGTTTTGGGTTTGCCGGATCCGAACTGAAAAGTCTTGTTCCACCAGGCCTCTCTTTGCTCGAATTTCTTGATTACGCCGGCAATGCGTTCCTTGCGTCCGTCATTCTCTTTTTTTTGCTGGTGTTCGATCTTGGCGAGGTATTGCTGGCGCAGGTCGGCTTCGGGGGGAATGATCCGGTGGGTCACGTAATCCTCCAAGCGGTCGAGCACGATGAGCGAAGTGTTTCGGGTCACGATGGAGTGCTCTTGTCCTAATTCGGTGATTTCATCCCCATGCTTGTTCGGACGCAGTTCGAGCTCGGCGATTTTCTTTTGAGCCCAGATTCTCCGGGCAAGACCGCTGTCCGATGCATGAGCCTTCCGATCGAGGGTGATCTTCTCGGTATGGAGTACTTTTCCGCCCGATCCGAATTCCAAGGTGAGCTCGGTACCCTTGCCCTTGAGCATGCCGGCCAAAGAGAAAGAACCGTCTGTCGGGACGGCGGTTCGCGGATAGGTTTCGGTGACGCTTTCGCCCTTTTGTTTGATACCGAGAAAGGAATACGGGACCGAGGCAAGCTTTGCCAAAGCTTCGTCGTTTGTCAGGTTGGCGAGGTTCAAGTAAGAGCCTGCGGTGGCTTGGGAAAGGTAGCGTAAGTAGGCGTGTTCCGCTACTAGGGATGAATTCAAGGTGTAGATTGGGGATTTGCCGTGAACGAGCTCGGATTGACCGAAATTGGACACCCCGTCGGTGGAGAGGAGGAACTCGTCGCAGGAATATTTCGTCAGGTCGACGACTCCGAGCTGAGTTGCGCCATCGTTAGGTAGTTCCCGCAGAACCTCAGCCAGTTTCTTCCAGTCTCCCTTTTGGATGCTGAATTCGCGGGGCTTCTCAAGTTCATTGCGGAAAACCACCAAGGTGACCTTTAGGTTTCCAATTTTTGAAAAGTAATTCTCCAGAACAGTGAGCTCCTTCTCGAAGTTGCGGTTGCGGGCAGAGGCAGAGGCGTCCCAAATCAGGCCAATCTTTTTGGGCAAGGTCTTGGGTTTGCGGATGACTTTGGGGTTCATCGAGAGGTAGAAGTAGGTTTCTCCGTCCTTTTCCTCGACGAAGATACGCTGCCTGTCACCTTGTTTGGGAAGCAAAAAGGCGAGGCTTTGGTTGGGCAGGTAGTTTTCCTTCTTGGTCTCGGCGAGAAACGATTCGTTCCATTTCTCGAAGCGCAGGTTGGCCAGTTCATTTGAGCCGAGGTCGGGAGCAACCTCCTGCTTGAAGACCTCGGCCCGGAGGTGAAACCGGTCGACCTTCGCCTCGAAGTGAAGGGGCAGGGAGTAGAGAAAGCCCTTGCCCGCATCCTTGAGCTCCTGCTCATAGGCGATAACGATCTTTTTGTCCCCCTTTGCGGGGATCGGATAGACGCGTGCCTTGAAGACGTTCCCCTTGGTCCATTCGAGCAATCCCGGATCGATCCCTTGGCGGACGATGCTCTCGAAAACCTGCCGTCCTTTGGCCTTTTCCACCACCACGCCTTCGCGGAGCTTGCCGTTGACGGTCATGGCAAAGCGGGAAACAGTCTGTCCTTCTCCAAGAGGAAAATTGAGCCGCCCCTCGAGGACGCGGTTGAGGTCGTTGTGGAAATTCATGCTTATGGTGGTGACCGCGAGGTTCGCCACCACCTTTACGTCGATCGTGAGTTCGTCCATGCGAAGGGGAACGTACTTGTCCGCTCCTCCTCCCTTGACGGCTTTGAGCATGACTTTGGTCCCCTTGGGAATTGCTTTCAAGCTGCGGTGTCCGGGCACGGGCTTGGCCAGACTGCCTTTTGCTTTTTCTTCCGTTACCTGGATGCGGGTGATTTCGCGCTTGTTCACCAAAACGGCATAAACCACTCCTTGCTCCAGTCCGTCATCACCAATCGGTTTGAAGGAGACCGTGCCGTCGTCCAAAACTCGGGTGATTTCGCACTCGGTCAGGCTGAGTTCGGCACCTTTGATCAGGATGGCCGGGAAGCGCGAATCCTGAGCGCTGGCAAACGCGGCGCAGAGAGAAAAAATTACAGTGCAGAGGAGAAGGCGGAAGAGTTTGAAGGTCATTTTTGTATATTTGTTTGAATACATGCCGACTTCTTAGACGCGCGAAACGTCATTTCATTAGAAAATTTTTCCGTTTGGGAGAAATCGTCCTGATTTCTCGTGAAGGATTTGACCCGAGTTCTCTTTTGAAGCTATCTTGTCTTCCTTGAAAAACCTTCTCTTTGTTTTCTCCCTCATCCCTCTTGTTTTTGCTTTTGGCGCTTACGAGCCCAAGGAGGGAGATCTTTATTTCCAATCCTTGCCCCGAAACGCAGTGGTCAATGCAATCGAGGGAGCCTCGGAGTCTCCCTACTCTCATTGTGGCATTCTCGTTCGAAAGGGTGATGGTTGGTTCGTACTTGAAGCGATCGGACCGGTCAGGGAAACCCCCTTGGCGAAATGGATCAAGCAGGCCCGGGACAGGCATTACGACGTATTCCGCCTCGAGGCGGAGCATGCGGGGAATATTCCCATCTTCATCAAGGAGGCGAGGAAGTATCTAGGCAGACCCTACGACATCCGTTACCGGATGGATGATGAGAAAATTTATTGCTCGGAACTGATTTTCAAGGGCTATCGGGACGCAACGGGCGAGCAATTGGGGAAACTGGTCAAGTTCGGCGATTTGAAGTGGGTCCGGCACACCCCCGTCATACTTGCCATCGAGGGAAGCATACCCGTGAACCGCATCATGATTACTCCGAGGCACCTTTCCGAAGCCAAGCAATTGAAGAAGGTATTCTCTTCCAAAGAGAAGGTTCGCAAAAAGCGTTAGGATTGGGAATGGATTTCTCGGATCTCGCTTGCGATCAGCGACAGACCCTTTTCCACCACCTCGTCGTCTTGGGCGTAGGTTACCCGGATGCATTCGTTCTTGTGAGGCCAGTCCTCCTCGAGTCCGGGGAAGAAGTAGTGCCCTGATACCACGAGCACGCCCTTTTGCTTGAGGCGCTCGTAGAGTTCCCTCGTGCTGATGGGCAAGCCTTCGAACCAAAGCCAGAGAAAGAGGGCCCCCTCGGGTTTGTGGATGGCAAAAGGCAGTCCTTCCAATTCTCGTTGCAACTGGGCGACTGCCCGTTTTGCCTTGGCTTCGTAAAAGGGGCGTACGACTTCCCGGCTGATGCGGGTTATTTCTCCACTCTTGACCAGGTCGAGTGCGAGGGCCGGTCCCATGCCTCCGGGTGCGAGGCTGAATACGGAGGTCATCTTGGAAACGATCCGGATGGTCTCCTCGCGTGCGATCACGATGCCCGTGCGCAAGCCGGGTAGACCGAGCTTGGACAGGCTCATGCATACGATCACGTCCTCGTCCCATACTGGCCGGACCTCTTCGTAGATGATGTTGGGGAAGGGTGTGCCGTAGGCATTGTCGATGATGAGGGGGACGCCTTGGCGTTTCGCCCCTTCGCGCAACCTGTCGACTTCTTCATCGGTGACCACGTTGCCAGTCGGGTTGGTCGGGCGGGAGAAGCAGACGGCCCCCGTTTGCTCATTGATTTTCAAGCTGTCGAAGTCGACTTGGTACTTGAACAAGTTGTTCTCCAAACGCGTGATTTCGGGACGGTTGGCCCGGAAGAAATCCTTTTCCAGTCCGACCTCCGAATACCCGATGTACTCGGGGGCGAGCGGGAGAAGGATTTGCTTGCGCCGGGTTTCTCCAAACCGGCCGGCAAAGAGGTTGAACAGATAAAAGAAACTGTTCTGGCTGCCGTTGGTCAGAGCGAAGTTCTCGGGCCCGACTTTCCACCCGAACTCAGCCCGGAAAAGTTCGACCAGAGACTCAATGAAGAGCTTGGCCCCTTGCGGGGTATCGTAGTTTCCGATCACCCGCTCGAATTCGCCCGGTTCGGCGAGAATGGCTTCCATGCGCTTGCGGAACATGGCTTGTACGGGAGGGACGTGGCTGGGGTTGCCGCCACCGAGCATGAGGGGTGCCGGATCGGCGACCA
>JABGWD010000341.1 GCA_018645725.1 Opitutia bacterium
GGCGACACCAGGACCTGCCATTGGGTTTGAGCAAAACGCTTGGCTGAAGAGAGTTCCGTTCGATGCAAGCTTATCGAGGTTCGGAGTCGGATTAAGTTCCGCAAACCGTTTTTGAAATGCCCCGAAGGCAGACAGGGCATGATCTTCCGTGACGATCAGTATAACGTTGGGCTTTCCTTCGCCGGGGTTGCAAAACCAAGCGAAGAATGCAATGGAGACCAGTAATTCCCGCAGTAGTTTCAATTGATCTTTCTTTTCTTCCTGCGAGGCAGGGTCGCAATAACCATTGCGATGGAAATTGTAACGGTGGGCCGAAGGGTTGGAGGTACGGGTTTTGGCACTTTAAGTTACCTCTATGGGTATTTCTCTGTTGTCAACATAGGATATTCGATCTTCCTTGGACCGGATATGTTCAAAATTGTCAGTTCGATTGCCATTCTGTTTTGCCTGCTTTCGACGACCGCTTTTTCCGAAAGTCCCATCGTGAAGGCAGATCGAACTATTGAGATTTCCACATTGGTTGCTCAAATGAAGTATGACCGTGCCAGTTTTTCCGCAAAACCCGGAGAGATACTGAAAATTATTCTTAAGAATCCTGACGACTTGCCTCACAACCTAATCGTCTGCAAGCCTGCCAAGGGCAACAAGAATGACCTGGGCAAGGAAGTTGCCGATGCCGTCATTGCCTTGGGGTTGGACGGGGTTTTGCAGAATTGGATTCCCGAAAAGCATCCCCGCCTCCTCGCCCATACCGGAATGGTCAACCCCAAAGAGGAGGGTTCGATAACTTTTCTTGTCCCCAAGAAGGAGGGGCCCTATCCATACGTTTGCACTTTCCCGGGGCATGCTCAAATGATGAATGGGGTCATGATCGTTACCAAGAACGCATCGCCCGTAAGTGATCTCACCTACAAACTTTATCATGGTAGCTGGAACAAGCTGCCCAAGTGGTCCGAGCTCAAGCCTAAAAAAAACGGGTCGCTCGCTGATGGTTTTTTCTCCCTCGACTCCAAGGATCGCAAAGACGGCTTCGGCTTTCTTTTCGAGGGCAAGATCGAAGTCCCCAAGGATGGAGATTACGAGTTTTGCCTTCAGTCCGACGATGGTTCCGAATTGCGCGTCGGGGGCAAGAGGGTCGTTCTTAACGATGGTGTGCACGGCATGGTCCGAAAGCAGGGGAAAATCAAGCTCAAGAAGGGCCTTCGGGAAATAAGCGTGGGCTATTTTGATAAGGACGGGGGCGAGGATTTGTACGTTGGTTGGAAAGGCCCCGGTTTCAACGAGCAACCTTTGACCAAAGGCAAGCCCAAGGGGAAGACGAAGACCCCACCAGCACCTATTCTCATTGAGCCACAGCCCAGCGAGGCGGTGATATACAGGAATTTCATCGATCGTGCGGGCCCCCGGGCAATCGGAGTTGGGTATGCGGAGGGAGTGAACCTGGCTTTCGATGCAAACGTCATGCGTCTTGCGATCATTTGGCGGGGTCAGTTCATGAACGGACAACGACACTGGACCGGAAGAGGGCAGGGTTTCCAACCGCCTGCGGGTGATGATGCATTTTATTTCCCCAACGGGGCTCCTTTTGCAAAACTGGATGAAGTTTCCTCATCCTGGCCTCCCGACGAGACCCGGGCCTCGTCAATAAGATTCGGGGGTTACCGTTTTGATGACAAGCAAAGGCCTTCTTTCACGTACTACATCGGCAGGGCCAAGGTTACCGATTACTCAAAGCCCGTCGGTTCCGACCCGAACCTTGCCCTCGTTCGTGAAATTACGATTGAGCAAAATGGGGAGAACCTCGAAGGGTTGGTATTCCGCGCGGGGATCGGGACGGTTGAGCGGAAAGAAGGGTTTGTTTTGGCCGAGCAAATCGTTTGCAAAGTCGAAGGAACCGCAGCCGTAGTGATCAAAAAATCCGGCCATCCCCGGGCCGATGGGGATTTGAGAATTCCCGTCAAGGCAGTGAACGGCAAGGCCAAGATCAAGCTTACTTATTCCTGGATTTGATCAACGGACCAAATTCTCCCAAAGACTAGTCTCCCAAGCTGATCGGTCGGGTGGGGATCCCTGCCCTTATCCTAAGCTTGATTTTGTCGTGATAGCTTGAGTTGTAATAGAAGGTCGAGAGGGCAACTGCCTTTCCAAGGCAGAACCTAAAGCTTAGCTGTGAGTACCCCACGATTTCCGGGAAGTTTGAAAACAGCAGTGGGTTCACCGTCGTGGAAATTTCCTGTCCAGGCTCAAGAATGGTGGGTTCGGTTTTCTTCAAGTCCTTAAGCGAAGAAAATTTGGGCAGGCAAACGAAATTGTTGGGGATCGAGCCGTTCGAGCTAGTGGTTGAGGAGACCAAGCAGGCCAGACTTTCTTTCCACAGAATACCGTCCCGATTCCTTCGAAGGGAGGGGATGGCCAGTGGGAACTCGGTAGAGTTACGCAGTTTGAGCGAAAAGAAACCATCCCCATCACGGTTGGAGTTGTTGATTTGAATGAACTCCGAGGGAATCTTGCTGACCGAAAACGTCAGTCCTTCGTCGGCAGGAGAAAACCCTCTTCCGGACTTGGAGCACAGCACCAAAGAATCTTCGTCTCCCATGTGGGACTGCTTTCCGTACTCCGACCAAGGGGAGAGTGCCTTGCCCTCCTTGTCCAAGGTCCATCCGTAGGGTAGGTCGAGCAGGCTTTTTATGAGCTTGGCGTTCGATGCGTCGATGCTTTCCCAATAGGCCAATTTCTTAGTGGAACTGGTTCCGGCAAGAGCAATGAAGACGAGTTCATCATCATCAGGCAAATCGGGTTCTTCCTCGTGGGCACCATTGTAACTTGCTCGTACGTACTTCAGGTCGTCACGAACTTTTTTCCCAATTTTTTTGTCCTTGAGCAATTCGTCAAGTCTGGGTTGGGCTTTTGAAAAGTCGAAGGATGCGGGGTCTTCGATCTCCTTCGACATTTTGCGCAAGGCGTTGGAAACCCCTGATCTTAAATCATCCTTTCTTCTTGATTGGAGGCTAAGCTGTTTTTCCCCACGGAGAATGATCAGGGGATCAACTTCCAAGGAGTAGTAATGATAGGGGACGTTTTTGCCATTCACATTCCGGTTGCGCTTCCCTCCGGACTTGGTTTTCAGAAGCCCGACAACGACCTTTTCGGCCGTGGCCCAAGGAAAGGTTTGGTTTTCATCCAACCCGAAAGGGGGCGTTATCTTCATCGTCGACCGACTCGAAACGATTTTCCGCCCTTCGATTCCGTTGGCGTTTACGTTTAGCTTGATGATCTGCCGTAACTGGAAAGGGTCTGCCCGCTGATTTATGATGATCTGCTGATCACCGACGATCACCGGGCCAGCTAGAGCCAAAGATGAAAATGCCGGTAGGAAAACTGCGAGAAAGGTTTTCAAGGTATTCTTGAGTAATTGAATAATTCGACGTTCCGCAAATAAAAGCAACGGGGAACTTTTCTTGTTATGATTCGTTTTTAGGGGTTTGTTTAGCAAATAATGAGAATTCTATTCAAGCGTGGCTTGTCATTGGGCATGATATAGTTTATTCGCACTAAGGGATGTGTGGCATAGTAGGTTACTTAGGCAAGGGCAACGCTCAGGAATCCCTCGTAGACGGTTTGCGTCGCTTGGAATACAGAGGGTATGATTCCGCGGGCGTCGCTTTTCATGAAGGTGGCGAATTTTCCCTTTCCCGGGAAACGGGCAGGGTTGAGAACCTGGCCAATGCTCTTCGCGGAGCAGGCTCTGCGTCCTCCCTCGGGATAGCTCATACCCGATGGGCTACTCATGGGTCGGTGACCGTTTCCAATACTCACCCTCACCAGAGCCATGACGGAAAGTTTGTCCTAGTGCATAACGGGGTCGTCGAGAATTTTGGGACGCTCAAGCGCTTTCTTGAAGGAAAGGGAATATCCTTTGCCTCCGAGACTGATTCCGAAGTCCTTTGTAACTTGATCGCCTATCACTACTCGGAGCTTCCCGAGGACGAAGACCGCTTTATTGATGCCGTTCGCCTTGCCTTGCCCAAGTGCAGAGGGGCCTATGGCATAGCCGTCTTGTGTCTTGATTGTCCCGGCGTCATGATTGGTGCCCGTCGCGGCTCACCTCTCGTGGTCGGCCTTGGCGAAGACGCGAATTTTATCGCAAGCGATGCATCGGCTTTCGTTGGCCGGGCGAAGGAAGCGGTCTTCCTGAACGATGGGGAGCTTGCCATTTTGGACAAGGAGGGATTCAGGATTACCACCCTGGAGGGTCAGGACGCTCAGGCAGTGACCCACCCACTGGACCAGATCCTCGAGGAGGTCGAGCTGGGAGACTTTGATTCCTACATGGAAAAAGAGATTTTCGAACAGCCAACGGCTCTCGAGAATACTTTGCGCGGTCGATTTGGGGACGATGGGACCACCGCCAAGCTCGGTGGACTCGAGGGTCACGAGGATGTACTCCGTAACCTTGACCGCATTATTTTCGTTGCCTGCGGAACAGCCCGACATGCTTGCATGGTCGGAGAATACATGATCGAGCGCTTGGCCCGTGTTCCTGTGGAAGTGGAGCATGCATCCGAATTCCGTTATCGGAACTCCCCCAAGGCAGGAAAGTCACTTGTCATAGCCGTCAGCCAGTCGGGAGAAACCCTGGATACGCTGGAAGCCGTCCGGGAAGCCAAGACCAAGGGCTTGCTAACCCTCGGAATCACCAATGTGGTCGGTTCTTCTTTGGCCCGTGAAACCGATGGCGGGGTTTACCAACGGGTGGGACCTGAAATTGGAGTCGCTTCAACCAAGGCCTTTTCTTCGCAAGTTTGCTTGAGCGCTATGCTCGGTTTGGCTCTTGGTCGAATGCGCGACCTTTCGCCAATGGATGGACAAGCGATCGTCGAAGCCCTCAACGGCTTGCCGGATCTGGTTGCCCAGGTTTTGCAGCAAGGCGAACAGATCCGGGAACTGGCGGTCAAGTATTCGAAGGCGGAGCACCTCCTTTTTCTTGGGCGTCAAAGCCTCTATCCGGTTGCTTTGGAAGGTGCTCTGAAATTGAAGGAAATTTCCTATGCTCATGCGGAAGGGTATCCGGCGGCCGAGCTTAAACACGGTCCCATTGCCCTGATCAGTCCGGAGTGCCCATCCGTTTTCGTCGTGGAAGGCAACGATCTGTCCGCCAAGACGATTGCCAACATGCAAGAGGTCAAGGCCCGCAAAGGCCCCGTGCTGGCCATTGCCCCCGAGAACATTGAGATTCCAAAAGAAGCGGCTGACGACGTGTTCCGCCTGCCCGAAGCCCATGAGGTCATTCGTCCGATTCTCGCGAACCTGCCTTTGCAACTGTTTGCTTATCACTTCGCCCGCCTGCGCGGCCTTGACGTCGACAAGCCGCGCAACCTGGCCAAGTCGGTCACGGTGGAGTAGGGGACCGTCTCTCACCGAGGAAGATTTAAAGAGGGTTACCGAAGGCATCGACGACCTTCAAGGCATGCTTGGATAAGGGCCCTTTCATTGTTTCACTGATTGCCCTTTTGAGTTTTCCTCTCGCTTGCAAAGCTTTCTTTCCGAGCCCCGTGACGTCGATCTCGGTCTCTCGCATTTCCTTTCCGCTGATATCAAAAAATCGTCCATCCGAATATAACTTATACTGATGGTCGAGTGCGAAAACATGCCTGGAGAATCGGTTCTTGTCCCAACCGGGCCGGGGGTCGTACCAGAAGAAACACCACTCCCTCCTCTTTCCGGGTTTGTCGAATAAGGTCGGTACGAAGCTGATGCCATCGATTTGCCTTTCTTTTGGTATCTTCGCCTGGGCTAGGTCCGCGAGGGTAGGGAAGAAATCGGATGCGTCCACCAAATCCGAACTCGTTCGTCCGCCCTTGATCTTCCCGGGCCAACTGGCGATGAGTGGAACGCGAATGCCGGTCTGCTTGGGGGTGGCTTTGCCTCCTTTGACTTGTTTCCCGTTGAGGACGGAAGTGACCTTCAGGTGAGTGCCGTTGTCCGAGTAGAAAAGGACCAGGGTGTCCTCGCGCAATCCAAGTTTATCCAGTCCGGCGACCAACCGGCCCACCAGCTTGTCCACATAGGCGACCATGTCTCCGAAATAACGGATGTCCTCCTCATCTCTCCTGCCCGGATCCTTCCATTCCTTGGAATCAGGTGTCGGAACCATGGGCCAATGAGGAAGGGCCATCGGGTAGTAGACGAACATGGGTTCTTCCCGGTTTCGTTTCATGAAGTCCAGTATGAAATCGACCGATACGTCCGGCCCGTACTTGTCCTTGTCATTCGTTATGAGCTTTCCGTTCTTGTAATAAGTAGGGCCTGCGTAGCGGGACCCTTTTTTCTCGGTGTGCCATGAATGAAAAAGGCAATGCTCTTCGAACCCCGCCTGGGTCACTTTCATCCCCTTGCCCCGCCGGCGTTCGGCATTGGGGAAGTCGGGCGGATCGTAGGACTGGAGTTGCCACTTTCCCGAGATGCAAGTTTTGTAGCCCGCTTCCTTCATCAAGTGACCGAAAGTTTTTTCCGCTGGATCGAGGATCCCGAAGTAGGTCCAGTTGCGATGGTTGTATCTTCCCGTCATGATCTGCACGCGGGTAGGCGTACAAAGAGGTTGCGAATAGGCATGGGTAAAACGCAGCCCGCCCTCGGCCAGTTTGTCTATGTGGGGCGTTTCGTACGATGATCCTCCATAGCAACCGAAACCTTCTATTCCAACGTCGTCCGCCATGATGAGGAGGACGTTGGGTTGCTTGGCGAAAGCGAAGGCGGGAAGGAGGAACAGGAAAGAAAACCGTATCATTTCTCAAGCAAGCGGGGGGCCGGGCTTTTGACCCATCCCGCCTTGCGCTGGCCCTTGCCGGGTCGGTTGACGTCACCAAGGTCTTCCCGGGCTTGTTCGGCGTGGGCAAGCAGGCGCTTGACGACGTCCGGCTTTTTGTCCGCAAGGTTTAGGTCTTCATGGATATCGTTGGCCAAGTTGAATAGTTTGAGCTCCGTCTTACCTTCGGGTTTTCCCCAGTTTTTCTTTTTTGAGTCCATTGGAACGAAGAGTTTCCAGTCGCCCGAGCGAACGGCTTGCAACTGATCCATCTGGTAATAAAAGAATGCCTCCCTCGGGTGCTTCTCGGTTTTGCCCAAAAGGATAGGCAAAATGTTTTTCCCATCGATTATTCGATCGTCCGGTACCGTTGTTCCTGAAAGGGCTACCGCCGTGGGCAGAAGATCGAGCGTGCTTGTGATCGCTCCGCTGCTGCTTCCTGCCGAAATTTTGCCGGGCCAGCGAACGACGCATGGCACCCTCATGCCCCCCTCGTCGGTGCGGCCTTTCCGTCCGCGCAGTGGCAGGTTGCTCCCTTGTTTTTCACGGGCTGATCCGTTGTCCGAGGTGAAGAGCACGAAAGTGTTTTCGTCTATGCCTTCCCGCTTCAAGGTCTTGAAGAGCTCGCCCATCGACCAGTCGATCTCCTGAACCCAGTCCCCGTAGGGACCATCCTTGCTCGTCCCCTTGAACTTCTTCCCCGGCACCAAGGGTAGGTGAACGGCGGTGTGGGGAAGGTAGAGAAAGAAGGGCTTTTTGCTGTTCTTCTTGATAAAGGAGACGGCTTCCTTGGTGTAGCGTGCGGTAATGGTGGTATCCTTCTGCACGCTGTCCTCGATCACGGTCAAGTCGCGCACGAGGGGAAGGGGGACTGTCTTGCGATTCATGTCGTTGCTGTAGGGAATCCCGAAGTACGAATCGAACCCCTGATTTGTCGGCATGAAGTCCGGATGGTCGCCCAAGTGCCATTTCCCGATGCATGCGGTGGCGTAGCCCTGGTCCTTGAGAATCTCCGCAATCGTTCTCTCGCTTGGGTTGAGCCCTTTCCGGGCAGCCGGAAAAAGGACGCACAAATTTTTCTCATCCACATGCATGTTGACCCGCCTTGGGTAGCAACCGGTCATCAGGCTTGAGCGGGATGGCGTGCAGACCGGGCAAGTGGAGTAGAAATCGGTCAACCGCAGCCCTTCCTTGGCCATTCTGTCGAGAACCGGGGTGGCGTGCGTTTTCGACCCGAAAGGGCCGATGTCGGCATAGCCCAAGTCGTCACAGAATACGATGATGACGTTTGGTTTTGGCTCGGCGCCATGGGCGAAAGTAGTAAAGAAAATTGCAAGAAAGGGGATAAGGAATGAGTATTTCTTCATTGAGAGAAGGATTTGTTGGTTGGGTATGAGTTTACTTGTCCGAAAGGAGTTCCAAGGCCTTGAGAATGAGCGGATCCTCGCCCTTTTCCAAGTCCGACCTCATGTTTTTCATGGGGATGTCCACGGGGATTCCCTGGCCTTCGTAGCAAGTCATGTCGGCGGAATAGTAGACTTGAAAGGAAAGGGTGTATTTCCATCCATTGGGCAATTTCTTCTCAAGCATATTTGAAAAAATTCCATTGGTGGGTTCGCCCACGAGCGTGACCTGCGGGAGTTCGGTCATGACCATGGCAAACACATCCGCTCCGCTGAATGATGCGTCATGAGTGAGCAGGATGATCGGTTTCAAATAGGTGTCCCCATGCGGATTGAGGTATCGGGTCTTGAGTTCGGCAAAGCCATCCGGTCCGGTCTTGGTCTTGGTCTTGCGATGGTGTCCAACCCGCTTCTTGTCGGCAAACCGGCTGGCGATCTGATACACGCATTGGTCGGTCCCGCCGGGGTTGAGCCGAATGTCTATGATCAATCCCTTGGTTCCGTCCATGAAGGCAAGAACCTTGTCCAAAGCAGCGTCCAACTTCTTTGGGCGGGCTCCCTCGAATTCGGTTATCAGGAGGTAGCCGAGGTCCTTGTTGCGGGAGTAAACGAGCAGATCGGTCGAATTCTTAAGCTCGCCCAAATCATTGTCCCGGAGGGTTTTCCTTACAAGTTCCTCAAATTGTTTCTCAAGTTTGCTGTTGTTGAACTCTTCAAAGAAACGGGGGGACTCCTCGGGGTTGTAGGTTTTTTTCTTGCCGAGGGACTTGGCTTTCAGGTTTACGTGTCCGTCTTTGAGGGGCTTGAGCATTTCGCACAGCAAGCCGAAGAGTTCCTCGTCCGTGGTGTCCTTGGTTACTTTTGGCCGGTACTTTTCGTGTTGCGCTTTCCAGTCCACTCCGCGCAGGTCGAAGAATGCGTATCGTTGGTTAAGCATATTCCACAGGGCCTCGAAGTTTTCCACAGGGTCGGTGGCTTTCGATGCCCCGCAAAGAATTGGCCCGCTGCATAGAAAGCCGATGGTGAGAAAAAGAATGCGGTGGTTCATGTCTTTTTTTTCTTCCGCCAACTGGCGGGGTCAACCCCATAAAATTTTTTCAGGGCATCGTAAACGTTCGGGCATTCCCTCTTCAAACGAGATCCGCGTTCGAAGAAAGCCGAGGTTCCGCAGGAAAAGAGTTCCGGTTTGTCTCCCTTGATGCTCTCATACCCACCGTAGGCCCGAATTGAATAGTTCTTGCCAGACTCATATGCCTTCATGAGCCTGGAGTGCTCTTGTTCAACGAGGATTTTCCATTCCTTGTGATCCTCGGAATGCCCGGGTACCGGAATGCTTTGAGCAACTCCGTCATCGGCAAAATCGATCAAGTGGGCGAACTCGTGCAAGGTCAGGTTGTGTCCGTCCCTGGCGTTGCGGATAGTCTTCTTGAGGTAGCTCCAGCTCAGGTTTACTTCGTGTCGGGTAGCGGTTCCGCGGGCGTTCTCGTTGCCCTCGATCTCATCCTCCCACAAGTGGACGACCTGAAGATGCCGGTAGTCGGAGATCGGACGCCGGACAATGAGCAGGCAAGCCTCGGCCGCAACAAGCAAACGCATTTCATCGGTTGCCTTCTTTACCTTCAGATGAGTGACGGGGAATTGATCCAGGAAAACAAGAATTCTTTCTTCCCAGGCTCCCATCAGGTCTACGGGCACCCATTGATACAACCCGATGTTTTTAGCGATGAACCTTCTTTGTTTGAAATCCAGTCGACTTCCCTTCTTTTGCTCCAATCGTTTGTCCAGGGAAATTCCGCGTTCATTGGTCATTCTGGCGGAAGGTTTTTGGGAGCCTCCGCTTTTGCTCTTTTCAATCATCCAGACGATCCACCCGAATCCCAGAACTCCGCAGACTACCACGATTCCCAATTCACCGGCAGCTCCACCGCCCGAACAACCACCGAACAAAACCGTTGAAAGAAGGGGGAAGCTCTTGGATACGTATGCTTTCACTTTTACCTGCCGAAATTCCGGTTATGGAACTGCATGAGTTCCAAGCCTTTTTTCTCGTAGATTATTTTGGCGCTGTGTGGGGCGTCTGCAACGATGAGCTTTTCGTAAGGGATACCGAGTTTATCCAGGTATTTCATGAACTTCAGGTTGTACTCGTAGTTAAAGCCCTTGTTTCCGACCCAAATCATTGGCTTGAGGGGAGGGGCACTCTTGCGCTTGGAGTATTTTTGGGCGAGGGTCCATGCATCGTACCCATCGGCGAACTTGACGCTTTTCGACTCCTGCCCGGCGTTGTCCCGAATTTTTTCCTCGGGTTCATAGCCCGAGCCTCCGGGTGCCGTCGAACCGAATAGCCCCGGATACTTGAACATGATACGGGTGGTTCCCCGTCCACCTTGGGAAAAACCCTGCAATCCCCTTTTGGCACGGGTGCCATGGGTCCGGTACGTGGCATCGACGTGAGGGATGAGCTCCTTGACGAACACGTCCTCGCCCATCCCGTTTTCCTTCTGCGGGTAGTTGTACCAGCTCATGGGACCCCCGTTCGGGAAGACGTAGATCGTTGGTTGAATCTGCCCACCCGTCATGGCTTGATCGACAAAAGCGGACAAAGAGATACTCTTCTTTTCCAGTCCCGGTCGGCCGCCATGGAGGTGGTAGACGACTGGAAATTTCCTGTTCTTGGATTTTGGAGAATCGTACTCTTTGGGCAAATAAACGTAGTATCCGACCTTTATTCCCATGCTCGGGCTCTTGAAAGATGCGTGCCGGAGACTGGCGGGGAGATCCTTGAGGGTCCACTTCTGAGGTGGATTGTTCCAGGAGAAAACCGCGTCCGCCTTGAAGTTTTTAGGATTCTTGGGCTGAGCGAAGCTTCCGATCGGGATCGAGACGAGGAGAGTGAACAGGCAGGGATGGAGGAGTTTCACTCTCCTAGAGGTCGTTAGTCCGAATGGCGGCCAGTTTTTCCTTCAGTTTTTTTCGAAAGGATTCGACGGTGCCTTGGTGGGATTCCGAGTTGGCCAGGTTATGGAATTGTTTGGGGTCCTTCTTCATGTCGAAGAGTTCGATTCCATTCCTGCCATGTTCAAAGCCACCTTTCAACTGGGTCGGTAGCTTTTCACCATATTGAATGAAAGCCCAATTTTTATTTCTAAGTAAAAACCCCGTTCTCATTGGAGCCACGGAAAAGGCTTCCTTACGAATCTGATGTTTGGGGTCATCCAACATTTTTGAAATGTTCTTGCCCTGCAACCTACTCTGCTCAGGTAAGTCGCAGATACTTGAAAGGGAGGGGTACAGGTCAAGCAGTTCCACGAATGAATCACAGACTGCAGGCTTTTTGCCTGGAACGCTTATGATTAATGGTACTTTTGCGGATTCATCACGCAGGCTTACTTTGGCCCAAAAGTCATGCTCGCCCAAATGAAACCCATGGTCGCTGGTGAAGATCACGATGGTTTTTTCGCGCATGCCGGATTTTTCCAGCGCATCCATCACCTTGCCCACTTGGGCATCAAGGTAGGCTACGGAGGCATAATATCCACCGACCGCCTTTCTTTGCTTACGCAGATCCATCTGCATATTCACACTAGTGCAGTAGTTGATCCCAGCTTTGGGTATGTCATCCCAGTTACCGGGAAACTTTTCCGGGAGCACCATCTTGGAGTATGGTTTGAATGGTTTGTAATATTTTCTTGGAGCTACGAAGGGTACGTGGGGCCTGACGAAGCCGACCCCTAGCCAAAAAGGCTTTTTCATTTTTTCATATTTCCCGATCAACTCGACGGCTTTTTGGGCGGTCTTTCCATCCGAGTGTACGAGGTCGTCTCCGTCCGCCTCGACTACAACAAAAGTGTTGCCTCCCACAACAGGCCTTTTCCCATCTGGGTTTTTTTGAAGAGTTTCACCGTCTCCGGGTGCCCTCCATTCCGGTCCTTGGCTGTTGTATTTCTCATCCCAGGAGTCCGGATCATCTGCTCCGTCACCACCTCCTTCGATCCCGCCGGGTACGCCCATGTGGAAGATTTTGCTTACCCGGGCAGCATGATACCCATGTTTTCGGAAGTGCTGGGACCAAGTGCTTCTGTCCCCAATCTGAGGTCGCGGACTTTTGTACCCGAGTGCTCCGGTGGCATGGGGATAATACCCTGACATGAAACTGGCCCGCGAAGGGCCACAATAAGTTCCTTGGCAGTATGCTTGAGTGAAACGGGTACCTTCCGCTGCCAGTTTGTCGATATTGGGTGTTTGGCAAACCTTGTTTCCGTAACAGGATAGGGCGGTGTAGGTCAGATCATCCGAAATGATGAAGAGAACGTTTGGCTTTTCCGCCCAAGTGCCCGACACAAACCATACCAGAAAAAGAGAAGATGCAAAAAACGATTTCATATGAATTGGATGATGTTCAACTTGTGAAGGAAAATACAAGCAGGTAATGCAAAGACTCTAGAATTTAAGAGATCGCGGGGAAGCAAATTCGCACCCCGTGAAGGGAACCTCGAGCGAAAGGTGCTTTTTGGTTGCCAAGGATGTGTTCTGATTGGCTTAACTCGATCATGGTTTTAACTTTTTTGTTTCGGGTATTCTCTGGACTGCTTGTATTCACGCTCTTGCTTCCCCCTGTCCTTTCTTCAGCGGAAAGTCAAAAATCGCCCGCCATTTTGGCAGTTGAGGAGGTTGGTGGTGTTGTCTTGCCCATATCCGGTGGGGGCTGGGAGGTCGGGTTCCATCTCCGGGGAAGTGGCGTGCTTTCCGATGAGGGGCTCAAGACCCTAAAGGGGTTGGGCGACGTTATTTCGCTTAATTTCAGGGATACTAAAATCACAAGCGAAGGGCTCGTTCACCTGAAGAATTTTCGTTCCTTGCGAAGGCTTCACCTGGAAAGAACGAAGATTGATGACAGCGGACTGGAGAATCTTTCCGGGTTGACTGAACTTGAATACCTCAACCTGTACCAGACTGAGGTCTCTGACGCGGGGCTCGCGCATCTTGCAGGCTTGAAGAAACTGAAGAAAATCTACCTTTGGGATACCAAGGTGTCCGATCGTGGAGTTGAGAAACTCCAAAAGGCCATTCCTCAACTTCAAATTTCGCGAGGGTTGGATCTTGAAAAACTGGCGATTGAAGCTTCCAAGGCTCCCCCACCTAAACCGCGGCTACAAATGAAATGGTTATCCTATGGGGGGACGGAGTCTCCACCTGCCAAGTCGATACCGGGTTCTTCCATTCAGGTCACGTTTATCAACAAGGCCAAGAATACGGTCAAACTGGTCTGGATCGACTACGGGGGAGGGCAAAAGCTGTATGGAGAAATTTCCGCTGGAGGGAGTAGGGAACAAAACACCTACTCCGAAGCCGTTTGGTTAATTACCGATTTAAACGACAAGCCACTCGGTCATTTCGTCACTTCCAAAGAGGATTCGGATGGGACCATCCCTGCGAATTAAATTTGATTCACGCGCCCTGAAAAGCTTCGACTTTTTTGCTCTTTTTAGCCATAAATAAGTCCCGATGTTGAGTATTGATCACTCGCGGCGGAAATTCCTTCAATCCGGAATAGGTTTGGCTAGTCTGACCTTGCCGACCTTTCTGAAGGCCCGTGCATCTTCGGGTTCCTTGACCGGCAAAGCCAAGGCCTGCATCATCATTTATACTTGGGGGGGAATGAGTCATTACGAGTCCTTTGATCCCAAGCCCGAGGCCCCGGTCGATTTTCGCGGAGAGTTCAAGCCGATCCATACGGCGACCCCCGGAATTCAATTTTGCGAGCATATCCCCCTCCTCGCCAAGCACTCCGAAAAATTGGCGGTCATCCGTTCCGTGCACCATAAGCAGGGAGGGCATCAGCAAGGCATGTACGTGAGTTTGACTGGTCATGACCCGGTGGCGGGCATAAAGGCAAAAGGTCGGAACAACCGCCCCTCCCTCACTTCGATGCTCTCTTATTTTCATAACCCTGCGGTGGGGACACCTGCTGCGATCCGCATGCCTTACTCGATGTTCGACAATGGAAAACAGATGGCAGGCGAAGGAGCTGGCTGGTTGGGTTCCAAACATGACCCGGTTCTTCTTCGGACGCCGACTGGTCAGCCTTTTGCAGGGGTGAACCGTTACTCGGACAAGGAGTTGAACCTTACCCTCAATCTTTCCAAAAAAAGAGTGGGCAACCGAAACCAGTTGCTCGAACAACTGGAGGATACCCTTGCTTGGAGAGTTGGTCAGGAAACCGCTTATGATCAACTCGATCATTACCGGCAAATGGCTTCCGACATTCTTCTCGGATCGCCTGTCCGCAAGGCTTACGACTTGGAAAGCGAACATCCTCGAATACGGGCCATGTACGGTGACCATATGGGCGGGCAAAGCCTTCTTCTCTCACGCCGGTTGGTTGAGGCGGGGGTGCCTGTGATTCAAACAGTCTGTTCAGCCAGTGACTTGGCCGGTGGTGGTGGAGACAATTGGGATACCCACC
>JABGWD010000039.1 GCA_018645725.1 Opitutia bacterium
GCGCGACGGCATCGATCCGGACGCCCTGAACGACCCGAGCGTCAAGGATTGGCAAAGGTTGCGCGAAATGGCTTTCGACGGAATGACCCGCAAGGAAGGCCGCGAAGCATTCGAGCTACATCACGAGCCGACCGGAATCCGTGAACTTTACGGAATGAACCCGCTCGGTCAAAACCTCCTCCTGGCCCGCCGCATGGTGGAAGCCGGGGTCCGTTTCGTAACCGTCAACGGTTGGACCGGGCAAGCCCCGCACGAGAAGAGGGGTCCGCCCAGTTCGAGCTGGGACATGCACGGTGGAAACATGGGCATGGGCAATGCGTTTGGAAACGGTTCCTATGGCATGGGCTTCTGCTTGCCCCGTCTCGATCAGGCTCTCTTCGGCCTCTTTACCGACTTGAAGTCCCGGGGGTTGATGGATGATACCCTCGTGGTGGTCATGGGCGAATTCGGACGCACCCCCAAGGTGCTCACCCAGCAACCGCCCGGGCGCCAGCATTGGCCCAAGTGCTTCTCCGCCATCCTTGCCGGTTCGGGAATCAGGGGCGGAGCAGTCTATGGCAAATCCGACAAGATCGGAGCCGCACCCGAGAGCAATCCGGTCCATCCTCAAGATATCCATGCCACCGTCCTGCACGCCATGGGCATACCCTTGAACTTGGCAGCCGATAATTCAGGAGTCGCCCGTCCGCTCACCTCGGGCAAACCGATTTACGACATTTTCGGCTGATTTACTTCTGGGCCGTTTCAAAAGGCCAACCCGGAAGAGCTCCGCAAGCTTGAAGCCCGAGCAAAGCGAAAGCGCAACCGGTGTTCGTAAAATAGTGTTTGCTATCCTTAACAGGCGAACGGCTGAACCACTTCCCGCTCTCCCTCTGGTTGCTTTTCAGCCAGGCCACCCCTTTTTGCAAACGCTCATCCTTTGCGGGGACGCCCATTTCCCGGGCCACCATCAAAGCGAGGCCCGTACCGTAGGCATCCGAAGAGTTCACGTCATGCGGCTTACCGTCTTTTCGTTCGAAAGCCTTCCAATCGGCAAGGAAGGAAGGCGTGGACCATCCTCCGTTTGCAAGTTGCTTGGATAGCATTGTATCGATGACTTTTTCACGCTCTTTCTTTTCCATCAAGCCTCCGATCCGTAACGAGGCCCATGCAATCATGATACGGTGATGCAAGGAAGGGGCCGGGTAGGATTTCAAATACTTGCGAACCTTTTCCACCCCGGCCTTGGCCGATTCGGTTCGGGCATAACCGTTCGGGGCGATGCCTGTGGCGAGGACGGCGAGCGTCACCCCATAATGATCGTCGATTTCCATAGGCGCCCAACCGCACTTGGCCCACTTCCATGCCCCATTCTCGCCTTGAGTCGTCCACATCAGATCGAGAGTCTTCCGGGCCACTTCCGACAAGGTGCCTGTAGTCTGGGCATCGTTGAAAGCAAGAGCCGCTCCGATCACAACCGGGCGATAAGGCTTCTCGGGCTTCTTTTTTCCCTTTTCCCAACGGGTGAGGTAATAATCCTCGAAAAAAGTCCGCACCTCGCCTGAATCGGGCATGGCAGCGCTCAGGGCCGGGCGAGCCATCAGGTAAGGCATGTTGGTATGACAAGTGACACAGTTGCGCCGCTTCTGCCAGTTCAGGGATGCATTGTCCAGATAGCGGGCGGCCTGCTTGGGGGAAAAGGAGGCCCGGATCGGCTCGTCGGCCACGATTCTTTTTGCGTAGGGAACGTTTTCCAAAGTCAAGACGGCTGGCTCCTCCGCATGAACGACGAATGCAACAAGCAAAGAGACAAGGTAAGGAGTGAGAACCTTCATGCCGTTGCCGAACCAAGCGGAGAGCATTCCCCCCGCTACGCTCATCGAATGCAAAATCGACACGCATTCCTTCTTTTTCTCGATCATTCCCCTTTCGTAAACCGAGAGAAGGTCTCCCGCAAGGGAAAGTTCCCTAACTTAAATAGAGTTCCTTGTTTGCCGAAGATTAAATATTCCTGATACTCGTTGGTAAAAAGAACGAAAAACGATTCTGGGTTCTCGACAAAATACTTTGATCGCACTACCCAATTGAAAAAGTAAGTATTTAAACCTGTCACATACCCCCAACCACTTTGAATCATGATACACGTACTCGCATCCATCACCGTAAAAGCATCCGAGCGCGACGC
>JABGWD010000342.1 GCA_018645725.1 Opitutia bacterium
TCAGCAGCAGGAGCTTCCTCCAAAACGGGTGCAGCGGACTTCTTCGCTCGAGCCAGTTTGGCGGAAGCTTTTTTCTCAGCTCTTTCCAACCATTCTTCAGGGCTCAAACGTCCTTGGCGAATAAGACTTTTGGCAGTATCGGTTGGCTGGGCTCCAACACCAAGCCAATGATCGATCCGGTCCATCTTGAGCTTAAGCTCTTCGGTCCGGGCGTGAGCTTGGGGATTGTAGGTGCCTAGCACCTCGATGAACTTACCATCTCGGCGTACCGTTGACGGGGTTACTACCATGCGGTAAAATGGAGCATGGCGAGCGCCGTGTCTTTGCAAACGAATCTTGATCATGAGGAACGAAGTAAATGTGGACTGAGAATTGACGGAAAAGAGGAAGAACAAAGGGAAAATACTGCCTTTTGTCAATGAAATTCAACTTTGTGGCTCAACCCTTTCCAACCTGATTCACTTCTTTGACAAGTTGCAATAATGAGTTGAAAAACTTGAGTTTTTTCAAACAAGCGTTTAAATAAACAGGCTGATGCCTGCAACAACCCAAACAAGCTTACGGTCGGACAGCGCAAAAACCAAGAACAGGCTTTTGAACGCAACCGAGAGGCTCTTCGCGTCACATGGCTTTGCGGGCGTTACCATGAGAGGGGTGGCGGACAGAAGCCATACAAACATCGCCTCCGCCCACTATCATTACGGGTCCAAGGAGGGAATGGTCATGGCTATGCTCAAGAGAAGGATTGAGCCGATCAATGCAAATCGCCTGAAATATCTCGGGGATTCGAGAAGTCTTGCCGGCAATCGTCCTCTGCGTCCTCGCGAAATCTTTCGAGCCCTGATCTTGCCGGTTTGCCATGAAATTGCCAAAAGCTCCGCCACGAGAGAAAACTTGGCCCAGCTTGTTGCCCGCAGCTTTACCGAACCCGCCCGTTTCATCCAAAAGATGCACCAGCGCTTTTTCAGAGAACTCTCTGAAAATTTCATCGGGGAACTTCAGAGAACCTACCCAAAAGCTGACAAAAAAGATCTCTATTGGAACTTGCATCTGGTTATTTCCTCCATGCTCGGAACCTTTGCCCAACACAGAAGATTGAATGATTTTTCGAAAGGGCTTTGTGACGAAAATGACGTCGAGGACCTGAGTCGCCGTCTCATCGACTTCGTTTCCACGGGCTTCGAAGCCGGCATCAATTCTTACTCCAAATGAAAAAGATCTGCACATTCTTCCTATTCTTGCTTTTTCTTGCCGGTTGCATGCCAGTCCGGAAAAGCGAGCCTGGGCTTCCGGAGAAGATGGCCCCGCCCTTTTGGACTACGAAAATTGAATTTCAGAAAGTCGTGCCCGAAGGCAATCAAACCTTTTGGATTGATTCCTTTGAAAACCCTCAACTCACCAAAGCCGTCCGGGATGCTTTAGTCAAAAACCCGGATATTTTGGGGGCAATGGAAAGAGTAATCGCGGCGGGGGAAAACGCCGTTGCCAGCGGAGCCGACGTTTATCCTTCCGTCAATGCGGATCTTTCCGGGATACGCAGCAAAAGGAATTTGATCGGCTTCAACTTTCCGAACGGGGACAGCAGTTTTACAAGCAAAAGCTTCAATTCCGGAATCAACGTCAGCTGGGAACTCGATTTATGGGGAAAACGCAGAGACATTCGAAAATTATCGAAAAAAAAATTCGAGGCGACGAGAGAAGAACTGGAAGCCGCTCGCCTTTCCCTAGCCGGTCAAGTTGCCAAAACATGGTTCGAAAGGATTGAGAACGAAGGACAGGTCAGGATAGCCAATGAGACTGCAAAAACGTATTCTCAAACGCAGTCATTCATTGAGAATCGTTTTGAGAAGGGTCTGGGGCTCGGTGTAGCCGGACAAGCCAGCGCATTGGACAATCACTTGGCAAATTCTTCCCTCTACACGGCAAACGCCAACCTATCTCTCAGAAAGAGAATTCTCGCTGCCACTTTGAAAAAGATCGAAATCCTACAGGGCAGGTACCCATCTGATTCACCGGACCAAAACGGCACTCGCGTCCTCCCCACGCTCAATATGATCCCCGAGCCACCTTCACCCGCTCAGGCTCTGAGTCAAAGACCTGACATCAAGGCCTCGGCACTTGAGATCGAAGCGAGCGGACTCGAGCTTGGAGTATCGAGAAAAAACCTGCTTCCCTCTCTTGTAATCGCCGGAGGTCCGGGAAGCCGATCCGAAAAATTCAACAACCTGCTTGACCAAAAATTCCGGGTATGGGAAGTGAGTGGCGCAATTTCGCAGCCAATTTTCCAAGGTGGACGTCTGCGTGCCCAAGTCCGCAAATCCAAAGCCCTCCAACAAGCAGCTATCAAGGATTTCAAGTCAACCGCCCTGCGGGCATTTTCGGAAGTCGAGAACGCGCTTTCCGCCGAACGATTCATGCAAGCGGAGGAGGCCCATTTGGAAAAAGCTGCCCTTGCCTCGGAAACAGCTGCCCGGCTTACCTGGGAAAGATACCAAAGGGGAGTCGAAGGTATTTTCAATACTTTGGATGCTCAAAGAAGATCATTTGAAGCAGAGAGCAGGCTCCTCTCCCTGAAAAAGGAAAGACTTCTCAATCGCATTGATTTGTATCTTGCCTTGGGAATGAAGGCTCTTTCCCCCCAACCATGAAAAATTTTATTCTCAAACTTATTCTCCCTCCACTTCTTCTTGCCTCCATGATCGGAGTGGCTTGGTATCTTGTGCAGTTGCGCCCCGAGCCCAAAGCCAAGAACATCTCGAAGGAAGCCCCCTTCGTCGAGACCATCACTGTCCAAGCTCAGGTTTTGCGCTCTACGGTTTCGACTTCGGGTACGGTTCGGCCAAGAACCCAAGCCGACTTGCTTGCCGAAGTACCCGGTATCATCGAGGCCGTTGCGCCCTTTTCAAAAGAGCAGAACTCTTCCGCTTCCTTTCGGGCAGGTGGATTTTTTCAGGCAGGGGATCTTTTGCTTAGGATCGAAGAAGTCGACTTGCAAACTGCCGTCGCGGAGGCGGTGGCAAACTTGAGCCGGGCAAACCTGCAACTCATTCAAGAGCGCGAACTTGCCAAGCAAGCTCAAATAGAATGGGGCGGGCGGGATTGGAGCAATGCACCCGAACTGGTCAGAAGAATTCCTCAAATTCAAAAAGCCGAAGCCGAAGCGAAAGCCGCAGAAGCCAAGCTTGCTCAATCCGAACATAATCTCGATCGAGCTCAGGTCCGGGCTCCTTTCGAGGGAAGAATTCTTTCGACCATGGCTGACGTGGGTCAGCGCGTCGGGGGTGGCGCATCTTCATCCCTTGCTCAAATTTACGCTCTTGATTCCGCGGAAATCGATCTCTCCTTAAGTCGTTCCGAAATGCAATTCCTCGGGTTTTCCGAGCAATTGAACAAACCTAGCAAGGAGAAGATAATAACCCAAGTTCTAGATGCGAACGGGAAAATCGCGTACGAAGGCATCTTGGATCGCTCGGAGGGCATAGTTGATTCGCGAACCCGCTTGAATAGGCTGGTTGCCCGTTTTGACAATTGCTTTTCCAATCCTTTTAGAGAAACGCAGGAGCAGGAAGCCGAACCCCTGCAGATTGGTCAGTTCGTCAACCTTCGCCTTTGGGGAGAAAAAGTCCACGTTTTTGTTGTTCCTGACTCCGCCTTTCGTACGCAAGATACCATTATGGTCGTGGATTCGAACGACAGTTTGAGAATTCGCAAGGTGGCAACCGTTTGCCGGCAAGGAAAACAAGTTTGGGTTTCCGATGGACTGCAAAACGGAGAACGTGTTTGCATTACGCCGGTCGAAATCATCTCGGAGGGAATGAAAGTAAGAATCGCGGATCAGAACGATACCACCCCATGATTGCGTGGTTTGCCAAGAACGGTGTCGCCGCCAATCTTCTCATGGGGGTGATTGTCATTTCGGGAATCTTTTCCATTCGTGGGCTAAAGATGGAGCTCTTTCCCGATTTCGATCTCGATTTGGTAACCATCTCCGTTCCGTATCCGGGTGCTGCGCCATTGGAGGTGGAAGAGGGTATCTGCAAGCAGATCGAAGAAAAAATTTGGGATCTTGCGGGTATCAAGGAAATGAATTCCTTTGCCAGGGAGAACCTTGGTGTAGTCTCCATTCAAGTAGCGCTCGGAAAAGACGCCAAGGTTTTGGCGGACGAGATCAAGGTCAGGGTCGATTCAATCAGTACCTTCCCCGAAGAAGCGGAAAAACCGATAGTGGAGGTCGCAACTCAAAAGAGAAGAGTATTGGCTTTGGCCATCCATGGAAATTGCGATGAGAGATCGTTACGCAAACTAGCCGACAAAACACTCGATGACCTGACCAATCTACCCAATATTACTCAAGTGGAAATCATGGGGATCCGCAAACCGGAGATCAGTATCGAGATTTCCGAGCAGAATCTTCGCGAACATGGGTTGAGTTTTGACGATATCTCCAACTCCCTCAAGCAATCATCGGTCGACATCCCCGGAGGCGTGGCAAGAACGTCCTCGGGCGAAACCCTCCTGCGGGCAATGGGAAAGGCCCGTAAAGGTGAGGAGTTCGATCAAATCGAATTGATTTCCTCACCCAACGGGTCGAGCTTGAAACTCGGGGATCTCGCAACAGTCAAAGACGCTTTTGAAGACAAGGCTCTTTACACTACTTTTTCCGATCAATCCGCGGTCACCCTTCGCGTCTTCCGAGTGGGCAAGCAAAGCCCACTCGACATATCGGAAAAAGTAAATGCCTACGTAGAGGAAACCTTGCCCGGATTACCCGAGGGAGTGGGCATGACCATATGGCAAGACAGTTCCTATTACCTGCAGGGACGCCTGCAAATGATGATTAGGAATGCCTTGCAAGGCCTCCTTCTGGTATTTTTGGTCCTCTCCTTGTTTTTGCGACCATCCCTGGCCGTATGGGTCGCCATCGGTTTACCCATTTCCTTTATGGGGGCCTTTGCCGCGATGGGGATAATGGGAGCATCCATCAACCTCGTTTCACTTTTTGCCTTCATCGTGGTATTGGGCATCTTGGTCGACGACGCAATCGTGGTAGGGGAATCCGTTTACACTTTGGGCTCCAAAGGTAAAAAACCTCTCATTGCTTCCATTGAGGGCACCCATTTGGTAGCGGTCCCGGTCACTTTTGCAATCTTGACCAGCATGGTTGCATTCGTACCCATGCTCTTTCTTCCGGGTTGGTTGGGCAAATTAATGAAAGACATTCCTCTGGTAGTCATACCCGCCTTGTTTTTCTCCCTAATCGAATCGAAGTTCATACTCCCCTATCACCTTACGCTTTGCCGTTTTGACAAGAAACCTCGAAATTGGCTGTCCAAGCTACAAGCTAAAATTTCTTCGGGGTTGGAAAATTTCATCAAGAATTCATACCAACCGTTTTTGGCTCTCTGCCTAAGGAACCGCTACCTTACCTTGTCGGCATTCACGGGCATCTTTGTCATTACGATTGGTCTTATCATAGGTGGACACGTTCCTTCGATCAGAGGCATCCCACCCGTTCCCTCCGATTACATAACGGTAAAGGTTTTCATGCAGGATGGCGTACCCGCATCATCCACCGAAAAGGCACTCGGGGAAATTGAGCGGGCAAGGTTGGAGGTAATCGACTTCCTAAGCAGTGAAGGGGAACCCAATCCATTCAAGCACGCCATGGTAACCATGGGAGCGCAACCTTTCACCGGTGGTCCCAAGAGTTCTTCAAATATTGTTTCGGGATCCAATATGGGAGAAATCAGTGTCGAATTGATCAAGTCCGAAGGGAGAAACAGGACAGCACCTCAAATTTCAGCTCTCTGGAGGGAAAGAATAGGCCCTCTTCCGGGTATCAAACAATTGTATTTCGGTGACGTGGCAGCCGGAGGAAGCCGAACCGCAATTGACGTTGAGATCGGAGGGCAAGACCTCAAGCGCATGACGCAAGCGGCTCAGGCGATCAAGGATCGATTGGCAACTTACGAAGGACTGTTCGATATTTCCGACACTTATGCGGGAGGCAAACGGGAACTTAAGCTTAAGCTCAAGCCCGAAGGACGAGCCTTGGGCCTTACGCATGCCGATCTTGGTCGACAAGTCAGACAGGCTTATTACGGAGAAGAAATTCAACGAATCCAAAGGGATCGAGACGAGGTAAAGGTAATGCTCCGTTACCCGATTGCAGACCGCAAGACCCTGACTGCATTGGACAACCTCCGGGTCCGTTCCCCAAAGGGGGTCGAGGCACCTCTTGCCGAGGTGGCGACTATCGAACTGGGGCAAGGCTATCCGACGATTAATCGAGCCAACCGCAATAGGATAATCAACGTTCAATCCTCGGCAGACAAAGTGGTGGCAAAGATACCGTCCATTGAAAAGGATTTGGACGAGAGCTTCATTCCGGCTCTTCGAGAGAAATTTCCAAATCTGCGCTTTTCGTTCGTAGGAGAGAGAAAAGAGCAAAACGAATCGGATTCCGGACTCGCTCAAGCAGGGGGGATCGCCCTTTTCGTAATTTACGGTTTGCTCGCCATTCCCTTCCGGTCCTATGTCCAGCCTTTTCTCATTATGTCCGTCATTCCCTTTGGACTGATCGGCGCAGTATTGGGTCATCTGCTCTTTGGAATGCCCCTGAGCCAATTGTCTCACTTTGGCTTGGTCGCCTTGACCGGTGTCGTAATCAACGACAGTTTGGTGATGGTTCATTACGTCAATCAAAGAGCAAAGGAAGTTCCTGTGTTGGAAGCTGCAAAGCTTGCTGGCACCGCCAGATTCAGAGCCATTCTGCTTACCTCGCTGACTACCTTCGTTGGCTTGCTGCCGATTCTATTCGAGCGCAGCCTGCAGGCTCAATTTCTCAAACCCATGGCCATTGCCATTGGATTCGGCGTTCTCTTCGCAACCTTCATCACCCTTTTGATGGTTCCATGCCTTTATTTGATTCTCAACGATGCAAAGCAAATCACGAGATCACTCTTTACCCGTAAAAAAACGACTTGAAGAGAGAATGTACGGGCTTCTCCGATTACCCCCAAAAAAGAAAGCAAGAGCTTTGATCAAACCTTTTGACCGTAGGCCAAAATCGTCTCGAAATGAGGCTCGACTCCCTCTTTGGCAACGGTTTGCACCTTTACCTTTCGAAATCCAGCCTCCTTGATCATTCGATAGAGTTGGTTCTCGGCAAACCCCAACCATTGATCACCATAAAGTTCACGGGCTTTTTCAAACTGATGCTTTTTCAAGTCGAGGATGATCAGTTGACCGTTCTTCTTGAGAATTCGAAAGGCTTCGCTCAACGCGACCTCGGGACGATGAGCATGATGGAGGGACTGACTCATCAACGCAAGATCTACGCTCGAAGCAGACAAGGGAACTTTCTCGATGTCCCCATGTTTGTAACTCAAGTTCGACAAGTTGTTCTTCTTGGCCAGTTCTTTTCCAATTCGAACCATGCTCTTGGAGCTATCTATGCAATATACTTTCTTCGCTCTCTCCGCCAGCAATTGCGAGATCATGCCCTCCCCCGCACCCAAGTCGGCAATACTGATATTGGGCACAAGCCTGAGAAGGAAATGGCCAATGGCATCCCAAGAACGGCCCGGAACGTAATTTTTGCCCAACCGTCCGGCAACCTCGTCGAAATACTTCTCGCTGGCTCTGCGTCTGCGATCGACGATTCTGGACAATGCAGAACGGTCTGTTTTCCAAAATTCTTCCTCCGACTCCTCGACCAAAGCGAAGCGGATCAAATCGAAGCGCTGAGTAACCTCGGGATTCAAGTTATAAAAGGTCTTTTTTCCATCCTTTCGATCACTCACCATGTCATGCCGACGAAGCAAGCCCAGATGGGAAGAAATCCTGGACTGACCCATTTCCAGGATTTCCTGAAGCTCGGCCACGGACAATTCTTCCTGAGCAAGCAACCTAAGCATTCTCAAACGGGTGCTGTCGGAAAGAACTTGCAATATTTCCGTTATCCTCATCGGTTCGTCCAACTACAAATCAAGGAAGAAAAGGGTTCTGGCAAATACCTTTTCCCTGCCATGAGGTCATCCGAGTGGGGTGACCTCAAGGTTCCGGCAGACTTATTTTGAATCAACCCAACGGGAAAGAGCTTCGACTTTCCAAGTTTGGACATTCCCCGCGACATCGGTTTCGACAACGTTGCCAATTTGCTCCCCCAATAACTTTTGCCCAAGTGGAGTAAGGTACGAAAGGACGTTGTTGTCAGGATCACTGTCCCAAGCCCCTAAAATAACGTATTCCTGGGACTCCCCATTTGCTTGGTCAGTCAAATTCACGATCGAACCAATTCCAATGGAATCTTCCGGGGCATCGGCAAAATCGGTGGGCTTGGCGCGCATAATCTCGCCTTGAAGTTCTGCCTGACGGGCCAAAAGGAACTTTTGCTCATCCTTGGCCATGTGGTATTCTGCATTTTCCCTGAGGTCTCCATGTTCTCTGGCCGTTTCGATAGCCAATGAATTGGCGGGGATTTTTTCCTTGGTCAATTCGTCCAAGTCGGCAATTTTCTTATCGTAACTGGACTGGGAAACCACAAGAGAATCATCGCTTGCCAAAGTGGATGATGGTGCCGACGAATCTCCGCCGTCCAACATCAACTGAATCTCAGGATATCTTTTTATGAAACGGGCAAGCAGCGAGCGTTTGCTCAAATCCTCGAAACCCGGATTAAGCAAGAGAGCTTGAGCAAGATCCTTGGCATTTTCCTCCGTACCCTTGTCCAGAATCTGAGGGAGAAGCTCTCGGTCATCCGAAAGAATTTCGGCCAGGGGGATCCTCCGGGTCGTGGCGGATTGAAGGGATTCGTAATCAATTGCCGAAAACACTGCCGTGAGCAAACGCGGTCCGACAAGGCCCGACAACAAATCCTTGAATTTGGCCAATTCGCGAAATTTAAGAATCCAGAGAAGAACCGGGGACTTGAGGCTCTGCTCGTCCAACCATGTCTTGAGAGATTTCTTCAGCAAGGCGGATTCCTCGCGATCAATCAGAAAATGAGCGCATTCGCCGGAAAATTTCAGGGACGTATCTTGAAGCAATGAGACGATTATCTTCTTCCAGTCGTCAGGGTAAACCCGGGCCACCAAATCCAAGAAACGGGAATGGAACTTGGTGGGCATAAGATCGGCCAAACCGGGCAAATCGTCTTCGCATTCCTTCAAAATGGAGGCGGAGGTCGGCTCGAGTTTCTCAACGTCTTCCTCAACGTCGCGGGCCAAGTTGTTTCTCACCCAAATCCCATAAAGCCGATCGGCCTGACTTAAGTTGCGGGCTTCCAATATCGCGGCAGTCAGCTCCTCAAGCACCTGCGGAAGGTCTGCCTGCAAGTCTTCCTTTTCGGTTGCGAGGTCAAAAAGCTTTTCCGCCAAGGCGATTTTCACCTTTGATCTTTTCTCGTCGAAAAAATCCTGCAGGACTTCCTGCTCCGGTTTGACGGGTTCGTCACGCAAGACGTAAGGCTCGGTTTTCTTGTTGGGAACCGCGACGCGAGGATCTTTGACGAGCAGTTTCTTGGTTGCCGTCCACCACTTCTTCCCCTTTACGGGTCCTAACAGGTAAGCCAAGGTTCTTTCGATATCCCGGGTCGAAGCGCATCCGTCTTCACACTTTGACAAAATATCGATAATCAAGTCGACCGGTTCCTTTTTGGCCATCTTCTCGATCTCTTCGGGATTGGCCCTGTGCCTGCTCAGAATATGATCATCCTCGAGCACCTCGAGCTTCCCCAGACAGAAAACCGGGTCCATGGGGTGGCTCTTGAGGTCATCCTCTTCGAAGTCAACGAGGATCATTCCTTTTTCGGCTTCGAAGCCAGAAATTTTCCCGAACCCCCAACTCCTGTGGATACAGCAAGCCCCTTCTTTCATCGCCTCAAGGGCGGCACGTGAAGATTCCAGGGCCGGATCTTGATCGATCAGCCGATCGATGATTTCAACATTCATTCAGATTGGACTCGCAAGGTACAAGGTTAGAACTGTTCTTGGTAACAAGAGTACAAATCGTAACGAATGGAAGAATAAAAGCGAGAGAAAAGGAAAGCTAAATTGCTTGTTTTTTACCTTTTGCTCAGATCGGGTTGAGGAACACTCAGAAGAAAGAAGGCTGGAATCAGGAGAAAAACCGAACCGAGGAGATAGGCGAAGGATGAGCCGAATTTAAAATAGATCAAACCGGCAAGCAAGGGACCACAGGCGCGAGCCATCGATCCCGACGAACGAAAGACTCCCAAATGGAAACCTTGATCAGTCTCTTTGGAATGGAGGGAAGTCAGGGCCGTCAAGGTCGGGCTTATGAATGCTACCCCGGTCGACATGAGGAACAGCGAAAGGTAAAACCAAGGCTTCCCATGAATCAACGAAATCATGGCAAAGGCGACAATCCCGATGAATATGCCAATCAGAGCCAGCTTTTTTTCACCAAGCGGACCAACGAATCGACGAACGAAAAAACCTTGAGCCAAAATGAGCGTAAATCCGATCAGCAAGAACATCTTGGCGATATCGGAGGGCGTGTAGTCGAAGCGTTCGACGGCAAGAAAGGTAAGCGTGAATTCCATTCCGCTAAAAGATATCATGTAAAAAAGATAGGAGAGACACGTTTTCCGCACGGCGACATTGGATACCCTCCCGATCTGAAAAATCGCCGGTTTGGGGGCGTCGACAGTCGCCCTCTTGTCAAGAGGCAAAGTCTCCTTGAAACGGCTCGCCAACCAAACCCAATTGAGAACCCCAAGAGCCAGACTGATCACGGCGGCCAAAGAAAATTTGTTCAGGACGAAAACACCTTCGGCATCACTCCCCAATGGCTCAACAGTGGATGCCCATCCTCCCAAGGCAGGTCCGAGGATAAAACCCAAACCGAAGGCAACACCGACCAAAGCCATCCCCTTTGAGCGGGATTCCCGCGAAGTAACGTCGGCAATCGATGCCGTGGCGACGGAAAGGTTGCCACTGGCAATTCCTCCAAGAATTCGAGACAGGACAAGGACCCAAAAGTTGCCTGCAAAAACCCACAATCCATAACCCAAACAAGTTCCCCCAACGGTAAGCAACAAAATCGGTCGGCGTCCGAACTTGTCCGAAAGTCTCCCCCAAACGGGTGCAAAGAAAAACTGTAGGATCGCATAAAGCGACCCGAGGACTCCACCGAAAACAACGGTTTCAAAACGAAGGAAATTGTTTCCGGAATCCACTGGATCAAAAGCCATGCCATTGATCATGGAAACGAAATCCGTCAAAATCCCGCCCCCGTTGTCGATTTCTCGATCAAGATAATGGTCGAGCATCTCCGGGAAAAGCGGGAAGATGACCGAAAAACCAACCATATCGAGAAAGATGATTAGAAAAACTACCCCAAAGGTAGACCTTTTCCTCTTTGCAGAGGCTTCTTCTTCTTTGCTCATTCTGCCTTCTACCCGGAAGTCTTGTTCTTGCGGTTTAGCCCGCGAAGGGCATCCAAGACGTTACGGGGAACCAAGTCGGTCTCCCTTTCTCCATAAAGGTGAACCTGCTTGATCAATTGTGAACTCGTGTAGAAATACTTTTCGTTGGGCATGAGAAAAATCGTTTCCAGTTCCGAATCAAGATGCCTGTTCATCTGAGCCATTTGAAATTCATACTCGAAGTCAGAAACGGCCCGCAAGCCTCTCACCAAGACGCTCGCTCCTTTTTCCCGAGCGTAATCCACCAACAGTCCGTCGAAGGCTTCGACCGAGGCATTGGCGTGTGGTTCGAGGTTTTCGCGGACGAGGGAAACGCGCGTTTCCACGTCAAAAGCCGTTTGCTTGGCTGAGTTTTCAATCGAAACAGCAACGATCACTTGGTCAAAGAGACGACAGGCTCGGGACAAGACGTCCAAATGCCCATTGGTAACTGGATCGAAGGTTCCGGGATACAAAGCAATACTCATATTTTCGCCTAACTTATCGATGATGACACCGAAGTCCATCCTCAAGGGTCAATTGCCTTGTGATTGCAAAACTCAAGCAGGGTGTCTAGGAAGCTCCGATCAGATGAACCTTCCCAATCTACTTACGCTTTCACGAATCCCTTTGATGCTTGCGGTCATCGGTCTTCTCTATACTTTGCCCCACGAGACTTGGCCATGGATCAGAACCTCCGCGCTACTGCTCTTTCTTTTCGCTGCCCTCACCGACTGGTTGGACGGTTGGTTGGCGCGCAAGTTCGGACAAGTCTCCGAATTCGGCAAGTTCATGGATGCACTCTCCGATAAAGTTCTTACCTTGGGAATGTTTGTCAGTCTTCTTGCTTTGGGCGAACTCGGGAAATGGGCCTTGTTTCCGGTTTTGCTTATTCTTTCCAGGGAGTTCCTGATCACCGGCCTGCGCTTGGTCGCGGCAGGGAAAGGCAAGACTTTGGCTGCAGAAAAAGTCGGGAAACTGAAAACGATCGTTCAGCTTACCTGCATCTCCCTCTACCTGGGAAAAATCGCGCTTAAGGTCGATTTCATTCAGGTTTTTGCAGGAGAAGAAGAATTACATGGCCAACTGATTGAATTGCTGAAGACGTCGGGCGATCTAACCCTCCTTGCCGCCACGGTCATTACGGTTTTATCGGGAATCGTCTACCTGTCAAAATATTGGAAGTTCTTCTTGGACGAGGACGCCTAAGCATGGATAAGCTTATCGTAGGCCTTGCTACCTTGGGACCGATTGGCAAAAAGTTACCGGCACCGGGAACATTCGGCTCCTTGACCGGTCTTGCCGTCTTTGGGATCCTCATGGCGACGCAGATGAGCGACAACTCAATGACAATTCATTGCGGTTTCGCCATTCTGGCCTTGTTGTCCATTCCAATTTGCGGTCAAGCGGAACGTATTCTCGACAAAGAAGACCCCCAGGAGGTGATTCTGGACGAATTTGTGGCCCAACCCTTGGTTTTCATCGGAACTCCATTGAGTTTCGGTCAAGATTCGATTCTTCCAAGCCTCCTCATGCTAGCCTGCGGTTTTGCCCTTTTTCGCTTCTTTGATATCCTTAAACCAATTGGCATAAGCCGCCTGCAAAAGCTTCCCGGCGGACTTGGAGTGGTTGCTGACGATGTTGCTGCAGCAGGTGCGGCAGGGCTTTGCCTTTGGTGCGTTTCAGGCACTTTTCCTTTGTCTTTTCCATAATTTCTCACTCTTATCTGATTGAGATGAGCGAATCAGGAGAAAAAAACGGGCAAAATTCGTCGAATTTTACCTTGGAGGTATCCAACAAAATGGGCGTTCATGCCCGTCCTGCCGCCATGATTGTCCGAATAGCCTCCCGTTTTGAAGGTGAAATTTGGATAACAAAGGAAGATGAACGCGTAAATGCAAAGAGCATCATGGGAATAATGATGCTCGCGGCAGCCAAAGGAACCATCCTCAAGTTCGAGGCTTCGAAACCCGAGATTGAGACGCTAAAAAAGGAGATGATCGCACTTTTTGCATCCAAGTTCCAAGACGAATGACAAAAACTTGTCACTCCGACTTGACCTGCCCCGTTTACGAAATCAAATCCGAAACTCTTTCTTCGTAGAAATCCTTCAAGCTTTGATTGATTTCCGAAGGTCTCTTCATGATCCGTATGCGATCCAGTAGATCTCCAGCTTCTGCCAAGGTGAAGCGGCGGGCAAAGAATTTCAATTCGGGCAACATGGGGGAAGCCGCGCTCAAGGAGTTCACTCCGAGGGCAAGCAGCAAAGGCAGAAAATGAGGGTCCCCCGCAATTTCACCGCAAACCGTAACTTTGACTCCATACTCCTCCCCTACTTCGAACACTCGCTTCAACGAGCGAATGACAGCCGGGTGATGAGGTTCGTAAAGGTAGGCAATCTCGTTGTTAATTCGATCTACGGCAAGTAGGTACTGCACCAAATCATTCGTACCGACGCTGAAGAAATCCACCTCGGAAGCAAGCATGTCGCAGATCGTTACGGCGGAAGGAGTTTCAATCATGCAGCCGACCTCGATCTTGTCGTCGAATTCGATTTCCTTTTCGCTCAGCTGTCTCTTTGCCGTCGAAAGAAATTCCTTCGCCCGTACGAGTTCCCCTACCCCGCTTACCATGGGAAACATGATTTTAACCGAACCGTAAGCGCTTGCTCTCAAGATGGCTCGTAACTGATCAAGGAAAACGTCAGGGTTTCGAAGGCAATATCGAATGGCCCGGAACCCCATGAATGGATTTTCCTCTTTTTCCCTGCCGATCGAATCGAGAATCTTGTCCCCACCCAAATCCAAAGTTCGTATGGTAACGGGTAGCGGATTGGCAGCTTCGACGATTTGTCGGTATTCGTCATATTGCTCCTCTTCGGAAGGTATTTCGTTTTTCCTGAGAAAAATAGACTCCGTACGGAACAGCCCCACACCCTCGCATCCATGGTCATTGGCCTTCCGCACCTCGTCGGGAGAATCTGCGTTGGCAAGAAACACAACCTTTTCTCCATCCTTGGTCAATGCCGGCAAGGATGTCTCCTCTTCGAGCAAATCCTTCATTTTTTTTCTACTCAGCCCGACCTTGCCATAGCGGAAAAGCGTGGTTTGCGATGGGTTGACAATGGCTATCCCTTCGAAACCATCGATCAAAAGAGAGTCCCCTTCGGAAAGTTGCTCCGTCATTTGCCTCAGGCCAACGACCGCAGGAACGCCGCTCGATCTCGCCATGATCACGGCATGACTGGTTCGTCCCCCCGCATCCGTGGCAATGCCAAGAATCTTGTCTCCATCCAGGGATGCAGTATCCGAGGGGCTCAGGTCTTCCGACACCAAGATCCTGGGTTCATGCAAAAAGGCTGTCCCCGCAGCCGTCGCGCCAACTAAGTTTCCAAGCAATCGCTTCGAGATGTCCTTCAGGTCTGAAGAGCGTTCCCTCAGATATTCGTCTTCAAGTTGGCTAAAATAATCTATGTACCTCTGGGTAACGCGGTGGAGGCACTGCTCGACGTTGTCTCCGGATTTTCGAATTTCGGAAACAACGTCGTCGATGACCGCCTTGTCTTCGAGAACCATGAGGTGGGCGTCGAAAATCCCTGCTTCCTTTTCACCGAGATTCTTGGCCACGTCACCCCTGATCTTGGTTATTTGATCCTTCGTTTGAGCAAGGGCGTCTTCGAACCGGGATATTTCCGAATCCTGATCCGCTTCCTGCACCTCGTATTTCGGCACTTCGACGTTCCCATGAAGAAAGCGGAAAACCTGCCCATGGGAAACCCCGGGAGAGGCGGGTATCCCATAAAAAACTTTTTCTTTGGATGCAGAATTCACTGGAAGAGAGGGAGTGAGGTAAACGAAAAGATGACCATTATGTCATTTTTTTCGTTTTTGTGAAACAAAAAGCAACGGCTCGAATCATGAGCGAATTCGCGGTTGAGAAAAGAAAGCCTCACCTCCCCAAGCCTCTTTGACGCAATCAATAACCTTATGAACGGGGCATTCGTCGGGCACAAAGGCAAAACAACAGGACCCGCTCCCTGATAGCATGGGACGCATCCCAAAACGATCGAAAAGAGTATCGAACAACGGTCGAACAAAGAAATATTTGTCCATAATGACATGCTCCAAGTCATTCGCCATACACTCTTGAATGCCGATTTCATCGTTTTCCCACGCTCCAATCTTTTGATCTGCGGATTCTCTCGAGGAATAGGCATCTTGTCTTTCGCTCAGGCCTGCGTAAACGGCTGCAGTGGAAAACCCGAGGGGTGGCTTGAACAAGAACAGTCTCCTGCCATGCAATCGATCATTCGCGTTATTGGTCAAAGGTCTTGCCTTTTCCCCCCGACCAGTCGCGACACAAGCGCCATCCACTAGAAAACCAGGGCAATCGGAACCCAACCCGGATGAAATCTCCCTGAGTTCCTCGAAGGGCAACGGTTCGAGGTTCCACAGGTTAAGCGCTTTGAGCGTCGCTACGGCATCGGAACTCCCTCCCCCAAGACCAGCCATCGAGGGAATTCTCTTTTTTATGGTGATTCGAACACCGGTCTCGTCCCCGGTTGCTTGCCGCCACAAATCAACGGCCTGCCAAGCTAAGTTTTTGTCACCATCCAAGCCATCCGCTCCCTCGCAAGTGCAGGAAATTTCTCCTTTTGTTTCCGTTCGCTCCAAGGTAACAAGGTCGCAAAGGTCGATCTTTGCCATCAGGGTCACAAGTTCGTGGAATCCATCCGGGCGTGCGCCGATAACGGCCAAGCAAAGATTTACCTTGGCCGGGGCAGGGAGAGAAATGCTCCGAATGGCCGTTTTTCGGTTCATTGATTAATTCCGCATTGTAGCCAAGCCGCAACTGAGTGGCGATGAGAAAGATTAGGATTGGCTCGAGTCATCAGGCAAGCATGATGAACGGATGCACGATATGGTTCCATCTGTCATTTTGGCCTTGGACGTAGAGGACAAAAACAAAGCGCGCGCTATTCTCCAGGCGACGGGAGATAAGCTCGAATGGGTAAAGATCGGACTGCAAACCTATTTGCGAGACGGCCCTGACTTCGTTCGGGAAGTCGCTGATTCCGGCAAAAGCGTTTTCCTCGACCTCAAGCTTTACGATATCCCGAACACGATGGCCAAGGCATTGGAAAGTTTGGCCGATCTTCCCATCGGAATGCTCACCTTGCATGCATCGGCTGGTCCCGAAGCCCTCACGAGATGCTCTGAATTCGCCAATGAATTGATGCCTGACACACTTCTCTTGGCCGTAACCGTCTTGACTTCGATGGATCAAGAAGTCCTTTCTTCCATTGGCGTAAGTTCATCCGTCGAAAAACAAGTCAACCGCCTTGCTTCCCTCGCATCCGAGGCAGGTATCGGTGGCATCGTCTGCTCTCCTCTCGAACTGTCCAGGCTTCGTCCCTTGTTGCCCGACAAGGTCAAGCTCGTTACCCCTGGCATCCGACCATCCGGCTCGGAGACCGGAGACCAAAGGAGAATCATGACTCCGGGCGCTGCACGCGACGCCGGAGCCGACTACTTGGTCATAGGACGACCGATTCTATCTCACGAAAACCCAGCTGTTGCCTTGGAGGAGATACAAAATGAACTTAACCCGGCCACAAGTTGCTAATGCACGCTGCTATCCTATTGGCTGGAGGAAGCGGAAGGAGAATGGGTTCTGCCGTCTCCGACAAATTGCTCCATCCGATCGGCTCCACAAATGCCTTCAGGTTGTCATGCGAAGCCTTTCTCGAGGCTTCTTCCATCGACCTCTTCGTCCTTGTCTTTCGGGATGAATCCCAACGGGAGGAAATCAAAAAGGAATTTGAGCTTGCTTCGGTCAAAACAGGACGCCAAGTCCCTTGCCAGATAGTCAAGGGTGGGAAAGAACGATGGAATTCCGTCTCCAATGCCCTTTCCGCCTGCGATCGATCGTGTGAATTCATTCACGTGCATGACTGCGCCCGTCCAATGATACGTCCGGAAACGATCGACCGGCTTGCCGGGGAGGTTTCCCAATCCGGGGCCATTGCAGTTGCCCGTCCTCTCTCGGACTCGATCAGAAAAACTTTCCAACCTTCACTCGATCCTCACGTCCCTCAAAAAACGGAATGCCTGGATCGGTCTGCCCTTTGGCTAATGGAAACTCCGCAAGCAGCTCGCAAGGATTGGTTGGAAGATGGATTGCGGAAGGCGCGGAAGCAGGGGATTGCGGTCACGGATGAACTTTCGGCCATCGAGTTGACAGAACGAAAAGTAGCCTTTCTTGACCCGGGCTATCCAAACCCCAAGATAACAAAGGAAAGTGATCTTGCATATGTCGAATACCTCCTGGAAAAATGAGTGAACTGCCTTTTCGCATAGGTCATGGCTATGACCTTCACCGCTTGACAGACGGGCGCAAATTAATCCTTGGCGGTGTGGAAGTTCCCCATGAACAAGGTTTGCTTGGCCATTCGGATGCGGATTGCCTGACTCACGCTCTTGCCGATGCAATATTCGGGGCCCTCGGACTACCCGACATCGGACATTATTTTCCCGATGATCATCCGGAGAACGAGGGCTTGGAGTCCGTTCAAATATTGGCAAAGGCGGTCGAAGAATGCGAGTCGGCGGGGTATTCGGTTGGGAACGCGGACCTGACGATCCTTGCCCAAAGGCCCAAAATGGCTCCGCATATCGAATCAATCAAGAATTCTTTGTCCAAAACCCTGAAGATTGCTCCAAGCCAAATCGGTATCAAGGCAACGACGAACGAAGTGCTGGGCCCGATCGGGCGAGAGGAAGCAATCGCGTCTTTTGCCGTATGCCTTCTGATCAGAAAACAAGTTTGATTAGCCGCAGATCTGATCCGCCTCGAAGAACCTGTTGATTTCTATCAGGGCGGATTCCGGGCTGTCCGAAGCGTGAGCCACGTTCTTCATGCGATCCGTCCCCAAATCACCCCGAATGGTGCCGGGAGGGGCGGTTGTCGAGTCGGTCGGACCAAGTAAATCCCGGATTCCCTTGATCACGTCTTCTCCTTCGAGAACCAGAGCAAGTACGGGGCGTGAACTCATGAATCCGGCGATCTCAGGGAAAAAAGGGAGGTCGGCGACATGAGCGTAATGTTCGAGCAACAGTTGCTCGTCCAAATGGATCATCTTGCTGGCAATGATCGAGTAGTCTTTTTCTTCGAAACGACTAATCACCTGACCGGCTATTTGTTTATCCAAACAATCTGGTTTTAGAAGGATGAGGGTTCTTTGCATAGTTCAACACATGGTAGGGTTAAAACACCGGCTCTTGCTCAATCGTTTTTTCAAAAAACGCAAAATGATCAGGAATCGGATTTTTTTTTGTCGTCGTCGGATGAGGGGATGGAAACTTTGTCCTTTCCGGATTCTTGAACAAAATTGATTTGGTCTTCCTCGTCTTCGTCCAAAAGCACTTGGATGGGCTTGGATTTGCGAAGGTTACCGGCAAGAAGTTCTTCAGCCAATCTGTCTTCAAGGTACTTTTCTACAGCCCTGCGCAAAGGACGGGCTCCTAGCTTCTTGTCGTATCCTTTCTCGATCAAAAATTCCTTCACTTCGTCGGAAATGCGTATCTTGAGCTTTTTCTCAAGCAGACGGTCGGACAACTTGCCCAATTCAAGGTCGACAATCGAACGCATGCTTTCCTTGGCCAAAGGCCGGAAAATAACGATTTCAGTCAGACGGTTGAGAAACTCCGGTTTGAAGGTCTTCTTGGCCTCGTCCATTATCTTGCTCTTGGTATTCTCGAAATCCTGTTCTTCGTCTCCCACGGCAAACCCCATGGAAGTACTGCGTTGAAGGATATGAGCTCCAACGTTGGAGGTCATGATCAAGATGGTATTGCGAAAGTCAACTTTTCGACCCAAACTGTCGGTAAGTCTGCCATCCTCCAAAATCTGGAGAAGTATTTGAGCTACGTCGGGATGAGCTTTTTCGATTTCATCGAAAAGGATGACGGCGTAGGGCTTGCGTCGAATCGCTTCCGTCAACTGTCCGCCTTCTTCGTATCCAACGTAACCGGGAGGAGATCCGATCATGCGAGAAACGGCATGTTTTTCCATGTATTCCGACATGTCTATTTGAATCAAAGAATCTTGATCTCCAAAAATTCTTTCAGCCAAAATCTTGGCCAAATGAGTTTTCCCCACGCCCGTGGGCCCAAGAAACATAAAGGATCCAATCGGACGCTTGGGATCCTTCAGGTCGGCACGCGATCTCCGCAATGCCTTGGCCACGACCTCGGTCGCAAAATCTTGCCCGATCAACTGTTCGCGCAGCTCGCTCTCGAGCTTGAGAAGTTTTTTCGATTCCTTCGCTTCCATCCGATTAAGAGGAATGCCTGTCCAGTCGGCAACCACTTGGAGCATATCGTCCTCATCAACGGATGAACGCTTCTCCTCCCGCTGCTTTTTCCAACTTTCCAAAACCCGTTCCCGCTTGGCTCGCAATTTTTTCTCCTTGTCCCGGGCTTCGGCAGCCTCCTCGAACTTTTGATCGGATATAGCGCTTTCCTTGAGGGTACAGACTTCCTTGATCTCATCCGAGAGTTCTTCTATTTCGGGAGGTCTCTTGAGGGAATCCATTCGAGATCGGGCACCGGCTTCGTCAAGGGCATCAATGGCCTTGTCGGGAAGAAAGCGGCCCGTCACGTAACGGTCGGTCAACTTGGCGGCTGCAACCAAAGACTTGTCGGTAAAATTGACGTTGTGGTGCTCCTCGTACTTGGCGCGAATGCCCTTGAGGATCAAAATCGTATCGTCAACGGAAGGGGCATCGACTTTGACGGACTGGAATCGTCGGGCAAGCGCCGAATCCTTTTCGATGTGCTTTCTGTATTCGGCAAGTGTCGTGGCTCCAATACACTGAAGCTCTCCACGACTCAAAGCGGGTTTGAAGATGTTCGAGGCATCCATCGCGCCTTCGGCGGCTCCGGCCCCCACGATCGTATGCATTTCGTCTATGAAAATAATGATGTTCTTGGACTTCTTCAATTCGTCCATGACCGCTTTGATCCGCTCCTCGAATTGACCCCGATACTTTGTTCCGGCCACCATAAGGGCCAGATCAAGGGTCACCACTTTCTTGTCGAGAAGATTCTCGGGAACCAACCCGGAAACAATCTGCTGGGCGAGTCCCTCGACAATCGCGGTTTTTCCAACGCCTGCCTCACCAATCAGGACGGGGTTGTTCTTGGTCCTGCGACAAAGCACTTGCGTAACCCGGCGAATTTCCTTTTCTCGGCCAACGACGGGATCCATTTCGCCTTTCTTTGCAATTTCCGTCAAATCCCTGCCAAAGGCTTTCAGGGCAGGGGTTTTCATGTCTTTGCCTTTTTCCTCCGTTCCGAGATTGCCGGCCACGGATGCCTCGGTTTCCTCGGAAGACGAAAAATTCGGGTCCAACTCAGAAAGAATTTCGTTGCGGCAACGATCCACGTCCACGTCCAAAGACTTCAGAACCCGGGCGGCAACACCCTCTCCTTCCCGGAGAAGTCCAAGAAGAATATGCTCCGTGCCCACGTAACTGTGATTCAGTCCCTTGGCTTCTTTGCCAGCCAAAGCAAGAACCTTTTTTACCCGTGGAGTGTAAGGAACGTTGCCGGAAGGCTTGGCCTCCGGCCCAAGGCCGACCTGTTCGTCCACAGCCTGCCTGACCGTATCCAAATCAAGCCCCATCTTCTGCAATACGTTGACTGCCACTCCTTGCCCAAGGTTTATCAACCCAAGCAGCAAATGCTCGGTCCCCACATAGTTATGGTGGAATCGATCCGCTTCTTTTCTCGCAAGAGCAAGAACTTGCTGGGCGCGGGGCGTGAAATTACTCATTGGTTCGGACATAAGATTCTTATATAGTCGGCAAAACCCCTAAAGTCAACCTGCCGAAGGTGATGGATCGATCTGTGGAGCCCGGAGGAATTCTTTCCTCAGAAGTTCGGCCCGCAAGGAATCGCGAAAACCCGCTTCAACTGGCTTTCCGGCGGAAAGTTGAACGTGACCGGGTTGTACTTCGATAAACATTCGATCCGCCAAGCTGCGATATTTTTCCGGTAACATGCCAAAGTCGCTTGCCAACCTGACGAGGGAAAGGCAATCCATTGCCTCGGAACTTTGGATCAGGTAGCATGTCTTCAAGTTACCGATTGCCCGGCTCATTTTATCCGTCAATCTCACTCCATCGTCCTGAAGTAGTTTTTCCCGCGCGAAGTTTTCCTGACGAACGATATTCTTCAGGGTGTTGTCGAGACGATCTATGATGGCGGTTTCGGATTCACCCAAGGTCTGTTGGTTCGATATTTGAAATATGCTTCCGTTTGCATCCGATCCCTCTCCAAACAAACCGCGCACGGCGATTCCAAGCTGATTGACGGCGTTGATGACCTTGTCCATGTTCTTCGACATGACCAAACCGGGAAGATGCATCATGGCGGAAGCCCTCATCCCTGTCCCCAAATTGGTCGGACAGGCAGTAAGGAAGCCCAATTCTCCATCGTAGGCATAACTGATGGCCGACTCGATTCCCGTATCCAAGGCATCGGCGACCTTCCAAACGCTCCCGAAGTCCAAACCCGGACGCAAGACCTGAATGCGCAAATGGTCCTCCTCGTTGATCATGATGCAACAATTCCGATCCTCGGAAAGAACAATGCCGGAGCCTTCCTCGACTTGTGACAACTCGGGACTGATCAAATGCTTTTCAACAAGGATTTGCCGATCAAGTTCGCTCAGGTCATCGACTTCGACCGAAAATGAATCGTTCAAGCCCTTCACGTCACTCAAGGCTTCCATGCACTTGGTCAAAACGGCTCTCTTCTGTGACGTTTCGGCACGACCGGGAAACGGGTACTCACGCAAATTTCTGGCCAACCGAATCCTCGTGCTGAGAGTCACGGGAATGGACTTGGGTAACTTCCTCCCCTTGCTTGGGCTGTTGAAAAGATCGTGAAACATAGTCAAGCCATGGTCTTGGCATCGTTTTCCATATCATGTAACTTATCTCGCAACTCAGCGGCTTTTTCGAAGTCCTCTCTCTCCACGGCTTCCTGCAATTCCTTCCGGATCAACTCGATGGATTGCTCGAAATCGACTCTCGATTTGGAACCGGCGGGAATTTTGCCTTGATGCCTGATACCCGCGTGCATACCGTCCAACAAAGGGTCCAGAACGGGGCGGAACACGTGATAGCAAGCTTCGCAACCCAAACGCCCGCCCTTTTTGAAGTCTTGGTGAGTGGTGCCACAAGTCTCACAAACCATTGAACCGGAGATCGAATCTTCATCCGCCCCATCCTGCTCCATCAAATTGCCAATGGAGAGGTTTTCGGGGTTGGTAACCCCTTTCTCCTGAGCGCAAGACTCACACAAATCCATCTTGTGCATTTGCCCGTTCAGAATCTGAGTAAGATGAACGGTGGCTTGATTATCGCAATGGTGACACTTCATGCAAAATTAGGTTTTTGAGTAAGATAAATACAAGTTAGCTGAAAACATATGAAAACTCAACGCATATGACGCGCCAAAAGAGCTGAATTGCCCGGAAGTTTTTTCCAAGCGCGGAAAAGGTTCAAATCGTGATCCCGTCATTTTTAGCCTTTTCTCTAAACGACGCGATGAATTTTCGCGTCATGTCTCCGGGTTGACCGTTTCCGACGGGACGGTGATCTACCTCGACGCAGGGAATAACCTCGGCCGCAGTTCCAGTGAGGAAACATTCGTCAGCCGTCCACAAATCGTATCGAGTCAACGCCTGCTCGCGATAAGGAACTTCCAGTTCGGTTGCCAAATCGATGACGGCGCCCCGTGTGATTCCGCGAAGGGATCCGGCATCAAGAGGAGGAGTAAAAAGAACACCCTTGGAAAGAATGAAAACGTTGTCGCCCGTACACTCTGCGATTTCCCCCTTGTCGTTGAGCATCAATGCCTCTTGAAAACCAACGCGCTTGGCCTCGATCTTCGCCAGAATATTGTTCAGGTAATTCAAGCTCTTGACTGCAGGGGGCAAGGCGGAGGCATTGATCCTGCGGGTGGGCACGGAAATGATTTTCAGTCCGTTCTCGTAGAATTCCTCGGGATACAATTGAATCACGTCGGCAATAATGATGACGTTTGAAGGACCGCACCCGTCTGGCGTCAACCCAAGATGTCCTGGACCACGTGTGACGACAAGGCGAACGTAACCGTTACGCAGTTCGTTTCTTCGACAGGTTTCGCAGACCGCCTCGCGGAATTCGCTACGCGTCAAAGGCAGGTCCAGAAGGATGGCCTTGGCCGAGTATTCCAAACGCTCCAAGTGCTCGTCCAGTTTGAAAACGCAACCGTCGTACAGGCGAATGCCCTCGAACACGCCATCGCCGTAAAGCAGCCCATGATCGAACACGGATATCTTCGCATCCTCCTTTTCGACGTAATCTCCATTTAGGTAAATCTTCATCGTCAACTCCATTCCATGAACGAAAGTGACCGCCTTGGCGAGTGCCAAGAAAAAACTTTATTCACCTATTCTCAATGAGGCTCTGAACAACGCCCGGGTCAGCCAAGGTGGAAACGTCTCCGATTTGGTCTGTTTCGTTGGTTGCGATCTTGCGCAAAATCCTCCGCATGATCTTGCCTGAGCGTGTCTTGGGCAAGGCAGGGGCCCAGTGGATGGCGTCCGGTGTGGCAATGGGGCCGATTACCTCGCGGACCTTCTGCCTCAAGGCAGCCCTCAACTCATCCGAGTACTCGACGCCCGCATTCAAGGTAACGTAGGCATATATCCCCTCCCCCTTGACTTCGTGAGGAAACCCGACCACTGCCGCCTCCGCTACGGATTCATGAGCGACAAGAGCGCTTTCGACCTCCGCCGTCCCCATCCGATGACCGGACACGTTGATCACGTCGTCCACCCGCCCGGTGATCCAATAGTATCCGTCCTCATCCCGGCGACAACCGTCACCCGTAAAATAATATCCCTTGTATTGATCGAAATAGGTGTCCTCAAAGCGTTTGTGGTCACCGTAAATCGTGCGCATCTGACCGGGCCATGGTTCCTGAATCGCAAGGACCCCGCTCACCCCGTTGCCCTGAATTTCCTCTCCGGATTGCGGATCCAAGAGGATGGGCTTGACCCCGAAGAACGGGAAGGTTGCGGAACCGGGTTTCAAGGGAGTGGCCCCGGGCAGTGGAGTGATGAGTATGCCACCTGTCTCGGTTTGCCACCAGGTATCGACGATCGGACATCTATCCTTCCCGGCATTTCGATGGTACCATCTCCATGCCTCGGGATTAATCGGTTCTCCGACACTTCCGAGGATACGCAAACTCGGCATCTCGTATTTGCTCGGCCATTCCTCCCCTGCGGCGGCAATTGCCCTGATTGCAGTCGGAGCGGTGTAAAACTGATTGACTTTCCATTTCTCGATAACCTGCCAATACCGGTCGGGATTCGGGTAAGTCGGAATGCTTTCGAACATGGTGGTTGTGGCCCCGTTGGCCAAAGGTCCGTAAACGATGTAGGAATGCCCGGTAATCCAGCCAATGTCAGCCGCGCAAAAGTAGACGTCGTCCTCGTGGTAATCGAAAACGTACTTATGCGTAACCGCCGTATAAACCATGTAGCCAGCTGTGGTGTGAAGAACCCCCTTCGGCTTGCCGGTCGAACCGGAGGTATAAAGAACGAAAAGCGGGTCTTCGGCATCCATCTCCTCGCAAGGGCAATCACCGGAAGCTCCGGCCATTGCCTCGTCCCACCACAAGTCGCGCCCTTCTTGCATCTCGCAAGCAATCCCGGATTCTTCGGATACGCGCCGGACGACGATGCAAGTTTCCACCGGTTCCCCCATTTGAGCCGACGCACTCGACATCGCATGGTCCGCATTCGGCTTCATGGGAATGGCCTTGGCTCCCCGGAAGGTTCCGTTTGCCGTGATCAAAGTCTTGCAGTTCGAATCAACAATCCGGTCAGCAAGAGCTTCTGCGGAAAAACCACCGAATACAACCGAGTGCACAGCCCCGATTCGGGCGCACGCCAACATTGCAACGGTTGCTTCCGGAACCATGGGCATGTAAATCGATACGCGATCCCCCTTCTTGACCCCCCGGCTCTTGAGAACGTTTGCGAACTTGCAAACCTGTTCGTGAAGGGAACGGAAGGTGATGGTGGCATCCTCCCCGGGTTCGTTTCCTTCCCAAATGATCGCGGTCTTGTCCGGTCGGATATCGAGATGCCGGTCGACGCAATTGTAACAAACGTTTGTCTTCGCTCCCGAGAACCATTCGATCGAGACAGGTCCCGTCCGCCGGTCGTAATTGTGGCTTCTCACTTGATCCCACTTCGAGAACCAATGGAAGTCTTCGGCAACCTCGGACCAGAAACCTTCGGGATCGTCGATGCTCCTCTGGTAAAGGGACAGGTAATCGTTCATGCTTCCGACATGCGATCCTTCGGAAACGCTTGAGGGAGGGGCTATTAATTCGCTTGATTCGGAATCACTCATAAATGCTCTGAAGTTTTACGTTATTAAAAATACGAGAGTTAGGCGATTGCCCCCGACTTGTCGATGCGCTTTTACATTGAATCTTATGCTTGCCTCCGAATTGGACTTCGAACTTCCCTCCGATCGAATCGCCCAGTCGCCAACCGACCGGCGCGACCGGTCCCGTCTGCTCGTCTACCGCCGGAAGAAAAGAGAGGTCAGTCATCATCATTTCCACGAATTGACCGAACTGTTGCCTTCCGACCTATCGATCTTCCGCAACGACGTTTCCGTTCTGAAGGCCCGCCTCCCGGGAAAACGGCCGACGGGAGGAACCGTCGAGTGCCTGCTTCTTCGCCCCGAGGGAACGCTTGTCGACACCTGGCGATGCCTGCTCAAACCCGGAGGAAAGACTGCCCGAGCCGGAAAGTTTTTCCTGCCAGACGAATATGAGGCCACGGTTCTGGAATCGCTCCCCTCGGGCGAATACCGCGTTCAGTTCGATCTGCCGAAAGATGACGATCCTGCAGATCTCGCTCAGCGCATCGGCGCACTCCCCCTCCCCCCTTACGTTCGTCGACCGGCGGATGAAACGGACGAACTCAGATACCAGACGGTTTATGCGAATACGAAAAACCGCACCGCCGTGGCCGCCCCCACCGCAGGCTTGCACTTTACGCCGGAGATTCTGCAAAGATTGGAAGAGGATGGTCACTCCATTCACAACCTTACCCTATCCGTCGGACTGGGCACTTTTCGACCGATCGAAACAGAACGAATCGAGGACCACCCCATGCATGCGGAGGAATATTCAATCGGGCCAAAAGCAAAGAAAGCCCTCCTTGCCAAGGACCGGAACAAACTCGCGATCGGCACCACTTCGGTCCGAACAATCGAGCACTACCTTTCGGACACTGACCCGAAACCTGAAAAACCAACCGTCGCGAAAGCCAACCTATTCATCCGCCCACCCTACTCCTTTCGCGGGGTCGATCATTTACTGACCAACTTTCATCTGCCCGGTTCAACCCTGCTTTGCCTAGTCGCCGCTTTTCTTTCTCCGGGCAAGGAGGATGGTCTGGCGATCCTCAAGGATCTCTACGCTCAAGCCGTTGCCTCGGAATACCGATTTTTCAGCTATGGTGATGCCATGCTCATCTTGTGATCACCAAATAAATTCCTTGAAATTGGAATCCCTAATTTGTCAATTTGGTCCCCTACCTTGAAAACAACAAATAAATCTCTCGTTCGGTCCCTTTTGATAGGTTGCGTGTCAATGACCTCACCCGTCCTTTGGGGCAATGCGTTCACAATTTCCACTACTTTGCCGAGCGACCTCCAATCCGCATCCTCGGTGTTTTCAAAATACGTCGAGGTTTTCGGACTTCGGGTTTTGGCAACCTCGAGCGTATCCGATGCCAAAGTTCTTCACACCGCAAACGTCTTGGCCGAATACCTCGACAATGATGAAAATGGCGTAATCGACCAAGCGGAAGTTCTGACCTCCCTCATTGGCACGTCGAACTCCACAATTTCGACCATGGTGCTCTTTGCATCCCAAACCGAACAAGATTCTCTCGACTCAAGCTTGGCGAGCTTGGAAACAATCATGACTCGCACGCAAAATTTGTTTGCCGATGAAATTTTCGAGAATGGAAGTCAGGGAGAAAACCGTGATGCAACCTTGGAGGAGGTTCTCCACTTGGTTACCGACAAGGGATGGGACGAAGCATTCCCTGCTGTCTGGGGCGAAAAACAAGGAAGCAGCATCGCGAATGCAATGGACACGGCGCGAGGAGGCTATTTCGAGATCATCCCCGCGGCTTATCCTGCCAATGCATGGTATACCTATGACGACCCTACCTCAGACTACCCAACGCAAGTCACCGAGTACGTCTATTGGGCAACCACCACTTACCTTGGCGGTCAAAACTGGAGCGGTCGGGTTCATTCGAACTTCACCAACGAATGGAAGCCCATCACACAGGCGGACCTCAACACCACCGACCCCGCAGTCGTCTCTCTTCTGACCTCTTCGAGTTACAACTTTCCAATCACCCAACTTCCCGACGGCAACTATTCCGTGCCAAGCGTACGTGCGAGCGCTTCCTTTACGACAACAAGCGGATGGAAAAACAGTTCCTGGTTCGGTTACTTTTACGATCCCGGCAGCAATTGGATTCACCATCAGTATCTAGGGTGGCTCTACCCTGTTGATTCGGGCTCGAGCGGCACATGGTTTTATCATTCGAGCTATGGTTGGATGTGGACCAACTCCACCGCCTATCCATGGATTTATTTTTATTCCCTTTCTGGTTGGAGATACTTTCTCTCTGGCAAAGGCTTTTACAAGGCCGATACAGGCGCGTGGACCGCGGTCGAAAGCTTCTCGGTGGAAACTTCGGGAGACACAAACAATGACAACTCGAGTTCTCAGGCCGGATATGGAGATGAAAACAGCGCAACCGTATGGAGTTCCACGGCAAACGCATCGGTGTCCCTGTCACACGCGACTTCCAATGGCAATTCGGTCATGACACTCACCAGCAACTTATACCCGGATTGGAACATCACCGGTGAATCCGATCATTACGTCACCACACCTTCGGCTCAGATCGAGACCGTTGAGATCATCCTGCATCCTGACTCTACGGCCAGTTTTCATAACGAATTGGTGGTCTACGATCCCACGTTCAGTGACGTCGCCCATATTGGACGACCCAACAATTCGCTTCCCGATTACACCCACTGGAATTCTTCCACCCAGCCCAAGGAATTGCTCGCGGTCGATATGCTGTCCGTCGAAGCCTATGACATGACTTCCTCACATGGGGCGAACCCGAGATATACCGGAAAGTTACGCTTTAACGTTCATTATATTGGCGACAACGGACTGACTGGCGTAACCTGGCAAAGTGGAACGATTCCCCTGAGCAATGATTACTTCTATGCTCACACGCAACCCACGGGCGAATACCACCTCCACGGTTTCAAGGCAGGCATGGAATTTGATTATTCGAACAAAATCATAGGCTATGCGCTGGATGGGCATGCGGTCATGGGAATGAACACGAAAATCCATCAACCGGTTATGGACAGTGCAAACGTTCTTTCCGGATATGATGCGAGTGCGCAGACCAAACCCGCCCTTTCCGGTTACGCCTTGATGGAAACGAGCAAATTAGTTGAAGCCCGAGGAGTGGATTTGAGCACGACCAATTTTCCAGCGGGCATTTTTCACGTCGATCATGAATACGCCAGCACGGTAGCTTCGGACTCCTACTCCCTGGACAAATACAATATGGGCTACGTCACGCTTACGGATAAGGATGGTACGCAAAGAGTTGAAAAAGCCTATGTTCAAACCCGAACCTATCCCTACTTGGTACATACCTTGTACGGGGCCAACACCAGCGGAACAACCAGTTCCTCCAATCAATAGAGCAAAAGACGCCGAAGTCTCAGGCGCTAAACCACAAGCATTTCTTTTCCTTTTGCCCCTCTTACTCGCCAAGGCAGAACAAGTGCTTTTCGCCCCGGATAAGGAGACGATTCGCAACGGGAACGGGCGAGGCGATTACGCGTTCACCCATGTCGCTCTCCGCTAGAAACTTGAAACCGTCCGTAACGTCGGCAATCAGAATGACACCGTCCTCGCGTGGAGCGTAGAGCTTCCCTCCGGCCACCGTGGGTGATCCATAATAACTCGAACTGGCTCGCGGAAAAGCATCTTCCCAATGGCTTTTGCCTGTCTTCGGGTCAATGCAATGAACTTCACCGCGATCCCGCAACACATAGATCTTTCCATTCGCCACCGCCGGAGTGGGAACGAAAGATCCGCTGTCGGTCCGTGTCCATAGGCGATGGGAATCCGAAACGTCACCCTTTCCTCCAAGCTTGATTCCCGCCAAATGAGTACCCCGACCATAGGGTACGATCGCAACATCCCCTGCAACCACTTGCGAACCGACCACTACCCAGTTTTTCTTCTGCTTGGGATTGAAACCGGTCGACACCCATAACGTGGAACCATCCTTTGCCGAATGAGCGGACAGCCTCTCGGCCCCCCAGACGAGGATCGCTGCTTCCCCCTTGTGTTTGATGAGGGTAGGCGTGGCGTAGCTATGGTCGCACTCGGGGGGAGTTTCGTAATTTCGCTCGATCTTCCACGCGACCTTTCCGTTCTTCGGATCAAAGGCGACAAGCCAGGAATTGTTCTTTCTCATCAAGGCCACAATCACGTGTTTACTCGTGAGAATCGGGGAAGTGCCAAAGTCCCAGTAAAGCGTATCCTTGCCGTAGGAAGTCAGATCGTTCTTCCACAGAATCTTTCCCTCGAAATCCAAACAGGCAAAGTTCCCACTCTTGAAAAGAGCGAAGATGCTCTTTCCGTCCGTGACGACCGAGGGGTTGCTTCCCGACCCGTTCCTATGCTTACCCTTGCGCTCATCGCCGACTTGCTTCTGCCAAAGTCTCCCCCCATTCCAATCGAACGCCAACACGGCATCCTTGCCCTCGACCGGGCAGGTCAACAAAACGTGATCATCCCAAACAACGGGGGTCGAACAACCTTTTCCCGGCAAAGAAACTTTCCAAAGAAGGTTTTCTCCACCGCTTAGCTTGGTCGGATAGGACCCTTTGTCCGTGGAACCCAAGGCTTGCGGTCCCCGCCAAGCCGGCCAACGCCTATCAGGGTCAGCCAAGGCGATGCTTGCCACAACGGATAAAAGATAAATCGAAGTCAAGATTCTGTTCATGCTTCAAGTAGGAATGAAGAAAGGGTTTCCGATCAAGCAAATATAGCAACTCCTGAGACATTAAGCCAAGGAAATCGACATGCCAATTGACCAGCGGCGTTTCATTCCCTACTTTTTCGAACAATGTACGACAACCCCTCCATTACCTACTCCTCGAATTCGGACCCCGAACTCTTTGGAGCAATGTTAATCATTGCGATAGCCGTCGTGATCGGCTTGCTCGTAGGGATTGGGATTGCGGCTGTCCTCTGTTACTTCATTTCAAATTGGCTGAAGGAAGTTCCCGAGGAAGACCGGGTCATGACGCCTGGCCAAGTTTGGCTTTTGCTCATCCCGTTTTTCAGCTTATACTGGCAATTCCGAGTCTACATGCTGGACATCCCGCAGTCCTTCAAAAATTATTTTCAGCGACAAGGGAATCAGGAAGTCGGCGACTGTGGCAAAACAATGGGAATGTGGCTTTGCATATGTACCCTTTCCAGCTTAATTCCCATAATTGGATCGATCGTTGGAATGGGTACCTTGGTCTTTTTGATCATGTGGATGCTGAAGATCCACGAACTCAAGAACAAGATCATCGCCGACAGGCAAAAAACAGGCGAAACCTAGGGAAGTTCGCGCAAGCGCATTCCCCGATAATCAACGGGGGCACCCTCCGATTCCATGACCAAATGGCCTTCGCTCGGTTTGCATTCGTACCCACCGGACACTTCTTCGCCATTCACCCAGAGACGGATCTCCCCCTTGATCGCCCGGACGTAGTAATGATTCCATTTCCCCACCCCATTGCTCAACCGCTTGGTCGGGAATGAACGGGCGCTGTTCGGTTTGCCCACCTTGTATTTCGTCCCGTCCTTGGCGGTATAGGTAATTTCCGGAGTGAATGCCTTCATTCTTCCCACTCCGACCGGAAAAACGTCTCCGTGACTGGTAAACCAATTCGAGTGCTTGCCCTTGTTCTTCAAATGATTCTCTTCATACCCCAGATCGAGAATCTGGATCTCGATCCCCTGAGGAAGCCTGCCCCGTGGGAGCTTGTCCAAAACGGCCCGCGGGCACCAAATGAAGATGCCCGCATTGCCTGCATAACGCAAATGCTTCCACTCGATAACCATTTCGAAATTCTTGTATACTTTTTGGGAACGCAAACCCCCGCTCGGTTTTCCCGTGCAATGCATCGTGCCATCGTCCTTGAATTGAAACGTTTCCGGATCGCAGTTCACCTGGGCAAAATCCTTTTCACCAAGAGTTACCCAATCGGGTCCTGAAATCCCGTCCAAAAAAGCCTTGGACGGAGTGTTTGGAACTCCTTGCAAAGAAAGGAGAGTACAAAGAGGAAGTAGGAATAGCGGAAAAACCTTCATCCCCTAAAGTTGGTTTTCATGAAAGCCTATGGCAAGCGCGATTGAGAAGAAATCCAAACTTTGTCTTTCCGGGTAACGTTTTGAGAAAAGACGTTACCCGGACTGACCCAAAAGTACAAAAGGCACGATCAACCTAAGGAGAACCCCTCTCAAAGGACTTGGTCGAAAAATTGTAATAGGTCTTCCCCGGCATTTGCACCATGAGATAAATCCAAGTCGTATCCTTGTGCCTGTAAAGATGGGGATAAATACCGGGACCGGTCCATAGCCATTTTTGATCGGGACTCCAAAGCCAAAGGGAATGAGCATCCGCTTCGGCAGAGTAGAGCCATCCGTGATGCCGGTGCAAAATCCATCGAACGTCTTCGTTGGGCTGATAAAACGAGCCGAACCAATTGGAATCCTTCCAACCTGGTTGCGACAGCCTGACGGAATCAGCAAGAGCCGAAGGCAAGCGAGCATTTCCCAATGCGGAAGATGGGGTTTCTCCCGGTTTGACCCGGATGAACAAATGAGCCGTCAGGCCCTGACTGGTGGCTTGCAGGGCAACCCGGGACCTTTTGGATATGACTTTGGCCTTCGCAAGGATGCCTGCGGGGACTTCTTCAATGGAAACTTGATCGCTTGCACTCGACCACTCCACCGCCGTAAAGGGCAAATGCGTGAGCGTTCCGTCATCCAGCAGGAGAGCAGCCTGAAGCGGCGAACTCTCTCCGGACAAGAGGGTGTTCTTGGAGGCAGTCGCCGACAAACCGACTGGTTGGGCAAAATCGGCAATCGGGCCGACTTGGTTAACGATGCTTCCACTTGAATCCTTGGAAATCCCACTGAAAGCGGCACCCAAAACACCTTGGTGTTCGATTTGAGAAAAAGCGCTGCACGCAACAAGAAAAGATATTGCAAGAAGAGAATATTTTTTGGCAAAGACAATCATAATGGTATCGAATACTTCTTTAGAATGAAATTGTAAGGAATCTCAGTCAAGAGTATTCCTTTGCGCCTATTTGCTTAGATTCTCGACTTTATGAAGAGAATTCAAGACAATCCATAAAACGGTTATGTTTATCAACAAAAGGCGGATAACGTTCGGAATCGCATTTCTAGGGATGAGCTATCTGAATGCAATGACTTTTGATTTTGGTCCGCTGGACAAATCAAGCGTGCTCGAAGTCGAGCTCAAGACAAACGGAAGTTTTGCATTACAAGGTATCAGGGGAAACTTTTCGAATATCGGAGGCCAAATCAAATTCTTCCCATCGAACCCCAATTTGACCGATGGAGAAATATTGCTCGATGCCCGGTCCCTGCGGTTTGGCTATCATCGGACAAACACGGATGCCCAAAAAAAGGACTGGTTGAATTCGGACGATCACCCCAAAATCGCTTTCAAATTGAAAAGCCTGAGTAACATCGTCTGGAAGGAAAGAGCAGTCTTCGCTCAAGCGCATGGCTCACTCTCTTTCAAAAAGGCCAAACATGACTTTTCCCTTCCCGTCGAAATTCGTTATTTCCGCGCCGAACGAAAAAAATATGACGGCAAACGGGGAGACTTGATTACCATCAAGGGAGAAAAAACCTTGAGATTGGAAGATTTGGACATGGTGGAAGGAGCCAAACTGGGAGAGATCTCGAATGCAGTTTCGGTAAAGATTTCCTTGGTTGGCGCATCGAACCGAGTTCGCCCTCTTCTCCCTACCCGCCTTCTTGCCTCACCCTAGGTCATCTGCAAAAGGCCCGAAAGCTTACAAAAGCTCATTTTTAACCGGGTTGCCATGTCAGGGCATGACAAAGAGCCAACCCCAAGCCATCGGACTCGTCAAAAGGAAGGGCCTCGGGCAAGCCGAGCATTTGAGCAAGGGTCTGAGACATTTGTTCCTTGCTTGCCCGGCCAAAGCCAACGACCGCCTGCTTGACCCGCAAAGGGGCATATTCGAAGACCGGAATTTCACGGATGGCGGCGGCGGACAAGGCGGCACCCCGGGCGGCTCCCATAATTTGAGCAGTCTTGAAGTTTTGAACGTAAATGGTTTCCTCGCAGGACAGGTGACGAGGCTTCCAAAGATCGATAAGATGGGCCACGGCTTGATGAATGAAACCGAGACAGTCGATGGACGAAACCTTGGGCTTGAGCCTGATCGTTTCGGAATGAAGCAGCTTGTAACTCGACCCAGCGCATTCAAGCACCGCCAACCCCGTCCCCCGCAAACTCGGATCAACCCCGAGGATCCGTCCCTTGTAAGGCGTCTTCTTGATCAATAACTGCGGATCGACCGATTTCGAACCAGTTGATTGACCGGCAAGGTGCTGGGCCCATAACTTGCGTGAACTTTTGCTCATGGTTTCGATCCTAAAAAAGCATACGGATCCCTGCAATGACGATAAAGAGCCAGACCAGTCGCTCGAAAAGCGTTTGGTTTATGTATTTGACAATGAAGGGAGCGAGGGCTGCTCCGATGACTGCAGGAACGAACATCCACCAACTCACCGACATGGATTCCCAAGTGATGATCTCCAAATCGATCATGAAGGGAATCTTGACGACGTTAACGATCAGGAAAAGCCAGGCGGAAGTCCCGATAAAAGCATACTTGGGAAGCCCCATGGCGAGAAGATAAAGCTGAGCGACGGGTCCGGCGGCATTGGCAAGCATCGTAGCCACTCCTCCAAGCAAACCGAAGAACGCGCCAAGAATGATTGATCCTTTGGGAGAAGAACCAGAACCTTCGCGATCTGCGGAAGGATTGTTTTTTTTGCGGAACTTGACGGCAAAGTGCAAAACGGTCATCCCCAGCAAGATTCCTCCCACCACGTATTTAAGCAAACGCACCCGATCGTCCCCTCCCTGAAAGAAATCAAAAACCAACCAACCAACGATGGTTCCAACTAGAAAAAAAGGAAGCAAACGGACTATGAACTTCCAGTCGGCATGCCTACGATAAACAAGGGTTGCAGTAACGTCGGCGGATATCAGGACAGGTAAAAGCAACCCAACGGAAAGAGGGACCCCGACCGGACCCAGAGCATCCTCAAGAACAAGGGCGTAAATCGCCACCGTAAGGTTTCCGGCCCCCGGCAAACCACCTTTGCTCATCCCCATGATGAGCGCCCCAAAGGCCAAAAGAAACCAATGAAGCGCCGTCAGTTTTTCCATCCCGAATCCGTTGATAGCTTAAGAACTTGCACGAGGAACGGCATGACAGAACTTTGACAAATTGAAAAGCTAGCTTTTCAAAAAGGTACCGGAAGAAACCCGAAAGGTTTCCCATTCGTTCGCTTCGTCCGGGGATGGGAACGAAGTCCCCGAGGCAAAAACCTGAGCCCCGGACGGAAGCAATCCCTTGAAGTTCGCCTTGCGCTCGTCATCAAGCTCACCAAGGACGTCGTCGGCAAGAATCAACGGAATTTGATCCCGAACTTGCCGGATAAAGAAAAATTCCGCAAGACGAAGGGACAACACCAAACCCCGTTGCTGACCTTCGGAGGCAAAGGTTCGGGCATCTCTGCCATCCGCAAGAAAAGTAAAATCGTCACGATGAGGACCTCGACGCGTATTGCCCATTATCCGATCTTTGGCACGTTCGTCGACAAGCCGTTGGGACCACTCCTGCTCGCTTTCGAGAAAAAGGTCGGGTTTGTACTCGAGACTGGCTTCCTCTTGCTTCGCGGAAAGAGCGGCATAGCTTTCGGCAAGCAACCCGGAGAGCTTGGGAAGAGATTCGATTCGCATTTTTTGGATAAGCAGCGCGGAGGGAATCAGGGCCTGCTCAAAAGCATCGAGCTCGCGATCCCTTCCTCCTTTTTTGAGCAAGGCATTGCGCTCGCGCAAAGCCCGATGATAAAGCTGAAGATTGGCAAAATATTCCGCTGAAGCCGTAGAGAGCAAGAGATCCAACCATTTGCGTCTTTCCGATGGACCGTCCCGAACAAGACGAAAGTCCCGGGAAGACAAGGCGACCGAAGGAAATTCGCCAAGGAAATCTCCCAATTTGGAAAGCTTTTCCCCATCGACGACCAGGCTTTTTTCCCCTTTGGGACGGAAAGACAGCAAAATCTCCCGTTCATTTCTTTTCTCATCCGCAAAGCGGAAGAACATCCTGCATTGGTCGCACTCGTCCCGAACAAGTCCTTCCGTTCCGGACTTCCGAAAGGAACGCAGGTTCGAAGACATGCCAATCGCTTCAAGGAGGTTTGTTTTTCCCTGGCCATTTGGCCCGATGAGAAAAACCCGATCGGTTTCGAAGACCAGGTTCGCAGACCGAACGTTGCGAAAGTTTTCCAAGTTGAAATTCAGGAGGCGCAAGGCAGACCTTCAGGGGGAGATGACGGATGAACCTGACGAGTCTTGATCGAGTTCGTCCCGGGCATCGCAAAAGGCCGTGGCAAGGCTCATCCAATCACTCTCCGTCTGCTCCGCGTAGGAGCTTATCCGGACAAGACGCTTGGCCTGCTCTGGAGAAAAGCCCATGGCCAAAGGAACGGAAGAGGCATCGTCCTTTCCAATCGAACAGGCAGAACCCGTGGAAACCTCGAATCCCAACTTGTCGAGCTTCCCCACGTATCGGAGGTTTTCATAATCGGGCATGAGCAACATGGAAGTATTCCACAGACGGGGAACCTCTTTGCCAAGGATTTGCAACCCGGGAAAATCAACTAGCATGCGCGTCTCAAAGGAATCCCGCCAGCATGATCGGTCGGGGAACTCGGGGAGAAGGGAACTCATCCCTTCACAGGCAACGCTCATGGCTTTGACCGCAGGATAATTTTCTGTTCCGCTTCGACGCCCTCCCTCCTGACTTCCTCCCAAAATGAAAGGCCTGGGCAGGTCACTGACCAAGATTCCGACACCCTTGGGTCCACCGAGTTTGTGGGCGCTTGCGCTCAAAGAGGAACAAGCTGAAAACCCGCAAGAAGGAAGTTTCCCGATCCACTGGGTGGCATCACAATGAAAGTGAATTTCCCGTTCTCGGCAAAGATCGGCGACCTCTCTCCAAGGTTGCAGAACCCCGGTTTCGTTATTGGCAGCCATCAGCGAAACAAACCGAACCCCGGAAACTTCGTCGAGCAAAGACGAAACATGACCAAGGTCAATGACTCCGGTCGGTTCGACGGGAACGGTTTGAGCTCGTTCGGCGAACCAATGATCAGCAGGCGCAAGCACGCTCGGATGCTCGATGGAGGAAACCAATGCCCGAGCGCTTGGTTCGAAAAAACGGGCGGCATGAGCGAAAACAGCATTGTTTGCCTCAGTCGAGCCGGAGGTAAAAGTCACGCTCCCTGCATCGACCTCCAAAGAACGGGCTATGCATTCCCGCGCCTGATCAAGACGCACCCGAACCTCAACCCCGGATCGGCAAGGGGAAGACGGATTGCCCCAACTTTCCCTCAACGCCTGATCGAAAGCTGCCCGAACTTCGGCGCTTGGCCTCGTAGTCGCGTTATTGTCGAAATACGCCATTTGACGGCAACCGAGGAGACTACCGGTTTGGAGGAACCGGTGGGATTCGAAGGGTTTGCCCTACCTTGAGGCTGTTCTTGCTTGGCAAACTGTCCCGATTGGCTTGGAAAATGCGATCGATATGAGAGGAGTCTCCGTAAAACTTGCGACTTATCGCGTACAGACTATCTCCTTTCTGCACGACGTAGGACCTGACTTGAGCAGGCTGAGGCGGAGGAACCGGTCGGGGAGGAACCACAACGGGAACCGCTGTTCTCGGCAACTGTCCCGCCTGCTCCAAAGGTGCCCCCAATCGGGCTTTGTAATCATCGACTTGGCGTTTGAGCTTGGCGTTTTCCTCCTGCAAGGCGATTAGCTCAAGGTAGTCCTCGTAGGGTTTGCCGGGCAGGTCGCGGATAATCTCGCGTTCCGCAGTGACAATCAATTGCTTCACCTTCGATGCTTCTCTGGATTCGGGTTTGAGAAGGAGAAACCGGCGGAAGTGATAGATCGAGGATACGGGATCCTTGCGGGACTCCAAGGAGAGCAGAAGACGACCTGCCTCAAGATGGGACTTCGGGCACTCGAGCATCCGGCGCGTCACGGAGAGAAATTCGTCCAGAGCTTCCTCTTCTTTGCCTACTTTGAGATACGATCGGCCCCGGTCGAATGCGGGGTCGTCATCTTCGTGGATAACCGGACCACTGGGACCGCAGGAGACCACGACAAGCAGGGCAAAGATTGCCCAAATGCATAACTTGAGGAAGTTGCCAGTCATTCGCCGAGATAGGTAAAGATCAGTTTTCGGGCATGCGGGGCGTTCCTGTGCTCCCAAAGAAACAAGCCCTGCCAGGTGCCAAGTTGCAAACGACCGTCGACAAAAGGAACGTTCTCGCTTGTCCGGGTCAGGGCCATCTTGACGTGAGACGGCATGTCGTCGGGTCCCTCGAGGGTATGGACGAAATAAGGATAATCCTCCGGAACAAGGTCTTCCATAAAACGTTCCAAGTCGACACGGGCGGTTGGGTCTGCATTTTCCATAAGAACCAGACTACAACTGGTATGCCTGACGAAAACGGAAACCAAGCCATCCGAAAAGCCGGACTCCCTCAAGCCTTCGGAAACCGCATCCGTAATTTCGTAGGTCCCCTTTCCCTTGGTTCGAATCCCCCAATCTTTCTTGAAAACACCCATGATCAAATGAACGATAAGGTATCATTAGCCCAGTAAATCGTTTTTGGCAAGGACTGAGGAAACATAAGGAAGCTCGCTCAACATCGCAGTTCGGTTTCCGAGTTAAGCCAAAGTCGAAGTGATTCGACCAAAGGGACGAGTTCGGCGAATGTCTTGCTTTCGCCGCCCACGGGATGACCAAGTACGGAACGGGCAATCGATCGATCGCTTTCCGCCAAGCCCGGGAGCCAGGATTCCTTGACCGGAAGACCCTCGTTTTGAGCAAAGAGAAAAAGTGCCTTGAAAAACACCGCTTGGGGGTGCCCTCCTTCGCACAACGTCGAGAGAGCAATCTCGAGCAAATTGAAAAGGGGTTGGGGTTCGAGGAGATGACGACCGTTATGCAGGTACAGCAAGGCGAGATCAGAGGCTGCCTGGAATCGGTCGTGCCGAATCGCCAGCTCACGCCTTTTGGCAAGTACGCGCGATTCGCGAACGAAGGGAAGTCCGGTGGATTGAGTTTTTTCAAGGACAAGCTCCGCCTGATCGAAAAGATCCGGGAGGGGAGGAGATTTTCCTCGTCCTTTTCGCAAGAGAGCGACTTGCAAGCCTTCCGAACCGCAAAAGACGCTGACACGCAAATGATTTTCACCTGTCTCTACCCGACTAAGAACAATCCCTTCGATCGTTTGGGCAGGTGTAGCCATGCCCACTCGTCAATCCTTTGCGGAATCGCTTTCCGAGGGCTTTTTTTGAGCGGGTTTCCGGGATGATGCGCGAGGTTTCCCCTTTCCCGAACCCGCAGGGGAGCTCTTCCCTTTGCGTTTGGTTACGGCGCCTTTGGTTTGCGATTTTGCGGCGGGTGGGCTCACCGCGCCTCCGGATATCAGCATTTTCATTCCCTCACCCACCGTCATATCCAGGGAATGGATGTCGCTTCTGGGCAAAAGCAGAAGAAATCCACTCGTCGGATTCGGCGTGGTGGGGACGAATACGTTGGTCAGCTTTTTTCCGGTCGATTGCTCGATTTGGGTCGATGCTTCCGTGGTTACGAACCCCAGGACGTAACAATCGGTTCGCGGGTACTCGATTAAGACAACTTCTTTGAATACAGCCCTGTTCTCTTTCCCGAAGGTCTCGACGATTTGTTTGGCAGAACGGTAAACCGTGCTTAGGAAAGGCACCTTATCAAGTATTTTTTCCGTCAAGTTTATGAAAACCCTTCCCAAAAAATAGTTGGAAAGAAACCCCAGGAGCGTAAGGGACAGGATACCAATCAAAAGGCCGAGGATTGCCAAAAGAGTTTCCATGCCAAAGAAAACGCTTTCTTCCTTGAGCCCTAGCTCGTATGCCAAATGAGTGACCGGTTCCTGAAACAAGCCAAGAAGGAAATTGAGGACGAAGATGGTTGTGCCCAAGGGGAGAAAAATAAGCAACCCCGTTAGAAACGCGTTTCTAAATTTCCTTGAAAAGCTGTTGGGTTTTACGGACACAAGAACTCTCGCTATTCTCCTTCACCGCCAGGGGCGAGAAGAAAATCAGGCCAAAGCCCAAGATCATCGACGAGGTCGAGGGTTTTCCGTTCCTCCCGGCGCATGATTTTTCGATCTTCATCTTCCTTGTCATCAAAGCCAACGAGGTGCAACCAACCGTGAATCAGGTAAAGGGAAAGCTCTTGCGCAAACTCAACCTCCCGGTTTGCCGCCTCCTCGATCGCCTGGTCCACGGATACGCAAATCTCCCCGGCCATTTCCTCCATTGGATCGGCGGGAAAAGTGATTACGTCGGTGGGGCGGTAATCCTTCAGGAAATCTCCATGAATTCGGGAATGACGCGAGCGGTCAAGAAAAGCCACCGACAAACTTCCCGAACAATCATGACGATGGAGGGCAAAAATCTTTTCGAAAAAACGATCGATCGAATCCGGTGAAAAGGTCAGGGATGGGTAAAGGTTGTTTACTTCGACTGTGAGAACCGAACCCATGCCACGTCAATTTCGCTTGTCGGAAAAAGGAGCGTTGGAGCTTCTGCGGTCATCCTCCTTGCCCTTTTCATCCTCCGGGTACTCAATGCGAGAATGCAACATATTGAGTGAAGTCTTCAGGAAGCTTTCCTTTATTTTCGAAATTTCCTCCAAGGTGAGTGGACATTCGTCAAGCTGCCCGTCTTCCAAGCGGTCCTGAAAGATATTTTCGAGCAACTCCTCTACGCTGTGGTGGGTGACCTTTGGCAAACTTCGGGCGGCAGCTTCGACGGAATCCGCAAAAAAGATAATCGCGCTCTCCTTGAAACGGGGCTTGGGACCGTCATACCGATAGGTCGATTCATCGGGCTCGCCCTCCGGTTCGCCATTAGGGAGCTTTTCCTGTTTCAGCCGCTGTTTGGCCTGATGATAGAAATACTTGACCAAGGTCGTGCCATGATGTTGGCGAATGACGTCGCGAATGACCTTCGGCAATCGATGTTCGCGAGCCATTTCGATCCCCTCTTTGACGTGACTCTTGATGATCAATGCGCTCATCGCCGGATTCTGTCTGCCATGTGGGTTTTCAAAGCCTCCCTGATTCTCCGTAAAATAATCGGGCTGACTCATTTTCCCAATGTCATGAAAGAGCGAACAGGCCCGGCACAAGATTGGATTGGCCTTCACGGCTAGTGCCGCATTTTCGGAAAGGTTGGCAACCATCAGGCTGTGATGGTAGGTGCCGGGAGCTTCCACTTGCATCCGCCTGAGCAAAGGATGATTGAAGTCAGTGAGCTCGAAGAGAGTCGCATCCGTGGCAACCTTGAAAGCATTCTCGACCAAGGGCATGGCCCCAAGAACGAGTCCTCCCGTAAAGACGCCGACAACCAAGGATGCGATGGCATGGTTTACGGCCACCGCCCCGCTCCCTGAGGCAAAACCGAAACAAAGAGCCATGACCGCTCCGGTCAACCCGGCCATCGCTCCCGCCTTGAGAACGCTTCCACGCAAGCGCACGTCACGACAGAAATACGCTCCCACCAAGGCCGAACTAAGTGAGATCGAAAGAGCCTCGATCCCGGCATTCTGCATGGAAGCATGAAAGATACTCGCCATAAGAGCGGAAAGAGCTCCCATTCGGGGTCCCACCGTGATCATCACCACCATGGGAGCGAAGGCAATGGGCATAAAATAAGGCAAAAGACCGGTCAGCAGAGCATTGCCCCCGAACAGATCGGTGCCTCCGAGCTCAAGAATAATACGCGATAGCCCCAAATTCACCAGAATCGCGATGGCCACGATGGTCGAACGGGCGCCGTCCTTCCAAAAATTGGGCAGAACCAAACTGACGTAAACAACCGAAAAGAGAAAGGTCGCAAAAGTAACGAATACCCTCTTGGGAAGAAGATCCATATCCTTGATTTTGCCATCGAGGTATTTTTCGTATTTCTCGAGCGTGAGCTCGTCCACTTCGACTCCCTTTTCCAGAATTTTATCGCCTTTCATTACCGATACTTTTGGCTGATCCATTTCTTGAATGGCCCGGTCCTGGGCAGCTGCGGTCGCCGCCTTGTCGATTGTCGTCAAGAAAAGGCCTTTGATGGCAAAACCCGAAAAAGTGGCGGCCATTCCGTTCCGAAATTCATTGGCCGCAATGGATGCGTTTTCATCGGAACTTTGGATCAAGTCGGAGAGAAGCAAACCTTCCTCGGGAAAAGGTCCGTCATTTTCCAAATGCAACTGAAGTTCGCTCAAATAATGAGCAAGCCCGGTATGCTCTTCCCTCAAATCATCCGGATCCAAATTGAATCGCAAGCCATCGAAAAGACCCGTTATGACGACCAGGCGATCCGCAAGATCAATCATCATGTCGTTAATTCTCGCAGTGGCATTTGCTTCCGAAATGAATTTCTGGTCGGAAGATGGGAACTCGACCACCCCGGTGTTGTGAATTTGTCCAAGAATTTTACCCAAGTAATCCAAGAGATTCTCATCTTGAGAAAAATCACGCCAGTGAGAGAGCATCTTTATTTCCTCATCCGTCACAACCAATTGGAATTTCGCCTTCAGTTCATCCTTCAGCCTGTTTTTTTCAATCGCTCTGTCATCCACGTCCATGGAGCGCAGCATAAGCAAGCCGTCCTCAAGTCGGATTACTGCGTTGGAAAAACGGGCTTCATCATCGAAATTTCTACGGAACAAGCGAATTTCTCTACGAATTTGTTCCTCTTTTTGCATCCGTGTAATTTCGCTGACGTAACCAAAATCAATATCCGAGTAGAGGGTTTCGGGCGCTGATTCCCCCAAGGTCCTGAGCCCGGGGGGATCCTGACCTACAAAGCAGGTAAAGATTACCGCAACGGCAAAGGATATGGTCAGGAGGAGTTGTTTGCCCCAAGCTAGCCATACCTCGCGCAACCCGGAAATTCGAGTTTCGGAAGAATCGTCATGTTCAAGCTCTTTGCGCCTGCGGGCTCTTTTGCGACCGTTTTTCTTGCGCAAGCCCTTTGTGTCCTCACTAGCCATTGGAAAGATCCTATTTTCTCATAAAAAAGGGTGGGGTCAAGGCTTAGCAATCGGAAGGCGGTTTCCCATAAGCCGAAATAATCGAGCTCACCAAGGGATGACGAACCACGTCGTCATGATCGAATTCGTGGAAATGCAAGCCCTTGACCGAGGACAACGTCTTGCTGGCATGAACAAGCCCGGATTCCTGACGCGTCGGCAAGTCGACCTGGGTGACGTCACCGGTGACGACCATTTTGCTCCCTTCCCCCAATCGGGTCAGAAACATCATCATCTGAGACCGGGTAGCGTTCTGGGCCTCGTCAAGCAGAGCAAAGCACTTGCTTAAGGTTCGCCCCCGCATGTAGGCCAAAGGAGCGATCTCCACAACCCCAGTCTCGACCAACTTACGGGCTTCGATCGGGCCAAGAACCTCATCCATGGCATCGTAGAGCGGACGAAGATAAGGCAGTAACTTCTCCTCCAAATCACCCGGAAGAAAACCCAGGGCTTCCCCAGCCTCCACTGCCGGACGGGCAAGAACAATGCGTTGAATTTCTCCTTCAAGCAAGGCATGGAGGGCCGCTATCATGGCCAGAAAGGTCTTGCCGGTGCCAGCCGGACCAATTCCAAAGACCAGGTCGTTCTTGAGAATCAGGTCAAGAAAGCGTCTTTGTCCGAGATTTCTCGGAACAACTGATTTCTTGCGTATCTTCAAAACCAACGGATTCTCCAGAAGATCTTGCAATTCCTTGGTTTTCCCGCTCGAAACCTTTGCGAGAAACCTGCCGAAATCAGACTTCCCGGACACAAAGCCCTGCTCCCTGCCCTTGAGAAGAAGAGAAAAAAGTTCTCCACAACGATCCACGTTTTCTTGCTCCCCCTCTATCGTCAGGCAATTGCCCCGGGCTACGAGACGGACCGAAAGCATGCGTTCGACCTCGTTCAGGTTTGCCGGGCTCTCCCCATAAAGCTGGTGCAGTTGCCTCTCCGTTTCGAATTCTATCTTTTGTTCCGGCATGAGACGCAAACTCCTTGAAGGCGGGACAGAACGGAAGATCCAAAAATCAAAACAAGCAACGCTCTCATCCGGGCTTTTTCAATTGCCCGAAACCCTCAAGAGCCAATGCGGAGGGAAGGAATGCTTTGCCCCTTGGGATCGATTCACCGCAGGAGATAGGTCGGAGGAGGAACTTCATTGAATGAATGAGTAAATATCGGAACCATCATTCGGCAAGCATCGAATCAAAATATGATCCGATTGAAATTGCCAATGATCGCAAAAACGTCATGACAAACTTTTTCATTAAAATTTCCTCCACCATGAAAGTTCTTTTCGTCAGTCCCGAAGTCAGCCCGCTTGTTCGAACCGGAGGACTCGGTGACGTCGTCGGCAGCCTTCCGATCGCAATCAAAGAGCTAGGGATCGACGTGCGAATCCTATGCCCCCTCCACCGCGAATGCAAGGCCCTGAAAACGATCTTCTTTCCCAAGACGGGAACAGTCAGGTTAGGCAAAGACAAGATTCCCGTCCGGATAGGAGAGACGACGTTGGGGCCCTCCGGAATCCCGGTATACCTCATTGAAAACGATTCGCTCTTCGACCGGTCCGGCATTTATGCAGACTCGGATGGTGATTACCCGGATAACCCGACCCGGGCATTCGTCCTGTCAAAGTCCGCCCTGCTCATAAGTCAAATCACCGGTTGGTCGCCCGACGTTTATCACGCTCATGACTGGATGGCCGCCTCCCTGCCTGCATACCTGAATTCAACTCGGCCCAAGGCCAAGCGGGCAAAAGCAGGAAAATCCGTCCTGACCATTCATAATTTGGAGCATCAGGGCCATTGCTCTTTTCAAGATTTCGTTCGGTCCGGGCTCCCCGAAAGTTTTTGGGGAATCGATGGGTTCGAAAGCAACGGTTCCATGAATTTGCTCAAAGGGGGAATTCAGCATGCCGACAAGATCACGACCGTCAGCCCTACTTACGCGCAAGAAATAAGGACCAAGCAATTCGGCCACGGTCTTGAAGAAAGCCTGACCTACCGGGGCGCGGACCTATTGGGGATCCTCAACGGAATCGACGAAGCGAGTTGGAATCCGCAAAAAGACCCGGCTCTCCCCTGCCCCATCAATCCCGATTCTCCTCAATCCGGAAAAGACGCCTGCAAAGAATCTTTGCTGTCCGAAATGAGGTTGCCGGCAACCTCGGACGCCCCCCTGTTCGGAGTGGTGTCCCGCCTGTACCGGCAAAAAGGGTTGGATTTGCTAATCGAGTGTCTCCCCTCGCTGATGTCCGAATCGAAGGCCAATTTCGTTATCTTGGGGAGCGGGGCAAAGGAAGAGGAAAATGCATTTCGCGAACTGGCGGGTAAGTTCCCTGACCGGATCGGGGTATTCATTGGGTTCGACGATGGATTGGCACGCAGAATTTTTGCCGGAAGCGATTTCTTTCTCATGCCCAGCCGGTTCGAACCTTGTGGGTTGGCTCAACTGTACGCGATGCGTTACGGATCTCTTCCAATAGCGCGAAAAACGGGTGGCTTGGCCGACACCATAAATCACTTTTCGCGTTCCACTGGCACAGCCAACGGATTTCTTTTTAAAAAACCGCAGCCGAAAAGCCTGAAAATGGTTATTCACAGGGCAATCAAACTATTCGGAAACCCTGCGCAATTCTCAAAAATTCGAATGAACGCTCTCAATTCCCCTTGTTCATGGGATAATGCCGCCAAGCGTTACGCCGAAGTCTACGAGTGGACTATGAAATTTCACGGGGAAGAAAAGCAGGGTCCGGACAGACGTGCATAACTTTCCGTTCGTTTTTATGATTTCCTCTTGCGGAAAGCAAAAAAGAACAGGTACCCTTCGGGCTTCCATCATATGAATAAATGACGTCAAACGGACCCTCCAGAACCTTTACGCGAGAAGCGGTTGAAGCCTGGCTTGCCCGCTTGTCGACTGCCGACTGGGAAACGAGCATACCAAAGACGCAACTTCGGGAAGGACGGAAATTCTACAGGGAAGGCATGCTCAGCACCATCGACTTGCAAAGTGGACAAGCAGTCGTTACCCAAAAGGTCAACCGGGAGGAAACCTACTCGGTCATAGAATGGAACGGAAAAGGTCCCGAGATCAGAACCTCCGTGGATGACGAGGAATTCGGAATCGTGCTAGCCACCGCAGGGCTCTACGAAATCGAGGAACTCATTGCCGAAATACACGAAGACGACCCGCTCTTCGATGATCTTCCCACCCCTGAGGACGAGCAAAAGCAAACCGATCCCGACCCCACTCCGGACGATGAACCGGAAGAGGGCAAGGACGCGGCTCAGGTCCCTCTCCTCATCCTGCTTGAAGTTTCCAACAAAAACGGGCTCACCGCCACCCCCATGTGGCAAAAGGAAGCAAGTGAGAGAATCCCGGCCTACGGAAAAACAGAGCACGAGGAAATCGAACAGGCGGATCGACCCGCCCTCATGAGATTCGTTGCCGAGGCAGGGGAACGAGGCTTCGAATTCGACAAGGCCAAAGGAGTTTTCTCAATGAAGGACTGGAAAAAAGTCGCCATCCTCGCCGAAGACGCTCTTCCCCGGTGGGACAAGGCATTCAGCTTGGAGTTTTCCGGCGATGCTCATCTTCTTCGCGAAGGACAACGCATCCTCAGTTGGGAAATCGAAGCTCGGAGTCGGGATTCATCCTCCATGACGCTCAGGGAAAACTTCAGGCTCGGATCCCTTCGACTCGGAGTCGAACACAGTCGCAAGATTACCAAGGCGAGAAACGGCGCTACCTTTATCAGGGGACATGGCTTGGTTCGACTTGATCAGGATCAATTGGACGATTTCGAATGGTGGCAAAGAAATCGAGGCGATTCAAAAAGAGCGAACTGGCCCAGATACATGCTTTTTTCCCTCTTTGCCCGCAAATACTTGCGAGCCCGACAAGACGGAAAACTTGCTACCTGGCAGTCATCCATTCGAGAGCCCCAGACCAATGGAATCGCCAAGAGATTCTCCTTCCTCAGACCCTATCAAAGAGATGGTGTCGCCCATATCCATGCCCTGCACAAACTCGGTTGCCACGGTTTGCTGGCGGACGAGATGGGCTTGGGGAAAACCGTTCAAACCCTTGCCCTGATCGTGGGGAACAAGGAAAAGGATCTACCCGATCTGGTTACTTGCCCTGCCTCGGTCGTTCCTGTCTGGGTTCGCGAGGCAAAAGAAAGGTTTCCCAAACTCAAGGTAAGAATACTCAACAAGGAGAACCAATTCTCCGACCAGACGGAGAGTTGCCTTTGGGTGGCCAGTTATACCCAATTGCGACGGCACAGAAGCCACCTTGAGAAATTTGGTTTTCGCTACGCCGTACTTGACGAGGCTCAACTGATCAAGAACCCCAAGGCCAAGATTACCCAGACCTGTCTATCCATCAAAGCCCGTCACCGCCTTGCTCTGTCCGGAACCCCAATCGAAAACACGGCCCTGGACCTGTGGACCATTTTCCGGTTTCTGATGCCCGGTTTGCTCGGTGGGCGCAAGGACCTGGAAAGAGACTTGCTCGAGGATCCCGAAGACACGATCAAGCTTCTTCGCAGACAAGTTACCCCATTCGTCCTGAGAAGGATCAAGAGCGAAGTCGCCACCGAACTGCCCCCGAAGTTGGAAACGGAGTTGGCGTGCCCCCTCAACGACGAACAGCGAAAAGAATACAGAAAGCTTACCGAAGGAGCGATCGAACGACATGGGGAAGACCTTCAAACGGCGATCAAGGAAGCTCCCACTCACGTTTTTTCTCTCCTGACCCGATTGAGGCAAACGTGTTGTGACCTCGGTCTTCTTCCTTGGCGAGAAAACCTGCCGACCACCGGATCGAAAGGTGACGTTCTGATCGAAAAACTCGGGGATCTGTCATCGTCGAAAGCCAAGGTCATCGTATTCAGTCAGTTCACTTCCTTCCTGGCCATTCTCAAGAAGAACATCCGACTCAGTCACCCCGACCTTCAAATCCTCGAACTGACCGGTTCGACACGCGATCGATCGACCCCCGTCGAAACCTTCGAATCCAGCCAAGGTCCGACCGTCATGTTGGCATCGCTCAAAGCGGCGGGTTTGGGCGTCACCTTGAAATCCGCAGATTACGTCTTTCTCATGGATCCTTGGTGGAACCCGGCAGTTGAGGAACAAGCCATCGACCGGGCTCATCGTTTGGGGCGCGAAAAACCAACCTTCATTTACAGGTTGGTTGCTCAAGGTACAATCGAGGAACGCGTTCGCAATCTTCAGCTTGAGAAGAAGGAAACCTTCAGGAAAATCATCGGGGAGATCGACAAACCCACTGGCTTGGCCGACCACTTTTCTTCGTTAAAGGAACTGATCGAGCTCAAGGATGGCTGAAAGTCCTGAATTTTGACTGAGTTTCGTTCCCCAACGGCTTGTGGAAAAAGTACAAGCCTCAACCAACCATAGAGGTAGGGTTGCGAATCAAACAGCCGAAGACTTGTCGGACTCGTCCCTTTTGCCGAAACCCTTGCGAAAACGTCGGAATAGACGAAAACCCGGAAGCAAGAGCAAACCCGTGACCATCACGTAGGTCGAAGGCTCGGGAACAGCCGAATACCGCAGGTAAAAGTCTCCGGTACCATTATACCAAACACCCCACCCTCCATTAAGATTCCCGTTGTGGTAGTTGTAAGCCCGGTCATCTATGTTAAAATAAGCCCCTGCATCTTGCCAACCATTCCCATCCCAAGCTGCCCCCCCTGGCCCGGTTCCCCAATTAATGCCTGCATGATTATTGCCATCGAGGAAAAGAATGCCGTTGTCTCCGCTATGAACGCCAAGACCAGCTACTCCACCGCCGACACCATTGCTGTCAACGCTGAATATATTCAAGTCAACCACGGCGCCAGCAGTGAAGGCAAGGGTACCAAAACCCAAAACGTCGAATTCGTCATTGAAGGAATTTTGGATGACTCCGCTATTGAAGTCCGCAATTTCCCAATCAAAAACAGCCCCGTCATTGAAGACCAAAGTCGTGACCGTCAAGTCGCCCATTGCATTGGCTGCCGAGTCACCCGTGCCAAGAGTGACTTGCTGATTGGATGGCGTCAAGGAGGAGGAAATCCCCCGCCCGGGAGAAATGGCATTTATGTCGGTAGTCGTAGTCCCGTCTCCAACCGTTATGGCAGCAAAGGTACCGTCTCCACCGACCATGCTCTTGCCTGATGCCGAGCCTTGAATGGTCGTATTGAGCAGAGAAATATCTCCTTCAAGTTCAAGCTTTCCCTTGTTGATCACGACAGTATTTCCCGCCCCACCCAAAGCATTCGCGTGGGCCGCAACCAAGGTTCCGTCGTTGATTATGACGTCGTCGCCCCCACTATTCGTGAAATCATTTCCCGAGTTGGACAACTTCAAACGACCGACCCCCGACTTGGTCA
>JABGWD010000343.1 GCA_018645725.1 Opitutia bacterium
CGGTCTTACCCCTCGAGCTCGTGGCTGTGGATCAACCTGGCCCTCTCGTTCAACGACTTCGCCATAAAATCCGCCGTTCAAATAAGGATAAGTTTTCGTAGCATGATAATGGTAATTCCCTTTTGAGTCCTTGTGTCCGTTGAGCCAATCCAGGCCTTTGGCCACGGAACCATCAGGTTCCAAGTAGCCGTATATGGGATAACCATCCAAGGCATAGGCAACCGGCTTGCCCTTGCCCACGGTTGCCTCCAGATGTACCGGGGCGATGTGATAATGGTAATCGTCACCCCGACCGCAATGACCACCCCACTTGTCAAGTTCGCCCGCCAACAAAGTATCGGTTTTGCCATTATTCTTGATCGGATTGAAAATGGGTACGCCATTTGCGGCCAGTGCAATGGCTCCCCGAAAGAAATTACTCTTCGCAGACATAGGATGTTCTGCTGGAACCGGACGGAGCGGAATGCGCCAAGCGTTGCCTCCTATGTAAGGATGAGGCAGAGGGACTTGCTGTTGCCAAGCCGTGATCCCCTCCATCATGCCGTGGTCGGGCATGCCGTTTGACTCGACATAGAGATAATCCTTGTCCCATCGCAGTTTGAGCTTGTCTCCAAAGGCCTTGAACGGGATAGCCGAGACAGGAGCTTGACTCGAGCCCGCAGCGGGGCGACGAACGGGAGGATTTTTCTGGGCTTCGACGAAGACCTGATCTTCCTTGCCCAGACGGTTGAGACTAAGGTTCAGTTTAGTTCCGTCTTTTTTTTGCAAGGCTACGAGCGAAGATACGAAGGGGGCCTCGATGCGATGCTCACCGCTTGCATCGGTCCAAATTCGCAACGACTCGGAAGATTCGCGCTCATCCTCGGCATGATGGTTGGGGTGCCCATGGGAAAGACTTGTCAAACCCGTGAACAAGGCAATTAGGGTGGTTATCGTAGATATACTTGTTTTCATGATTAAATCCTCGGTTCGGTTATTCGTTCAAGATAGGAAAAACCTTTGGTTCGCTACCGTTGGGAGGGCGATCCACCCGACGTCGAAAAATGATCGTGTTGTCCAGTTCGAGGTCTGCCGTCCAGATGAACTTCGCTCCCTTGAAATCGGCGGCGTAGAAAGGTTGCTTGGGCCCGACCTGTTCTTCCGCGAACTCCTTTGCGTTGGCCCAGGATGAGTCATCGAATGCCACCGTATGCCAATCCTTGGGGATCGGGATACGGGAAACCCGTGGATTCTTGACCTCGCCACCGATCGGACCATGGAAGAAGTTCTTGGCTTTCCAAGAGGAGTCAGTGACGGTTCCGTCGGAAAACTTCAGGATGAAGCCCCCGTCCCCAATGTTGGTATTCTTGTACTCCATGGCGGTTTGGGGATCCGCATTGTCCTTGGCCATCACGGCGATGGTCATGGGATACTTCGGCAACAGGTCCACCGAGATGACGTTGTGCGGAATGAACTTTATGGAATCAACAGCCACCATCTCACCATTGACATATAAGACGAACCAATTGTCGGCGTAGACGTTTGCCTTGATCGTATCCTCGATGCGAGGTTTGCCCAGACCACCTCCGAGGCGTTGCTTGCCTCCCTTGACGCCACGACGCTTGCCGGGTGGCTTGGGCTTTGGCGTATCGACCGCCACAATGGCATCCTCATCCGAGGGATTGGGGGTGTCAGCCAACATGATCGGCAGAGCCAAGCAGGAAGACGTAAACATCATCAGTAAAGGGGAAATCGTTTTATTTGTTTTCATAAGATTGCATCTCTTCACTTGGCTTTCTCTCGCTCTCCCTTGCCACCCTTCTTGCCTCCTCCTTTATCTCCTTTCTTCCCCTTGCCTTTGGACATCTCAGGAGGATTCGTGGGGTCGTATTTCGGGTTGGCCTTGGGCAGTTCGGCTCCCACTTGGTCAAGGTAAAGATTGAGGCGGTCGTGCAACCGGGCGGTTTCATCAGGCATACTTGCGGCGAGGTCGTTCCTCTCGAAAAGATCTTTCGATAAATCGAACAGGCTCAACTTCCCCGTCTCGTAAAACTTCATCATCTTAAAATTGCCAAGTAAAATGGCTGAATGCGGTGTGTCTCCCTGGTAGTGGGGAAAATGAAAGACGAGTTCTTCACGCGGTCGCTTCACCTCTCCTTTTCCGGTCGCTAGCAAGGGCAGGATGCTCCCGCCCTCGATGCCCTCGGGCAAAGCCTGCTTCACACCTGCAATTTTGCAGAAAGTCGGGAAGAAATCATACCCCACCACGGGGGAATGACAAAAGCTATTGGGCTTTACGCCGGGGCCTCTGATGATAAGCGGGACACGGATTCCTCCTTCCCAAACGCCGCCTTTGCCTCCGCGCAAGCCACCTTTCTTTCCACCACCACCGCTCGCACCATTGTCAGCCATGTAAATGAGGTACGTGTTCCCACCGATTCCCAACCTCTCGATATCGTCCATCAGCAGTCCGACACCGGTGTCAAGATCCTCCGTGATGGCAGCGCGGAGAATCCTCTTGTCGTCTCTTCCACCATTCGCGCCCAAGTACTTCTGTTTGGTTTCTTCAAATGCGTTCTCGGGGTAATGCAAGGCGTGATAAGAAAGTTGAATAAAGAACGGTTTTCCCGTCTTGACGCTTTTCTCCATGAACGCATTGGCTCGACGCCCCATGCCAAAAATATCGACTGGATTGGGATCCTTGAAGGGTGCCGCGTCCTTGTTGCCCGTGTCACCGTCGTGCTCGTCGTAACCGTGTTTC
>JABGWD010000344.1 GCA_018645725.1 Opitutia bacterium
AGGACGCGAAACCCAAGGACAAGGTTTCACCCGCCCCCATTTTCGGCGAACCATTGGAAGACTTGAACGAAGAGAATAAGATCGACCTATACGGGAAATGGCTGACCTCTCATGAAAACCCCCGCTTTACCAAAGTCATTGCCAACCGGATGTGGAAAAAGGTTTTCGGGCGGGGTTTGGTTGAGCCTGTAGATGATTGGCGCGACGACACCCAACCGTCCATTCCGGAACTTCTCGAACATTTGGAAAAGCTCATGATCCGGGTCGATTATGACCTGCGGGAATTCCAACGCGTACTTCTCAACGTGAAAGCCTTCGGACGCGAAGCGACCAATTATGAAGTGGCCAACGATCAACCTTATTATTTCGAAGGACCTCTCCTTTCACGCATGTCCGCCGAGCAATTATGGGATTCCTTCGTCTCCCTTGCCGTTCCCTATGCAGACGAAAGAGTCCGTGATCCAAAAATAACTGAAGAAAAGCTTGATCGCTTTTCCCAATATCAGAAAAAACTAGAGAATCTGGAACCCGCAAAAATGGTAAGTCTTGCCAACAAAGGGGCCAAGGCAAGCAAGCAAGTTCTTGCAAGAATGGAGGAAATTCAGCTCGAACTAAGAGAGGCTCAAAAAGCAGACGACTTGGCTGGCGCTGCCCGCTTGCGACGGGAATACGGTAAGGTTCGCAACGAGCAAAGAACTCTTTTTGCCAAATTGATCATGGGTGATGATTTCGACGTTCGGTCGCTTTACGGTAGGGGTACTTCGACTAAAACCGCCAATGACTCTCGATGGAAGGGATACAGTTCTTCTCTGATGAGAGCGTCTGAAATCATTACCCCCGCCCCCCCCGGTCACTTCCTCCGGGAATTCGGTCAGTCCGACCGCGAAATAATCGAGAATTCGAACAAACAAGCATCGGTTCCACAAGCGCTCACCTTGCTTAACGGCGTAATTTATGGTGCGGTTTTCAGCCCCCAGTCTCCTTTGTCCAAGAATCTTTCCCGGGTAGATTCCGAAGAAGAAAAAATCAACGTTTTGTTTCTCTCGATTCTCAACCGGGAACCTTCAGGGGAGGAAATCGAGGATTGTCTCGATATCGTCAAAAGAAAATCCTCCCTGCCTCCTCCTTCGCTCAAGATTCCCGACAACTGGCCAAAAGAAAAGAAAGAAAAGTACCAAAAGACAATGGCCAAGAGAATGCAAGACTTGGCCAAGTCTGACAACAGGCGCTTCCTGAGCGTTGCATGGGCCTTGATGAACACCCGTCAATTTTCATTCATCCAATAAGAGCCTTTTGCATTACCAATCATTATGAACACCAAATTTACTACCGCCGGAGAATTGGAAAGACGAAGGTTCATCAGCTTGGCCGCCAAAGGCTTTCTGGGCGTCAGCATATTGCCGTGGGCAATGCCCCAACGGGCCTTCGGAGCAGGCCTCGGCCTGAACCGACCGTTAAACCATGCCCCCAAGGCCAAGAACGTCATCTACCTCTATATGTCTGGTGGCATGTCGCACATCGACACCTTCGACCCCAAGCCAGGTGCGGAAACCGGAGGACCTACGCAGGCAATCAAGACGAATGCAGACGGTGTTCAAATAGCCGAGAACCTTCCTTTGCTGGCCAACCACACCGAGAAGATTGCGGTGGTCCGGGGCATGACTTCCACCAAGGGGGCCCACCAGCAAGGCAACTACTTCATGCACACAAGCTATGCCCAAAGGGCAACCATCGTCCATCCGAGCATGGGTGCGTGGATGACCAAACTGGACGGTAGGTTCAACCCCACCCTTCCAGGAGCAGTCGTTGTCAACGGAGGCAGTCGACACCCCCTTTCCGGGTTTCTGCCCTCCACCCACCAGCCACTTGCCGTTGGAAACCCCAACGAGGGTTTGCGCAATTGCAGAATGCTCAAGGGCCTTTCCGAACAAGGCTTTGAAAAGAGCCTCGACTTGTCCCAAAAGCTCGATCGCGCTTTTGTCCAGAAGTACGACCTGAACAAAGTCCGCGCTTATTCCGACATGTATGATGACGCCGTGCGCCTCATGAAGAGCAAGGATCTCAAGGCCTTTGATCTCTCCGAGGAACCGGATGCGCTGCGCAAGTCCTACGGTGATGAAGATTTCGGACAAGGCGTGCTTCTGGCCCGTCGTCTGGTCGAGCGCCAAGTTCGTTTCGTGGAAGTTCAGCTCGGTGGTTGGGACACTCACCAAAACAACTTCACGCGCGTACCGGAAAGAACCGCCATTTTGGATCAGGCATTATCCGCCCTTCTGTCCGACCTTTCCAAACGCGGGATGCTCGAGGAAACACTCGTCGTGCTGGCAACGGAATTCGGTCGCACTCCGAACATCAACGTAAACGAAGGACGCGACCACTACCCCAAAGCCTTTTCGTGCATGCTGGCCGGTGGCGGAATTCAGGGGGGACAAGTTTGGGGCAAGACCGATGACGAGGGCAGAGAAGTCGTGGACCAACGCGTTGAAGTTCCTGACTTGAACGCTACCATTGCCTACTGCCTTGGACTACCTCTCGACGAGATCATCTACTCGCCAACCCGTAGACCCTTTACGCTCTCCGACAAAGGGCAACCTCTGACCAAATTGGTTTAGGGGAAGACTGGATCCTCACCGAGAATCCTATCCTTCGCATGAAAGTACTCGTCACTGGGGCAACGGGGAAAGTTGGAACTCGATTCCTGAAACGTTTCTTCGAGGAGGAGAAGTTTGCCCATGCCACGGCAAGAGCCCTGTGCCACAACCGGCTTCTTGAGGAAACGTCCCGTCTGGAAGTCATTTCCGGCAGTATTTCCGATCGCGAACTTGTCGGCAAAGCGGTCGAAGGCGTTACCCACGTCGTTCACCTCGCGACTTGCAAGGAGACTCCCGAGCAAGTAATGGACGTTACGGTCAAGGGTTTGTTCTGGCTCTTGGAAGAATGCCGTTCAAACGAATCCTTCCGCCAGTTTGTCCTCATCGGCGGAGACGCCGCCATGGGGCATTTCTTCTACCCTCATCCGGTGCCCGTGACCGAGGGACAGGAACACTCCCCCTACCCCGGTTGCTACGCGCTCTCCAAGGTTCTTGAGGAGGTAATGCTGGAACAATACTATACCCAATACGATCTTAATGGCTGTTGCCTAAGAGCTCCCTGGATCATGGAAAAGGACGATTTCAAGTATTCCCTCTCTTTCGGCAAGGACGTTTTCGGAGGACCCGTATGGCGTGACTTGGTTTCTCCGGAAGAGGCCTCATCCTACGAATCCACCGCGACAATCCCAGTGATGCTTGACCCCGAGGGTCAGCCGGTGAAGAGAAATTTCGTACATGTCGAGGATTTGGTTTCGGCAATTCTTCTTTCGATCGACAACCCCAAGGCACGACAGCAACTGTTCAACGTCTGCATGGACGAACCCATCGACTACCGCAAGGCTGCCCAATTCCTTGAGGAAACCCAAGGTCTGCCCTCGGTTGACGTCAAAACCCAGTACCAAAGCACTTGGCTCGACAATGCCAAAGCCAAATTCCTTCTCGACTGGAAGCCCAAAATCGATTTGAAACAACTCATAGAAAAAGCATGGAGCTACGATCGCGCAAAGGATGACCCCCGCAAGATTTGGTATCCAGGCTGATAATCCCCAATTTTTTATCATCAACTACACATACCACCAATGAACAAACTACTCGTCTTTGCTGCGCTTTTGCTTCCTCTCATGATTTCGGAAGCAAAATCCGAAAAGAGCCCGAATCCCGAAAATTTGCTCACGATCGAGCTTAAGCACGGACCGGTCATAATCGAGCTGTTCCCCGCAGACGCGCCCAATCACGTCAAAAGGATCAAGGAACTAGCCAAGGCAGGCAAATATGACGGCGTGGCCTTCCACCGCGTCATTGACGGATTCATGGCCCAAACCGGGGACGTGGAATTCGGAAATTCCAAGGACTTTGATAAACGCAGGGTGGGAACCGGTGGATCAAGCAAGCCCGACTTGAAGGCCGAATTCAACAAGAGAAAGCATGTACGCGGAACTTGCTCCATGGCCCGGGCAAGATCCCCACACAGCGCCAACAGTCAATTCTTCATCTGCCTGGACGGCGCCGGAAATCTGGATGGAAAATATACCATTTGGGGACAAGTCATCCAAGGCATGAACCATGTCGACAAGATCAAAAAGGGTTCCCCATTGAACAATGGTTCCGTAACCGATCCTGACACCATGAAGAGGGTGACCGTCGGCAGTGGCAAAACCGGAGAAAAATCACTATGACCGAAGACAAGACCGAAAATTTGCTCACGATCGAACTCAAGGACGGACCGGTCCTGATCGAATTTTTCCCCGAGAAAGCACCTGGACACGTTAAGCGCATCAAGAAATTAGCCGAGGCCGGAAAGTATGACGGTGTTGCCTTCCACCGGGTAATTGATGGCTTTATGGCCCAGACCGGAGACATTGAGTTCGGAAACTCCAAAAAGTATAGTGACAACCGGGTCGGAACAGGTGGCTCGGACTTGCCCGATTTGAAGGCCGAATTCAACGATGGCAAACATGAAAAGGGAACCTGCTCAATGGCTAGGTCAAATTTTCCAGACAGCGCCAATAGTCAATTCTTCATCTGTTTCGATACCGCTGATTTTCTTGATGGAGATTACACCGTTTGGGGTCAGGTAATCGAAGGCATGGACCATGTCGACAAGATCAAGCGGGGAGCTCCAGGCAGTGGTGCCGTAGACGACCCTGACGTAATGATCAAAGTATCCGTCGGGAAAGCGAAAAAGAAACCTGGCAAGAAAAAGCCCGCAAAAAAAGCCAAGAAGGCTTCCAAAAAGAAAACAAATTAGGCATCTTGCCTAACTACGACATCGGGCCTCCCTAAAGAGCCGGACCGGTAACGTCCTTGCAGTCCATGTGATAAAGGCCGACGAAAAATTCTTCGTCCCAACGTTCCTCAACGGTCAAGGTACCGGTGACCCGAATAATCCGGTCCATCAAAACCTCGACTCCATTTGACGCAGTCACGACCACCCAACCGTTGGCCTCCGGTGACTTGCCGAAGCAACAGCTCATTTGGTCGGGAAGAAGCAAAAATTCCTTAACCTTGTTGTTTTCGTCGACTACCGTCGGGATCATGAAACCCTCGACGGCCACCTTCGCTCCTGATTTTTCCCTCAGCCTCGAAGGAACTCTTTTGGAATAGGCAGAGAAATCGAAGTCCTTCCCATCTGTCTCCCAATCCACCAGGTATTCGAAATTCGTCATGTCCCGAAAGGCCAAAGGCCTGAATGCACTACCGTCTTTGAGGGGCGGAAGTTTTTCAGAGGGTTCTGTCTGGGCAGGAGGAGGATCTGCAGGTGGTAGAGTGCGAGTGGCTTTTCCTTTCACTACCAAACCTTCTTCCACAACTACGGGGGACGGTAGTAGTGATGGAATTGGCCCGGAATCAATCAATTTGGGATCCCGAAGCACACCCGTTTCCTGAAGCTGGCGGGCCAAACGCAAGTAACCGGGAAGACTTCGGTCGAAAAAAGACGACATGACTGCATCCACGGGCCAAGCCAAGGTAGCTTCGTTTCCCTCCTTGTTGTATTTCATATCGAGCGTAAACCCGGTCCTTCCACTCAGGGAAAGAAGTACGGCGCTAACGGATTGAGCCGCCGCGGGGACATGCCCTTCCATTTGCTGAATTCCTTTGATTGGAACCCAGATCACATTGTCTGAAGGAGTCCCCGTTGACTCCAGTAATCCAACTACGACGAAGGTATCCTGATGCTGTTTTTTCTCATCAAAACTCAAGCCGTGGTAAGGATGAAACTCGTCTCCTATCGACAGACCCAACTGCTGGGCAACATAGTCTCCGACTAACGCTTCGTTTTCATTTTCTGAAAAAATGCGGCCTCCTTCTTTAACTTCGTATTTTTTCCCTTTGTTCCATTCATGTTCTTCAAGCAATTCGGGCAGGGTCCCAACGAGCCGATAACCCTTGTAGTTGTCTCCCACTGCAATGGGATAGGCTTCGTTCACCCCCCTGGTATCACGAATCTGCTCATATTGTTCCCATGACAAAAGCCCTGCGGATGGCCCCATGTGGAACATGGCATTGAGAATCAAATCAATTTGGGATCCACGAGGACCCAACACCGCATTAAAGCCTCCGGTAAAATAACCGATGTCCGTTTGTTTGGGAAATTCCCTAAGTTCGGAAGAAACAATTTTCCAACTGTCAACCTCTATGGGTTCGCCAACTGGCGGAGGGCCCGCACTTGCTTGGGTTTTCGGTTCCTGTTCACAAGAGAACAAAAGACTGATCAGGGCAAGAAACGCGAGAGGGGTAATTGGGGTCTTCATGACGCTAAGGTTTTTTCCGATCATTTGTTTAATAACTCATTTGGCCTACGAATTCAAGACTTCGGACTCAAGTTCTCGGACAGACTTGATCGATATGCTTGGAGAGCGGGAATCAATCCGCTGACAAAGCCAAGAACAATCACTATGGGAAAAAATGCCAAATAGCCCAAGTCCAATGACCAAGGATCCATCACGACTCCAGTCTGTTCGCGGATCAAATGGGCAGCCGTGAAACCGATCCCGCCGTAGGCGAGATATGCACCCAAAGCTCCTGTGAGGGAAAGGAGCAAGGACTGCGCGAGTACCACGCAAGTGACCACTAGACGGCTCGCTCCCAAACAGCGAAGAATGGCGTATTCCCGCTTTTTTTCGTGCATCACTGTCCGCAAGGTGGCGAAAACAATGAGAGCGCCTACCAAAGCTACGAAGAAAGCCACCAAGGCGAGAATGTCCTCGAACCACGACAACTTGTCAAAAAAAGATGCCAATGTGGCGGCAACCGGCCAAGCCAAGGTTGCCTGATTTCCTTGCTTGTTGTATTTCATGTCGAGTTGAAACCCGGCTGCGCCCCGCAAGACCAAGAGAACGGCGCTGACGGATTGAGCGGCTGCCGGGTCATGCCCTTCCATTTTTTGAATCCCCTTGATTGGAATCCAAATCACCTTGTCGGCAGGAGTTCCCGTTGGCTCCAGAACACCCACCACGACATAGGTATCCTCATGCCGTTTCTTCTCGTCAAAATCCAAGCCATGGTAGGGATGAAACTTACTACGGACAGACAAGCCCAATTTCCTGGCGACGAAATCCCCCACCAGCGCCTCCTTGGCATCAGCGCTGAAAATTCGACCACCACCTTGTACCTCGTACTTCCTTCCTGTCTTCCATTCGTGCTGTTGAAACAACTCGGGCAAGGTGCCAACCAAGCGATAGCCATGATAGTTGTCTCCAACCGCGATGGGGTAAGCTTCCTTGACGCCACGGGTATCACGGATCAGTTCGTATTGTTCCCAAGACAAATTACCCGGCGATGCCTCGAGGTGAAACATGGCATTGAGAATGAGTTGGAGTTTGGAACCACGGGCTCCGAGAACCGCATCAAAACCTCCCGAAGAATTGACAAATGCCTTTTGGGCTTCCTCCTTGATCTTCCAGGTGCTCAGGAAAAGACCACCCGCCATTGAAATCGTGAAGGCGGCCACGAAGGAGGAGAAGGCATGCTGTTTCAAGCCTCGCCAGGCAAGCAATATAATCACCGAAAAATGAGACTGAAACATGTTTCTATTCCTCAATCGTACTACTCGGCACCTGGTTGACGTCTTCCCACCTCAATTGATGTTCAAAGGCATCAATCACCTTGACCTCGTGGCTAACGAGCAAAAGAGCGCTTCCGTTTTCCCGGCACAGTTCCTTGAGAAGAGAAAGCGCCTTTTGGCCGTTTTTCGGATCTAGGTTTCCCGTGGGTTCATCCGCAAGAACCAGTTTGGGACGGTTGGCCAAAGCCCTTGCGACTGCCACCCGTTGCTGCTGACCAATGGAAAGTTGCCGAGGATAATAGTGCATCCTTTGGGACAACCCCACCCGATCAAGCAGTTCCTTGGCCCAAGGCTTTTTCACCTGCCCGGCAAAAGACGACGCAAGCAATACGTTCTCCAGGCAAGTAAAGCCTTGAAGGAGGTTAAAGGATTGAAAAACGTAACCGATGGATTCGGCCCGCAGGCGATCCCGGGCGCTCTCGCTCAATTTGGAAACCTCACGACCATCCAAGAGAATTTCGCCTTGGTCCGGTTTCAGAATTCCTGCAACAAGATGCAAAAACGTCGTTTTCCCGGATCCGCTTTCTCCTTTCATTCCGCTCTGAGTGCCGAATTGGAGAGAAAATTTATCGACGTCGACAACCAAAGTTTTGCCTCCCTCGGGAGAAGGAAAGCTTTTCTTCAGGCATCTGACTTCGAGAAAGGACATGGTCGTGGATTGTCATGGCAACGAAACAACACCCTCTTGGCAAGTCGGATGCTGAGGCATGATAATAAATTTTGCATTACGCCAAAACCCTAAGCTTACAAGGATGCGACACTCTTGAGCGAGGTTAAGACTTGCATATATAGTGTATTTAAGTAAGATTCGCTTAGTGGGTGTTGGTCAGTTATCGGGCAGGCAATGAGACGACTTTCGAAATGGGGAGTCATTCCGTACCGCTTTCTCAAAAAAGGGGGAGTGGAGGTCTTGCTCATCACCACGAAGAGCAAAAAGTGGGGTCTGCCGAAGGGAAACATGATTCGCAGGCTCGGACCTTCCCGCACCGCTTTGATCGAAGCATATGAGGAAGCGGGCG
>JABGWD010000345.1 GCA_018645725.1 Opitutia bacterium
GTTCCCCCGCAAATCTCCAGATCAAACTTGCACTTGGGCACGGTGGCCATGCGACGGCCCATGACACGATCGGCCCGGGCTGGAATTTCCACCCCATGGCAGACGCTGGCAACCGGTAGGTCGTTGTCGAAGAAATATTGGGTGATACGGATGAGGTCCGGGTCCTCCCTGATGTACTCGGGAGCCCGTCCGCCGGAGAAAAAGATACCGGCGTACTCGGATTCCACGACGTCTTTGAAGGCGATCTTGGCCTCGATGGTATAACCCTCCCATTCCTTGGTGATGGTCCAGCCCGGCTTTACCTCGTGCATGACCATCTGGTAGGTCCTCTTTTCGGGACCGGCCACGATCGGTTCAATGCCCGCTTCCTGGAGACGGTAAAAAGGGTAGAGGGTGTCGAGGGTTTCCGATGCATCCCCCACGATGATGAGTACTTTCTTCATTTTATTTACGTTTCCTTTTTAGATGAGAGTAATATCGCATGTATCTTTCCGCGGGAATCTCAAGGTGCATCCCAAAATCTAGTTTATTGTCTTCTGCATTGAAGCAAACATTGAGCTTTGGGAGTGGTGCCTTGCTGAGTTTTTTTTCGAGTTTCCCCGATGGATCGTGAAGCGAAGCGTTTTTTCTTCCTCGTTCTGGAGAAGGATTTCTGTCTCCGCAGGCCGGATTGCCCAATTTGAGTTGGTAGCCGTTTCCCAGGAGAAGTGGTTTCGTATCTGGACCATCCTGAGTGTTAAGACAAAGAAAGAGAACGTCCTTGTAGGTGAAGGAATAATAGCGGACGCCATAGAGTTCGCCCCATATTCGGTCGGCCACGTTGTTCCTCACGTCATGGTTGCCAGGCAGGTAGAAGAAGGGCATGTCGAACCCCTCTATGAAGGAGTTAAATTCCTCCCACTGTTCCCTGTGAACCGATTCACTGGTCTGTTTTGCGCCTCCTTTAATGAGGTCGCCCACGCTGATAACGAACTCGGGTTGTAGTTCATTGAGCTTCTTCACCGCCTTGGAGAAGACGCCGGCCCTGACTCCACCCGTCCGGTCCGACAACAGGGCGAACTGGAAATTGTATGGGTCATTGAGGAAATTCTTGTTGGTCCACGGTTTTTTCTTCGTGGATACGGAATGCTTGAAGTGAATGCCGTGGCTTGTATCTTCATGGGCCCATGCCCCAATCGAGAGCAAAAGATAGGCCAACAAAAGGATTGGGGCTGGGAAAATCATTGATTATTTGATAGGGTTCGAAAAAATGACTTGGATTACGTATTTTGCCGGACGAATAGGTCGATGGCCTCCGTTGCCTGTTCCAGGGTTTTGTAGCGGGTCACTGTCGCCCTGGGGTTGCCCGAGAGCATTGCGGAGAGGCGGAGGCCAGGTTTGCCGTCATCGAATAGGCAAAGGATGGGTTTGCCCAATTTTTCTGCGATTCCCAATTCATAGCCAACGCCGAGTGACGGAGTGGTTACCTCCGAGACGACAGCATCGCATTCTTCCAACCAAGTCATGTCACGGGCATGGATTTGCTTGTCCGTGAGGTCATGTTCCCCCCCATCACTGAGAGCCATATTCCCGACGTGCTCGGTCATTACATCAGCATGGGTCTGCAGATGGTCGATCATGGCGTGGTAGGTCGAAGCGTCCTGCCGCCCGCCACGGATCGCCCCTGCAAAGTAGATTTTCATGGAATGACTATTTTGAATAGAGTTGCTTCCACGCTTCGATGGAACGCTTGAGGTTTTCACGGGAGTCTCCCCGGATTGCGTAGCATTGGAAGCCGACGTTTCCTTGGAAACCGAGATGCCTCAGTATCCCGAAGAGAACCTTTTGGTCGTAGTCGCCCCGATCGAGGGTTTGGATGAGTTCCCCCCAACCATTGCCACCTTTCTTAGCCCCGCTGGTGCTGACTTGCCAGAGCAGAGGCTTGGCCTCGGTGAGGGCGGCCTTGAGGTCGGTCTTCGGTTCCACCTTCAAGTAGTGGCAAAGGTTGAACATGACACCGACGTTGTTCCGCTTGCACTTGCGGGCCACGCGTACGGCGTCTCCCAAGGTGTCGACGTAAAATCCTGCATGTGGATAGAGCACGATACGCAGACCTGACTCCTTGGCTTGATCAGCGATTTCCCTGACAAAGGCCACCGCCTGCTCGTCGGTGTTGGCTTTCTTGCTGCCCAGGACGAACAACTCTAGAATAGTGTCACGTCCTTTGAGATCCTTGATCGCCTGGCTGATTTCCTTGGCGTAGCTGTGTCCCTTGGGGCCGAGCCGCCCCCCGACGTAGAAGCTGAATAGTTTTAGTCCAGCTTCGTCGTAGAGCTTGAGGCGCTGGGGTAGGGGCAGCTCGCTCTGGGCAAGCTTGGCCGAGCCGATCCCATCGTAGCCCAGTTCCTTGAGGACCTTGACGCGCTCCTTGGTTGTCTTGAAGTGGACTCCGTTCTGGAAGGCATAGACGGGCCATGCATAAGGCTTGGAGGAAAGTTGAGCGACGAGGAATAGATAGGGGAAGAGGGCAATGATATTTCTCATGGGTGGATAGGGTTTCAGGCGATGACCTCCTTGACGACGTGACCGTGTACGTCTGTGAGGCGCCGTTCGATGCCGTTGTGGTAATAGGATAGGCGCTCGTGGTCGAGGCCAAGCAAGTGAAGGATGGTGGCGTGGAAGTCGTGCAGGCTGAGGACGTCCTTTTCCGCTTTCCAGCCAAATTCATCGGTCGCCCCGTAGGTGAAAGGGGCATTGACGCCTGCTCCCGCCAGCCAGGCGGTGAAGCCGGAAGGGTTGTGATCGCGACCGCTGGCCCCTTTTTGGAAGGTGGGCATTCGTCCGAATTCGGTGCACCAGACAACCAGAACGTCGTCCAGCAGCCCTCGGGCCTTAAGATCGCGGATGAGGGCGGCGGCGGGCTGATCGAGGATGTGGGCGTGACCGGGGTACTGAGCTTCGATCGTCTTGTGCCCGTCCCAATTGCCGA
>JABGWD010000346.1 GCA_018645725.1 Opitutia bacterium
AAGAAGCACAGTGCCGATATGCCCATCATCCTCTGCAACGTGATGCCCAGTTCCGCCGCAAAGAAGCGTCCCGCTGATCAGATTGAAAAAATAAACCAACTCTACTTCGCCGCCGTGAAGGGTGACGCGCAGGTGACGATGCTCGACACGTGGTTGCTTTTTGCCGATGACAAGGGCGATGCGAAGAAGCCGGAGTTTCCAGACCTGTTGCACCCGAACAAAACAGGTTACGCCAAGTGGGCCGCCGCGCTGCGACCGTTGCTGGCCACCCATGGGTTTGTCGAAACCAAGCCGGATAACTTTCATCTCGAGCCAGGCTACGTGAGCCTTTTCAACGGGCACGATCTCACCGGCTGGGGGTTTCGCGCGAAGAAAACATTTAAACCCACTTCCACCTTTGACGGTAAGAAAGCCAGCAACGATGCGCGCTACGTCGCGATCAATGGACGGCTGGTGGTCACCACTCCTCCCGAAGGTCGCCGTGTTCAGCAGCTCTGGACCACGCGTGAATTCCCTAAGAACTTTATTTTGAAACTCGAGTTTCGAGCTACACCCAATGCCGATAGCGGGGTCTTTATTCGTCGCCCACAACTCCAGTGCCGGGATTACGTACTGGCCGGTCCATGGAAGGATCTCAAGAAATACAAACCACAGGACTGGAACGAAATCGTGGCGATCGTTAAGGATGGAGTAGCCCAATGCACATGTAATGGGGAGGTGCTCAATGCAGAGTTCAAGGTTCCGGTCAGTGGCCCCATCGGTTTGGAAGGTGATCGCGGCCAGATGGAATACCGCCGCATCCGGGTGAAGGAATTGGATTGATGCTAAGGCCCCTATGGGTTTTCCTTTTGCTCGCCGTCAACTTGCTATGTGCTGCTGATGGCCCATCTCGGCATTGGAAACTGGATGCGCCTGCGTCCGCAGGTTTCATTCCGAAGGGCGGCAAGGTGCGGTTGGCTTCCGGAGTAAAGGGCAAGTCATTGGCCTTGGATGGAAGAGCAGTATTGGAGCTCAAGGATTCGGCCAAGCTCACCCATGTTGAGAAGGGTTTTACCTTTGTGACCTGGGTGAATCCCTATCGCCTTAATGCTGGCCAGCAAATGATTGTGGCCAAGAATGTCTACGCCAAGAACCAGCGGGAATGGAGTGTGATGGTTGATCGAGATAACCGTTTTACCCTCTACTTATATCAGGGCAAATGGCAGACGGTGAAGACTGACACCCCAGTTAAGCCCGGTCATTGGTTTCAAGTGGGGGTAGTGATCAAGCCGGGGGAGGCTGAGTTATGGGTGAATGGTAAACGTGAGGGCACTCGTAAACTGACCAAGCCCCTGCCGCAAACCGCCGCGCCATTCACCCTGGGAGGGGTCAATGATAATGGCCGCATTTGGCAAAACCTTTTTGGGGCGATCGATGAAGCACGGTTTTATAACCGGCCCTTGTCGCCCAAGGAGATAACTGGATTATACCGACCGGTGAGAGCCACTCATGCGGTTGAGCCGGTTTTGGCTAAAAAGACCCTATGGACTGGATCGGCTTTGCCCAAGACATCGCAAGCCGAAATCCTCAAAGGGGTTCAGTTTCATGTTATCAAGAAGTGGGAACGCAAGGTGGATGGGTACGGCTTTCTCCATGGCGTGGCATTGGCTTGGCACAAGGGAAAGCTCTATGCCTCTTTTGGTCACAACAAGGGAAGTGAAAATACGCTTACTGAGGAAGGCCGGTATTGCGTCAGTGAAGATGCAGGCAAGACATGGTCCAAGGTTCAGACGATTGATGTGGGGGTAGGGGATGATAACCTGGCCGTGAGTCATGGGGTTTTTCTTTCGCGAGGGCAGACCCTTTGGGCGTTTCTGGGTTCCTTTTATGGAACGCGCAAAAGGGTTCATACCCGCGCCTACACGCTGGATGAAAAGAGTGGACGTTGGCAACCGCAGGGCACGGTGGTAAAGGATGGCTTCTGGCCGATGACTGAGCCGGTGAAGATGGCTGATGGCAACTGGATTATGCCCGGGTTTATTGTGGGTAAAGGTAATCCAGCCGCCGTGGCGATCAGTACGGGAGATGGCCTTAAGAAATGGAAGACGATTGTCATTCCTCGTGGAGCTGGAGTGGGGAGCATGTGGGGAGAATCATCCATCATCGTTGATGGAGCGCAAATCACCAATATTGCACGTTATGGAGGAGCGCCTTTGGCGCTGGCTGCAATGAGTAAAGATTATGGCCGGACCTGGATGCCGTCTGCTGAAAGCAACCTGCCTATGGCTATGTCCAAACCTTGTTCGGGTATACTCAGGACAGGTCAACGTTACCTGATTTGCTCAACGACTGCAGATGGAGGCAACCGCCGTTCACCACTGACCATTGCGGTGGGTAAACGAGGAGAGGATACGTTCTCCAAAGTGTTTGTGATTCGCCATGCTGTGTTTCCTGAAGGACCCGGTGAATCCCATCGGAGTGCGGCGCTATCCTACCCTTACGCGATTGAACATCAGGGCAAGCTCTACGTGGGCTATTCCAACAATGGTGAACGGAACGCCAATAACAATAGTGCGGAACTGGCCGTGATTCCTCTTTCTTCCCTGGCTATTCAATAGCCTCGGCTATTTGGCTGACTGGAAATGGGTTTTATCGGTTGAAAGACAGCCGGTTTGTTACCATGCTCGTTCCACCTAAAAGTAATTCCCATGAAACAAACGACCTTTCTCCTCGCCTTTGCCCTTTCCGCTTTCCTTTTTGTCACGGGAGCTTTACAGGCGGCCAAGCCCAACTTCATTATCATTTTTGCCGATGACCAAGGCTATGGCGACCTGAGCTGTTTTGGTTCCAAGACCATCCGTACACCGAATATCGACCGTATTGCCAAGGAAGGCCGGAAGTTCACGAGCTTCATGGTGGCTTCTCCGGTTTGTACGCCCTCCCGTTCTGCGTTGCTAACAGGTTGCTATCCCAAGCGGGTTGGGATGCATCAGCATGTCTTGTTCCCCTCATCGACCAAGGGGCTCAACCCCAAGGAACACACCATTGCCGACCACTTGAAGGGCCAAGGTTATGCTACCGCCTGTTTTGGTAAATGGCACCTCGGTCATCACAAGGAAGTG
>JABGWD010000040.1 GCA_018645725.1 Opitutia bacterium
CCCTTCAAGCCTATCTTGATCAACAAATTGCCCGCCTGTCCAAGGGGGAACTCAAGCCGACTGAAATTACCGGCGAAAAACAAGCCGATCCCCAATGGGCGGGAAAAGTACTACTTGCCCGGGCCATCATGAATCTGGACGAATCCATCACCAAACCATGAACACTCCTTCACTCCTCCATCGTACGCGCCGTCACTTTTTTCAGGATTGCGGGATTGGCGTCGGCAAGATCGCCCTCGCCTCCCTGCTCGCCAAGGAATCCTTCGGAGCTTCAAGCAAGCCTGACTTCATGCGCTTCCCCGTCAAGGCCAAGCGGGTGATCTACTTGTTCATGGCCGGCGCTCCCAGCCAGCTCGAGCTCTTCGACAGCAAGCCCAAACTCAAAGAAATCGAGGGCAAACCGATCCCTCCCTCGGTGATCAAGGGGCAACGCTACGCTTTTATCCAACCGGATGCCGCCGTTCTCGGCCCACGCTTCCCCTTCGCAAAGCACGGGCAGTCCGGGGCCGAACTCTCCGACCGCCTCCCCTACCTGGGCAAGATCGCGGATGACCTGACCATCGTCAAATCGATGCATACCGACCATTTCAACCATGCCCCGGCTCAACTGTTCATGACCACGGGAAGCGGAATCCCCGGGCGGGCTAGCATGGGTTCGTGGCTGAGCTACGGGATCGGAAGCGAGGCCGACGACCTGCCCGGTTTCGTAGTCATGAGAAGCGGTGGAAACCTAAGCGGTGGATCCGCCATGTGGGGATCGGGATTCCTCCCTTCCGAACACCAGGGCGTACCCTTCCGGGAAGGCGCCGATCCGATTCTTCACGTCGCCAACCCCAAGGGCATAGACCGGACCGCCCAACGCCAAACTCTCGACCTACTCAACAAGCTTAACCGGGGAACTCATGGAAAGATGGGCGATCCCGAGATCACCGCCCGGATCGAAGCCTACGAGATGGCCTACCGGATGCAGGCACGGGCCCCCGAGTTGATGGATTTCTCCAAAGAAAGCCAGGAGACTCTCGACCTCTATGGAGTCAAAAAAGGGAAATCCGATTTCGCGAGCAACTGCCTGCTTGCCCGCCGTCTCGCCGAACGAGGAACCCGTTTCATTCAGCTTTACCACAGCGGATGGGACGCCCACTCCAACGTCGCGGGGAACGTCACGAAACAGGCCAAGCAGGTGGACAAGGCAAGCGCCGCACTCGTGCAGGATCTCAAGCGACTCGGGATGCTGGAGGACACCTTGGTGGTGTGGGGTGGAGAATTCGGCCGCACGCCCATGGTGGAGGCCAGCGCCGCACTGGGAAGAAGCAAGGGCCGCGATCATCACCCTCAAGCCTTCACCATGTGGATGGCGGGCGGGGGAGCGAAACCTGGCATCACCTTGGGCAAGACCGATGAGCTCGGCTTTAACGTGACTGAGGACCCCGTTCACGTGCACGACTTGCAAGCCACCGTTCTGCAATTAATGGGCATCGACCATACCCGTCTCTCCTTCCGCTTCCAAGGGCTCGATTTCCGTCTCACCGGCGTGGAACCCCACCACGCGGTCAAGAAACTGATCGCCTGATCCATCGATTTTTTGTTCGCTCCCGAAGGCATCGAACGTTACGCGTTTGGATGCCCACCACCTTCTTTTGATGCCTCAAGACAACGAACAAGCAAACAATCCCGGTGACCGCAGAAAGTTCATCGTAATATCCACCATTGGCGCTTCCGCGGCCTGTGCCCTCTTTCCCTTCGTTACGGGAATTCCATCCGTTTTGGATCCGGTAACCAGGGAAGACGGAAATGCGAAAGTCCCGTGGACCAAGGTAGCGGCCTTGGCCTCCCTTCCCGAGGATGGCACGCCCACCAAATTCGAGGTTGTGTTGGCGAAAGTGAAGGACGCATGGACAACTTACACCGATATTCCTGCGGGAGCCGTGTACCTGACCCGTAAGGGAGATGAGGTCGTGTCCTACAATTTAAGATGCCCTCACTTGGGATGCGCCATTGATTACCGGAAGGATTCGAACGATTACTTCTGCCCTTGTCACAACAGCACCTACGGCCTCGACGGATCGGTAACCAACGATGACAGTCCAAGCCCCAGAGGTATGGATACGATGGAGACGAAGGTCGAGGATGGTCAGGTTTGGATTCAATTTCAGCAATTCCGCCCAAACGTGGCGGAAAAGATTCCTCTCTCATGAAGCGCTTGGTAAACTGGCTTGACGATCGTTCGGGCATCCGGGGGTTGGTCAAGGAGGCCTTGTACGAGAAAGTACCCGGAGGGGCAAGATGGCGGTATGTCTGGGGCAGCTGCTTGACTTTCGTTTTCTTCGTCCAAATCGTCACCGGCACCCTTCTGTGGATGTTTTACAGTCCGAGTACCCAGACCGCATGGGAAAGCGTCTACTTTCTCGAGCACCAAGTTGAGGGTGGGTGGTTTCTCCGTGGCGTCCATCATTACATGGCTCAGGCGATGATCGTCCTGCTCGTCCTTCACCTAATGCAAGTCGTGATCGATGGAGCCTACAAAGCGCCCAGGGAACTTAATTTTTGGTTTGGCATCCTTATGATGGGGGTAACCCTTGCCCTTTCCCTGACCGGATATCTTCTCCCTTGGGACCAGAAGGGTTACTGGGCTACCGCGGTGGCCACGAACTTGATGGCGGAAGTTCCCATAATCGGTCCCGCCATTCAAAAGATCGTGGTGGGCGGAGTGGAGTATGGGCACCATACCCTTACCCGGTTCTTCGCCTTCCATGCAGGAGTTCTCCCCGCAACGTTGGTCGGCTTGGTGGTCGCCCACATCTACCTTTTCCGCAAACACGGCATACACGTCAAGGAACGCCGCCCAAGAAGAGACTGCTACTTTTGGCCCGAGCAAATCCTCAAGGATGCAGTCGCTTGTTTGGCCGTCCTTTTGGCCGTGGTCACCCTGACGATCTATTTTGACGGAGCCCCTCTCGGGCCGCCGGCCGACCCGTCCAGTGAATTTCCCGCCCGACCGGAGTGGTATTTTCTCTTTCTTTTTCAACTTTTGAAGTATGTTCCGGCCTTTTGGGGAGCGGTCATCATTCCCGTTTTCCTGGTCACTTGGATGTTTCTTCAGCCTTTCATTGCGAAAAAACAATGGGGGCATAAATTCAACGTCGGCTTCTGGTGGACCCTCATTGCGGGTGCGGTCATGCTGACTTTTCTCGCCGTTTCCGAAGATCGGGCCAACCCCAAGCACGCTGCCGCTCTGAAAGAAGCGGACTGGCAGGCCAACCGGGTAATCGACATCGCAAACAAGGAAGGCATTCCACCCACCGGTGCGGTTAGCTTGCTCCGAAAAGACCCTGAGAATTTGGGCCGTCGTTTGTTTTCGACTCATTGTTCGAGTTGCCACCGCTACAACGGACACGACGGTCGTGGCTTTCCCGTAAGTGAAAAACAGTCGGCCGCCGATCTGGCCGGTTTCGGAAGCGTCACATGGATCGCCCGGCTCCTCGATCACGACCAGTACGTCTCGGAAAAATATTTCGGAGGGACCAAGTTCAAGGATGGCACCATGGTCAAAAAAGCCCTCGCCAAGTACGACGACGAAGAGAAAAAGTTGTTACCGGAAATCGCCAAGCTCCTCGCAAACGAGGCGAAACTTCCCTATGAATCACCTTTGGAAGAAGACAAACGGGAGGAATTGCTCTCCCTCTTTTACAATGACGACGGACTCTTCGAAGACGGCAGAGCCTGCATTGATTGTCATGATATTGATTCCGAAGACGAGGGGTCGGCTCCCGACCTTACGGGTTACGGTTCGAGGGACTGGTTGATTGCTTTTATCGAAAACCCAGAGGACAAGCGTTTCTACGGCAAGAAAAACGATCGAATGCCCTGTTACGGAAGAGACGGCAAACTCAAACCCGACGAGATTGAATTGATTGCGGATTGGATCCGGGCTCAACCTGGCCAATAGTAACCTGCGTCATAATGAATCGTTCACCGGTCAGATGCTTTTGCTTGCTCGCCTTGATTTGGTTCTTCGCTTTGTCGGCTTTGGCCAAAAAGCGGCCTAATATCATTCTCGTTATGGCGGATGACCATGGCTACGGAGATTGTGGGTTCACCGGTCACCCCTTCGTGCAAACTCCGAACCTGGATCAAATGGCAAAGAGCGGAGTGGTGTTCAACCGTTTCTATGCGAGTGCTCCTGTTTGCTCACCGACCAGAGCAAGCGTAATGACGGGCAGGCATCCCTTTCGGACCAACGTCCCAAACCACGGACACTACATGCGTCCGGACGAGCAAACCATAGCCGAGCAGTTGGGCAAGGCCGGTTACGTCACGGGACATTTCGGGAAGTGGCACATCGGTTCGGTCCAGCCGAACAGCCCCACTTCTCCAGGCGGGGCCGGATTCGACGAGTGGCTCTCGGGGTTGAACTTCTTCGACAACGACCCTTATCTCAGCCGCAATGGGAAATACCAGCAAATCAAAGGGGCGGGAACCGTGATCTCGATGGATGCAACCCTTGATTTCCTAAGCAAGCACAAGGAGGGGGACAAACCGATGTTCACCGTTACCTGGTTCCCTTCCCCGCACAATCCTCATCCCGAGATTCCTCAGGGAATCAAGAACGCCGCGAGCCTCTACAAAAACCAGAAAACAAAACTGCCCGGATATTTTCGGGAGATCACCCTGCTCGATCAGCAAGTCGGGCGCTTGCGCTCACACCTCCGCAAGCTTGGCATCGAGAAAGACACCCTCTTTTTGTATTGCAGTGACAACGGGGGATTGGTCACCGAGTCCTCGGGAGGCCGGGCCAAGAAGGGAAGCATTTACGAGGGTGGCCTGCGCGTACCGGCGGTACTTGAGTGGCCGGAACGTTTTTCCGCCAAGAAGATCGACATTCCGGCCTTCACCTCCGACCTATACCCCACCCTGCTCGCGGTTGCCGGAATCAAACAGCCGGCCAAGCAACCCATCCTGGATGGCATCGATCTGCTTCCCATCCTCGAAGGAAAAAAACGGGCAAGGCCGCCCATGGGTTTCTGGCATGGTTTTCGCAATGGCCAGGGAACATGGAGCGACCGGATAATCAAGGCTCTTTTGGAAGCGGAAAAAGCGGGCAAGCCGAACCCCCATCCCGAGCGCATCCTCAAGAACGTGAAGGAATTTCCCACTTTCGACATGACGGATCTCGAGGGACATGCCGCTTGGAACGAGTGGCCCTGGAAACTCCACCGTATCGAAAGAAAGGACAAGGTCACCTACGAACTGTATGATCTGAGCAAGGATTCGATGGAAACAACCGACCTGACGAAAAATGAACCTGCCCGGGTCGTCAGGATGAAGGTCGCCCTTGAGGACTGGCAACGCTCCGTACTCAACAGCTGGGCCGGCAAGGACTACTGACCAAGACTCACGAGCCCCGCTTAAAAGCGCGTCATAAAACGTCTTTTCCTTGCTCTAATGGGAAGAACCTTTCCTAGTGTTGGAATGCATCTCGTGCCTAACGTCGTTTCCCGATGAAAGCCCTCGTTAAGAAAAAATCGGAGGAAGGTCTCTGGTTGGAAGAAGTTCCTCAACCCGAGGTTGCTCCCCACCATGTCCTCG
>JABGWD010000347.1 GCA_018645725.1 Opitutia bacterium
CGTTGGTATTGGTTCCTGCGCTCGAAACCCAAGGCTTCGAGCATCGAGTTCTTCAACGTCTCGACGTTTCCGTTTTCGCAGAAAACCATTGGCAGAACGAGCCAATGGTTTGCCGTTCCCACCGAACCGTCTTTCCTGTGAAACCCCTCAAAAGTCCCGTCTTTCCATCGTTCGATCGAGGGAGGCGTCCAAAGGTCGACCGATTGTCCTTGTTGGTATTCGGCTGATCGATGAACGAGGTTTGCAGTACTTACTCTCTTGCCACGCGAGATCGGTTTGGTGGCTTCTCCGACCAGGACCCCATACATATAAACCGGATCTCCCTCGGAAAGATCGGAGGTCGTGAGCTTGTGCTTGGCTGGAATTTCTTCGGCAACGGTCAGTGCGTCCTTGCCCCATTCCACTTGCTCCCCTTCTCCGAGATCTCTCAAGGCAACGAGCAAGTTGTCTTCGGGAGAAACCTGGAGAACGGATTTTCTATCGTGGTCGTTTGACATGCAGGAATCAAAAAGCCCCTCCGTTTGCCACGGAGAGGCTTATGCAGTTTAAAATCAGGTCAGGAGGATTTTTTGGCCCAAGCCTTGATCGCTCCCTTGGCGTTTGAGGAAACGTCCCCGCGACCGTTCTTGGTGATGGTCTTGCCATCGGGGGAAACGATGATAAGAGCGGGGATTCCGCGAATGCCGTACTTCTTCTTGAGTGCCTTTGCGGCACCTGAGCCATGGGGCATGGTATACCATTTCATTCCCGTTTCCTTCATGTAGCCCAATTGAGCCTTGGGGCTGCGGTCGGAACTCACGAATACGACTTCGAAGTCTTTCTTGTTTGCGTCGCGGAACTTGACGAGCTTCGGGGTGAAACTGCGGCAGGGCGGGCACCAGTGAGCGGAGAAATAGATTCCGATGGTTTTTCCGGCCAAGGCTTCTTTGGAAACTTCGGTTCCTTTTGCGTCAAGGAGAGGACCGTCGAACAAGTCGGAGGCACTTGAAGAACCTTTGGCTTTTTCTGCCGCAGAAAGACCGGAGAGCAAGATGACGGAAGCAACCGCGAGGGTGAGAGGGATGATTTTTTTCATAATAGTTGAAATTAGGGTTATTCGTAGTGTGCGTATACCCTTTGAGAATGGAATGTCGCAGATGAAAATGCGAGAAATAAAATCGGATCCTCTTTTTTCTTGCTCCTTTAGGACGATTCATAAAACTTATCGCTTTTCCCCTTTTAACAACATCAATCCTTACTTCCATGAGCCTCTCATCCCTTAAACTTCACAACGCAATGTGGCCCGGTCTCGTCGGCAAAGGCACCGACGAAGGGCAGGAACCCCCCATCAGTCTCGAGGACATGCTCGACTTTTCCGCTGCGGCCGAAGTGGGCGGCAGAAAGTTCGATGGTATCGACTACTTTCTTTTTCTCCCCCACACCAACCCCGAGGCCAGCGACGACGAGCTCAAGGGCATAGCCGATCTCATCCAAAGCAAGGGCTTTGACATCGGTTCTTTGGTCGCTCCGGTTTGGCCTGGTACGGTTGGGGATTCCGCGATGGGAACGGACGAACAACAGGAGAAGTTTTTGGATGCGGTCAAGATGGCCTGCCGTATTGGCAAAGTCTTTAACGAGCATGGGGCCCGCAAGGGTGGGGTAATCCGAATCGACTCCGCCGAGTTCGGCGTGGAGAAATGGAAGGAAAACCCGGGGGAAGGCACCGCTCGGATTGTCGACACTTTCAAAAAAGCCGCTCAAATTGCAGCCGATCATGGCGAGCGGCTTGCCGCAGAAGGAGAAATTTGCTGGGCGGGCATGCACAGTTGGAAGGATATGCTCGATCTCTTGGAGGGCGTAGGAATGCCGGAAACACTCGGTTTTCAAGCCGATCTTGCCCATACCTATCTTTACCTCATGGGATACAATGCTCCCGAGCACGCTCTCTTGCAGGATGGTTATGCAGATGAGGAGTTTTGGCCCGCTTACGAACAGATGACGGACAAGCTTCGTCCCTGGACGATCGATTTTCACGTCGCTCAGAACGACGGAGAAGTTCACGGAGCAGGGGATCACGACAAAACGGGCAAGCATTGCCCGGCGGACGACCCCAACGGCAAGCTCGACATCACCCGTTGCTCAAGTTATTGGCTGAAGGATTTTGAAGATCGCGGAATCAAGCACGTTTGCTGGGACGGTTGCATGTTCCCCAATGCAACCCTCGAAAACCCCGATACATGGAACGCCATTCTCAAGGCGATGATCGGAGTTGTCGAAGGTTGATCCTTTTTGGCCGAAAAAGCTTGTTTGTTTTGCTCTTTTGTCTTCATGTGAGACTGTTTTTGCGTTAAAACATAGCTTTTCATAAGACAAAACACTTGATTTTGAGTAGATTCCTGCAGGTTGCTTTAGTTTTCTTGCTCGCTTTTCTAGGGAGAGCGAATGGGCAGTTTGCTGACGACCAAAATTCATCAAGTGGCCTGAGTCCGTTCGAAAAGGCCGAGTTAAGAAGATTGCTCGATCTTGACCTTCGGGATCTTTCCCGGACCCCCATCCGCGGGGTTCTCGGTTACGATCAGGAGCATTGGCGTAACCCTGCTTCCGTTCACGTCATACGCCCCGACGACATTAGCCTGAACGGTCATGTTCTGACGGTCGATTCCTTCCGCAACGTAGCCGGCATGTACGTCACGCGTGGCGTCGGTTACGATGATTTCGTCACCATGCGCAACTTCAGTGGTTCGGCCACCGAGAAGTTTCTCACCATGGTGGATGGTCGTGAAGTTCTCCAGTTGATGGGTGGAACGATCAACTGGACGACCGAGGACGTTCCTCTTCAGATTCTCGACCGTGTTGAAATCATCCGTGGTCCGGGTGCATCCATTTGGGGAACCAATGCGGTGAGCGGTGTCGTCAACGTCGTGACCAAACACGCTGCTCAAACCCAAGGAAATAGTGTCCGGTTGATTTTGGAAGATGACGGAACTTTCCTTGGGGAATATGTCCATGGTGGTCAAGTTAGCCCTGATTCCTTTTATCGGGTATGGGTTCGGGATCAGGAATATTCCGAAGGTGAGCTTATGTCCGGTTTGCCCGCCCGGGACGATGGTTATGCCCGAAAGGCTGGGTTCCGTTTCGACAAGGAACTTGCCATGGATCTGGATCTCACGATTGCCGGTGGCTTTGCCACGAGACGGGTCGAGCATGTGTTGGATCTGACTTATCGACTTTTTGAACTTCTTCCCCTGAACCTGACGGGAAGTAATAAAGTGAATACAGCTCCCTCATGGGTTCCAACATGGGCACCCTATGCAACCGGAACTACCCTTCCATGGTCAACACTCAAGGACGCACCCGCTCAGGGACTTACTCTTGACCGTTACCAAAACTATGAGGAAATGCCTCAGGATGCTTCGCATGTTCGGGCCAAGCTATCGGGCATAACCGATGGTGATTTGGAGTGGTCCTTGGCTGGCTACGCCGAGCTTTACGACACCGACCTCGGTCATATCGGACATAGTTGGGAAAGAGAAGAATTCGACCTTGATTTCAAGGCAAACAAACCGATCGGTGATCGAAATCATATTGCTTTTGGATTTTCCGTCCGACACATGTCCGTCGACGTTGACGAAAGGGTAACCGCCCCATGGGATTTTCCACTTTTGGTTCCTTCTCCTGTTCCCGCACCTCCTATTTTGGAGTATGGAAGCAGTCCCAAAGAATTTGATCGTATAACGGCCTTTTTTCAAAACTCCTACGATTTGACCGACCGGTCGGTCTTGTCTTTCGGGTCCAAATTCGAGGACAGCGATTTGACTGGATCCTCTACGCAACCCGGGGCGCGTTTTTCCTTCCAAGTAGATGAACAGAATATTTTATGGGGTGCCTATTCCAAAGCGTTTCGGCAACCTTCCTTGGTCGAACAGTTTACGGAAGTTTCGTATGCCAGAGTTTTTCTTGCTCCGGGCATTGCCTTTCCCCTTACTTCTTCCCCTACCACCGGTCTTGGTACCGAAGAAATGGATGCTTTCGAACTTGGTTGGCGAACTCGGCCTTCCGACAGACTTCTTATCGAACTTTCGCTTTATCATTACGATACTCAGAACGCCGTTTTCTCCGGGCCTCCGATCTATTCGACCAGCGACGTCAAAACAACCGGTGGCGAATTGACTTTTGATTACCGGGCTTCCCTTCTTTGGCATCTGCAGGGGGGATATTCCTTTTCCCGGGGCAAGAAAGACGGCGTTGAGCAAAAAGACTTTCCCGAATCCATGGCCAACCTGTCCTCTCACCTCAAGGTTCGGGATGATGTGATTTTCACTCAAAGTCTCTATTATACCGGCGAACGGACGATTCCGTCCGCTTACAATCCGATCCCCCTCGACGATTACCTCCGTCTTGATCTCGGCTTGGTCTGGCGTCCGGACGAAAGCCTGGAAATCGGTTTGTTCGGCCGCGACCTGCTCGATTCGGATCATGCCGAAAACATGTACAACGATCTCGACGTCGAACCCGGCAAGGTCGAGCGCACCTTCCTTATCAGCATTACCAAAAAGTTCTAAACCCAAGTGTCCTTCATCACATCCAGATTCAAACAAAAGCTACGGGCAAGACGATCCTTCGTCTTACTCGGTGGCTTGGCTTTGCTTCTTGGATTTGGAACGAGTTCACTTCAAGCCCAGTCGGCCAGAGCTTCCGAGGAAGAAAGAAGAACAGCTCGCGTTCAAGCGACCTATCTATCTCATTTGGTAAACTTCACCCGTTGGGAAAAAAGGCACC
>JABGWD010000348.1 GCA_018645725.1 Opitutia bacterium
AGCAAGGCCAAGTCGGCTTTGCCGATTCTTTCATCGGCAAGAGTCGAAAGGGTTGCCCGGACCGAATCTCCCACCGTAAGAGCTCCGACCAAAACCATCGAACACAGAGCAGCGCCAAGGCAAGCGCCCGCATGTTGCTTGCGGAAATACAGGAGGTTTCGAAAAAGGATTCCCCAGACACTCATGGTCAAAGTTTTTTCAATTCGCCCTCGTCCAGCAAAAAGCCGGTATCCATTCTCGATGCCGTATCCTGGGAATGAGTAACGAGGATCAAAGTCAAGGTTCGCGATTCGTTCAGACGGACAATCAAGTCGACGAGTTTCTCGGAATTGCTTTTGTCCAAGGCGCCTGTGGGCTCATCTGCCAAGAGAAGGCTTGGCTCGTTGATCAAGGACCGGGCAACGGCCACGCGCTGCCGCTCGCCTCCTGAAATTTCTCCCGGCCTGTGACCCGTCCGATGCCCAAGTCCGACTTCTTCCAACAACTCTTCCGCTCGAGTCTGCAAAGCCGCCCCCGTCAAGTCACCATGACCTGCCAAGGCGGGCACCATGACGTTCTCCAAAACCGTACAGGAAGGAAGCAAGTGGTGGGACTGAAAGACAAAGCCCACCGTTTGGTTTCGGAAGCGGGCCGACTCTTCCGGGGACATGCTGGCGAGGGCTTTTCCATCTACGCGGACGTCTCCACTCGTAGGTTTGTCCAAAGCCCCAATGAGGTTCAGCAAGGTGCTTTTGCCGGAACCCGATGGTCCAACGATTGCATTCGAGCTTCCCGCAGGCAAGGACAGGTTGATGCCTCCGAACACCTCCACCGCTTCCGATCCCTCGGGTGAAGGGTAAGTCTTGGTGATTTCATCGAGTTCAACGAATTTTTCCATTTTTGCTTATGTTACAAGTTTACTCTTCCGTAAGCCATCGCCGAGCCTTCATTTCAAACCTAGGCAAGCTATTTGGTTCCGCCCGACCGACCGGCATACGCAAAGAAAAGGCTTCCTTCAAAGCCGCCTCCAAGGCTTGGGCTACGCTTTCGGGCGCTTCCACCTGCAAGCTAATCTCAGACATCTCTCCCTTTTTCCGATGAATCACCTGATATTCCATCACTTCTTCAAAACCCCGAACAATCGCATCAACCGAGGAAGGATAAACGTTCACCCCTCGGACGACTACCATGTCATCCGAACGACCAAGGATTCCATCCTTGAGATCAAGCGCTGGAAAACCGTCCGGGTCCGTTTGGCTTATGGCCCGAACCAAGTCTCCCGTGCGGTACCTAAAGAGCGGGCAACCCGTTCTGCCCAAAGTGGTCAGCACCAGTTCGCCTTCTCCAGTGGAAGAAGGCGCTTTCGTTTCAGGGTCAACGACCTCTGCAAAATAACTTTCGAGGATGACCCGCAAGCCACCTTTTCCGCCTGGAGTCTCAAAGGCAACGGGACCGACTTCCGTCATCCCGTAATGATCATACACCCGGAGATCCTTGCCCCAAGCTTCGGAGACCCTTCTTCGGAAGGACGGAACGCTCCCTCCGGTTTCCCCGGCCACGATGATCGAGCGCAAGGCGTGGCCTCTCAAGTCGATACCGGCCTGCTTGGCCACTTCTGGCAAACGCAAGGCATAGGTTGGGGTACAGAACAAATATTCCGCACCGTGCTCGAGAATCGAACGTAAGCGCTGTTCGCTCCCCTGCCCTCCTCCCGGAATGCAGAGACAGCCACGCTTGCGGGCGGCATCATAGGCCGTCCAAAAACCCAGGAACGGACCGAATGAAAAGGCAAAGAAGCAGCGGGTGCCCGACTGCACGCCCGCTCCCTCGAGGATCCTATCCCAATTGCCCAACATCCAGTTCCAATCTTCTTCCGTATCCAGCCAGGCCATTGGCTCGCCCATCGTCCCGCTCGTTTGATGGAAACAGGAATATTCTTCGACGGGAAAGGTCAGGTTGGTGCCATAGGGCGGATTTTGCTGCCTGTCCAACGCAAGGTCGTTCTTCCCGGTGAAAGGACAATTCTCGACAAATTCATCGAAATCCGACCATTGGTCGCAATCGGCAAGAGTCGGGAAATGAGCTGACTGAAATGCGTTTGTCTCCCGAACTCTTTGCAAAAGTGCCTGGAAGGTTTCCCAACGTTGGCTCGACCACTCCTCTGGCGATAGCCCATCTCGGGACGGGGTCGTCATGAAAAAACAGGCTTCAGGCCTTGGAGGCGTTCGCCGAAGGCGGACTTTTCGGAGGCTTGGGCGCGTGTTTGGTGATCAGGTATCCACCCAAAGCCGCCAAGGCGATTCCCAAGACGAAAGGCCACCGCACAAACGACCAGTTTCCTTCCTTGGTCGTACTGACGATCGCATTGACCATCGGGGCTCCGGCAAAAATAATCGACATGACCACCGGTACGTAAGCGGGGGAAGGCATTTTTCCAAAAGCAAGCAAAACGCCAAGGGCTCCGATTGCTCCGAGGGTGCCCGCGATCAGAGACCATTGCCAGCCCTTGGTCGGATAGGCCCAAAATGCGACGTTACCTCCCTTAAGTTTTAAAATAATCAAGGGAGCAACGACGGCTGTCAGGAAATAAGCCAACCCGACCCAGAGAAAGGCCATGATTCGCCCGTTTTCCTTGTCCCCCATGTTGCTTGACCCAATGTGCATGCAGACCCCGTAGGTTCCCCAGCACACAACCGTAAGTAAGGCATAGTATAAGTATTGCATATCTTTTTCTTGGATTGTCTTCGATCTTTGGCAAATCGGACTCGGTGTCCACGACGAAACGCGCGCTACCCGAAGAAAAGGGTTTCCTTGCCTAAGCCAAGATGCCTTTGACCGGATAAGCATCCTCCACTCCGGTCAAGCGTTGTTGCAAACCTTGGAAAGGAAAGGTGAATTGATGGTTATCGATGCCCATGCAATGTAGAATGGTTGCATTCAATTCATTCAAGTGAACGGGGTCTTTGATGATGTTATAGCTAAAGTCGTCGGTCTCCCCATAAGTGGTTCCTGCTTTTATGCCACCACCTGCCATCCACATACAAAAGTTACGGGGGTGATGATCCCGGCCATAGTTTTCCCGAGTCAGTGTTCCTTGGCAATAAACGGTCCGC
>JABGWD010000349.1 GCA_018645725.1 Opitutia bacterium
CAGGACATGGTGGAAAGCGAACTCAAGGCGATCGTGGATGAGTACGAGCCGATAAGCGCGAGCATAATCGTGAGCGATCCGAAGACAGGTTACGTGCTGGCGATTGGAAACGTGCCGGATTTCGATCCCAACAAGTTCAACAAAGCTGATCACAGTCAGCAGCGCAACCGTGCCTTGGCTGACGTTTATGAGCCTGGTTCGACTTTCAAGATCGTTGCAGTAAGTGGGGCCATGAACGAAGGATTGGTTGGTCCGGAGGATATGATTGACTGTTCGATTGCCACGATACAACGGGGATCAAGACGGATGAGATTGCCGAATGACGATCATGCTCTTGGGAAAATCTCGGTAAGCAAAGTAGTGCAAAAATCAAGTAACCGTGGGGCTGCCCAGTTAGGCGTAATGCTGGGTTCGCAAAGACTGTATGATTATTGCCGGGCTTTTGGCTTCGGGCAAAAAACTGATTTTGGCATAGGTGGCGAAAGCAGGGGCGTATTGCATCATCCAAAGAGATGGGATGGCTTGACAATCACGAGATTGCCAATGGGACATGCCGTTAGCGCAACGCCCATGCAGGTCCATTCGTCGATGGCCGCTGTGGCGAACGGGGGAATATTGATGAAACCGCAATTCATTCACAGAGTATTTGATCATCAGGGCAAGACCGTGGTTTCCTTTAATCCGAAGCCTGTCAGGAGAGTGATTGGTTCGTCCGTGACGGATTCGGTCACCAAGATGCTGGTAAGTGTCGTGTCGGACGAAGGAACGGCGAGACGGGCCCGCATCGAAGGCTTTGACGTGGCTGGGAAAACAGGGACTACGAAGAAGCTCATTGAAGGTCAGTATTCGAACCGTCACCACGTTGCATCCTTTGTCGGCTTTTTTCCTGCGGAAGATCCCCGGATCGTAATTACCGTAGTGGTGGACGAACCGAAGATGAAGGCAGGCCGTACTGGATATGGAGGCACGGTTGCCGCGCCGGCATTCCAAAGGGTAGGGAAGAAAATAATAGCGTATCTCGGATTGAAACCAAAGCCTGCCCAAGAAAAGACCCTTGCCCGAGGTTCGGGAAGCAACCGTTCAGCTTTATGAAACTTTGACCGGAAACATGAAGACAAAAAAACAAAACAAGGAAAGCATGGAGCGCATCCACGAAAGATTCCACGGGTCGGCCAAATTGAAAGATTTGGCAGAACGGGGGACAGTGAGTGCGGGCGGTGACGGTCAAGCTCAGGTAAGTGGACTGATTACGGATAGCCGGAGGGTGACGCCGAATTCCGCATTCTTTGCCTTGCCCGGTCTTCGTACGAATGGAAACGAATATTTGCAGGAAGCGCTCGACCGTGGAGCGAAAGTAATCATAAGCGAAACCGAGCAACTTGAATTGCCTCTTGGTGTAACCGGAGTGAAGGTGGATGATTCGAGGTTGGCCCTGGCCCATTTCGCCAGGCGTTATCATGGATCGCCGGATTCATCGTTGAGGGTCGTTGGAGTCACTGGGACAAACGGGAAAACCACGGTAAGCACCCTTGTACGTCACTTGATGGAAAGACCGGGAAGGCCCGTCGGATTGATCGGTACGGTTCGATATCACTTGGGAGACAGAGAGGTGCCATCCTTCAAGACTACCCCGGAATCCGCGGACTTATATGCTTTGCTCAGAAGCATGCTTGTCGCAGGTTGCTCGGAAGCGGTGATGGAAGTGAGTTCCCATGGAATTCATCAATCAAGGGTTGCTTCCCTTCAACTTGAGGTCGCCGTTTTCCTGAATCTTACCCGGGATCATTTGGATTATCATGAAAACATGGAGAGTTATTTTCGTGAAAAAAGAAAGATCTTCAATGGGGATAACGGAAGTTTGCCGAAGGTTGCCGTTATCAACGGGGACTGTCCCTATGGCAGGCGATTGATAGAGGAGCTTCCTCCGCACGTTCAGGTTTTGTCATTCGGGTCAGACGATCATAATGTTTTTCGGGCGAGAAACCTGAACCTTCAATCGAACGGGTCGGAGTTCATCCTGGAAGGACCGTTCGGCACGATGATGGTAACAAGTCCGTTGATCGGCAGGTACAACGTGATGAACGTGCTTGCGTCTTTTGCGATCCTGCATGCGTTGGGCCACTTGGTCAGTGATGCAGTCAGAAAAGTCGGTGCATTCGAAGGCGTGGACGGAAGAATGGAGTCAGTCGAAAGAGGGCAGAACTACAAGGTGGTGGTGGATTATGCCCACACTCCCGATGCATTGCGGAATGCGCTGGGAATGCTGAAGGAGTGTACGGAAGGGAATTTGCATCTGGTATTCGGTTGCGGTGGGGACAGGGACAAGGGAAAGCGGCTCGAGATGACGAGGGTCGCTTGCGCAGGCGCCGACCGGGTGTGGGCAACGGCGGACAACCCGCGAACGGAATCTCAGGGCAATATATTCAGGGATATGCGCAAAGGGTTGGCCAAAGGGGCAAAGGTTTCCTTTGTCGAGGACCGCAGAAGGGCAATCAGCCTGGCTCTGGATGCCGCCCGGGAAAAAGATACCGTTTTGATAGCAGGAAAAGGACACGAGACTTTTCAGGAAGTTCAGTACACCGCGATTCCTTTCGATGACCGTTTGGTTGCGGGCGAATTGCTCAGTGCAAAACTGCTTGCCGTATAATGCCGCCCTTCGATTCAGATTCTTTGGCCGAATGGTCGGGAGGAACTTGGCAGAACAAGCCGAGTGGGTTGATTTCCGGGTTTTCGATCGACAGCAGATCGATTTCGCCCGGGGAAATGTTCGTGGCCATCGAAGCGGAGCGAGATGGTCATGATTTTTTGTCCGGCGCGGCAGAAAACGGAGCCCGGGCTGCCCTTGTCAAAAAAGTGAAACTGGGGGTTCCGATTCCGCAATTGGTGGTTGGAGACACCTTGTCTGCCTTTCATCGGATCGCGCGGGGACACCGAAGTGATTTTCGAGGATCGGTGGTTGGCATAACCGGGAGTTGTGGGAAAACGTCGACAAAGGATACCCTTGGTTTGCTCATGGGACCGGACCGGACTTTGTCGACCGAGGGCAACCTGAACAATCATCTTGGCGTGCCATTGACGGTATTGCGTATGAACGACGCCACCCACAGGTTCGCAGTCGTTGAGGCAGGCATTAACGAAATCGGGGAAATGAGTATGTTGGCTCGTACGATTTCGCCCGATTTGGTCATAGTCACGCTAGTCGGTCATTCTCATCTCGAAGGACTCGGGAGCGTTGAAAACGTTGCCCGGGAAAAGGCCATGCTTTTTGAGGGTTTGGATTCGGATCCCCTTGTCCTGTTTCCCGAAGACTGCCTGTCTTACGAGCTTTTCTCGAAGAAAAGCGAAACCGGGAAAAATCATCTTGTCCTGAAGGAAGGGAAGCCCTCGCGTGAACCGCGGAGGAACGAAGCTTTTTACTCCATTTGGACTGAAACAAACAAGAACGGAGGCTCGTGGATGCTAGGGCTTTGGCGACACGAGTCTCCGTTTCTTTCTTTACCGTTGCCCGCAGTTTCGGCGGGAATGGCGAGGAACGTGGCGCTGGCCGTCTTGGCCGCCTGCGAATTGGGTGTTTCAGTCCAAGAAATTTCCGAACGCCTACCCCAATATCGTCCCTCGGCCTTGAGAGGCAGACGCCTCCAAGGCCGAGGGCGAACCTATTTCTTGGATTGTTACAATGCCAACCCTTCCTCGATGAAGGATTCGATTGAATTCTTTTCCACTCAATGCTCCGATCTTCCAAAACTTTACGTTTTGGGAGGAATGGAGGAATTGGGTGAAGAAGGCCCCCGCCTTCATGACGAAGTTGCGCGGAGTCTATCGGTTGACAAAAGAGACCGAGTTGTTCTGGTTGGAGAAAAAGCCGCCTGGATGGCCGAAGGACTCTTGGCGGGAGGTGCCGGAGATGATCAGGTCATGGTTTTCCCTCAAGCCGATGATGCAATTTCATTGGTCGAGGATTTTGACGGAGCGGTCTTGTTCAAAGGTAGCCGTCTCAATGAATTGGAACGTCTATTGCCGACTTGGGCGGTGGATGAAAGGGAGATGGGGGATGGCGTTGAATGCTGAGTTATCTGCAGTTTGCAGAAGATTGGTTTGGCCCACTCAGGCTCTTCCAATTCATATCGGTGCGGGCGATATTCGCAGGAATCACAGCTCTTTTATTGGGGTTTCTCCTGGGTCCAAGGCTTATTCGAGGATTACAGTCCTTTGGCGCAAGGCAGGCATTCCGGGAAAAGGAGGAAGTGGGGAAACTGGCCGAATTGCACGAGGGAAAGGCAAAGACTCCGACCATGGGAGGGCTTCTCATTTTCGGGACGGTTTTCCTGTCTACGGTTTTATGGGCGGAACCGAACGTATACGTCGTCACGGCCATGGCGACCTACTTCCTTTTGACCTTGGTCGGATTTGCGGACGATTACCTGAAGATTTCAAAAAAGAACAGCAAGGGATTGCCGGGCAGACTCAAGCTACTGGGGCAACTGCTTACCACGGTGGTCGTTCTTCTGATTCTTTTGGGGCCACTCGGGGACACCCTTACGGGGGTGGAGGGAAAAGCAGTGGGCAGTTCGTCAAAGATGCTCGAATTATGGGTTCCTTTTTACAAGGACGTGGTTCTTCAGGGAATGAGCCTCATTCTTGTTTTCATTTTGTTCATGCTGACCCTGTGTGGGTCCAGCAATGCAATCAACCTTACGGACGGTCTCGACGGTTTGGCTATCGGTTGCACGGTAACCGTTGCCCTGACCTACGGGATCATGGCCTATGCATCGGGCAATTACCTGATTTCGGATTACCTCCGGATCAGTTTCGTTCCGGGGACCGGAGAATTGGCCGTGGTTTGCGCCGCACTACTCGGAGGAAGTCTCTCGTTTCTTTGGTACAACGCGCACCCGGCGGAAGTATTCATGGGAGATACCGGTTCCTTGGCGATCGGCGGATTGGTGGGAGTAATCGCCCTCATGATTCACCAACCACTGACCTTGGTCATCGTGGGAGGAATCTTCGTAATGGAAGCCGGTTCGGTAATCCTGCAGGTGGCATCCTTCAAGAGCCGCGGAAAAAGGATTTTTCTGATGTCACCGATTCATCATCACTTCGAACTGAAAGGATGGAAGGAAACCAAGGTGGTGATCAGGTTTTGGATTCTCTCGCTTCTTTTTGCAATCATCGGGTTGGCTACCCTGAAATTGAGATAGCATGAGATGCAAACTACGGAATTTGGATGAACTGCGGGGCAAACCCGTCGCGGTTCTAGGCGCGGGTGTCAGCGGACGCGGGGTGGGTGCCCTGCTGGACCGTCTCGAATGGGAATACGTAACGTACGACGAGCAAAGCCGTGCTTTCGGTGAAACCGAAGCGCGAGCTAGCTCGCTCGTCGTTTACAGTCCTGGTTTTCATCCCGGTCATCGATGGCTTGGCTTGGCAAGGGAAGCAGGCATTCCATTGTTTGGGGAAATGGATTTCGGTTCGTGTTTTCTTGCCAATGAAATGGTTGCGATTACCGGAACCAATGGAAAAACGACACTCACGACCCTGCTTGGCAAAATATGGAAAGAAGCGGGAAAAAATGCAGTAACTGCCGGAAATATCGGATTGCCTCTTTGCGAACTGATTGCCCGGGGACTCGACCCCGAGACACTCGTTTTTCTCGAAGTCAGTTCCTTTCAGGCCCAAGGACTCGAAAACCTTCGCCCGAGCAGCGTTTTGTGGACGAATTTTGAGGAAGACCACTTGGATCATCACGGATCGATGAACGAATACTTCACGTCGAAGTCGCAGTTGTTGAAAAATGCAGCGGGCAATGAGTCATGGATAGGGCGCAGTGTTTCCGAAATGGCCCGGGTTTTGGAATACGAACTGCCGGAAAACGCAAACGTGACGGACCGGGACGAGGTGGATTCGTCCTTTTTGCCACCCGATCACTTCATGAACTCTTATCCGCAACTTGAAAACCTCTCGATTGCCTGGATGTTTTGCAATTCGCGCGGCATAACGAAAAGCGAGTTTGAACGGGCAATCCTGAACTATCTTCCCGAACCTCATCGACTGGAGAAGATAGCCACGGTCGGACAGGCGACTTTTTGGAACGATTCAAAGGCAACGAATGCCTCGGCCACGGTTGCTGCCTGCAGAAATTTTTCAGGCGATCTTTTTTGGATCGGAGGAGGTCGGGCAAAAGGCGGTGACCCGGGGAGACTTGCGAACCTTGTGAAACCCTTTGTGCAAAGAGCATACCTAATTGGCGAAATGGG
>JABGWD010000350.1 GCA_018645725.1 Opitutia bacterium
GAAGCCTTGGTGGTTGTCTTTTTCGCCGGAGCCTTCTTGATGGCTGGTTTCTTAGCGGCGGAAGCCTTGGTGGTTGTCTTTTTCGCCGGAGCCTTCTTGATGGCTGGTTTCTTAGCGGCGGATTTTTCTGCGGATGTAATTTGCTTCTTTTTCATAATAAAACAGGGACATAGGGTGAGTATGACGTAACTAATACGATGGGCTAGGGCTGAATAATGTAATTAAATCGAGGGAATGGAGTTGGAAATGGAATAGTATTTTTCTCTCAAGGGCATTCGGGAAGCAAGGATAAAATTGAAAAAAAGTAAATAAAGCCAATTTTTAATCTGCGACGAACTGCCTCAAGTACTCCCTGAACTTTTCTTCAAAATGTTGGATTGCCGTGAAAAGAATACATATTTCTTTCCTTTTTTTCTATCTCCGAGTGGACGATACAGATCGGCAGTGCAATTTCTTTGGAATCGCTCGGTTTGGATCACGAGCAGCTTGCTTATCCATCTGCCGGACAAAATTTGCGTTTCTCTGTCAGACGTCAGTGGCAGGGTTGTGAATGAAATATTCGCCTGTGCTCTCGATTAATCTTGTAAGACCGAAGGTCGGTTCTTAACAGTCGCTTTTTTTTCTTCTGCGAGATGTGGTCGATGACCAGTTCTTTGCAGAAATTCTATATGAATCTTTTATGAAGCGATTGCTCTCCTGCGTATTTTTTTTATTTGGTCAATGCATTTCCTCATTGATTGCCGAATCCACAAAGGTCGACTTTGCCCGCGAGGTCTTGCCCGTCCTTTCGAACAAGTGCTTCACCTGCCACGGACCGGACACCAAGAAGAAAGACTTGGTCAGACTGGACTCGGAGGAAGGCGCCAAGAAGGACTTGGGTGGTTTTCATGCAGTGGATGAGAAATCTCCCGAGGATTCCGAGCTCCTTTTCCGGATTTTCGACGAGGAGGAACCAATGCCTCCCAAGAAGTTCGCCAAGACCCTTACCAAGGAAGAGAAGGAACTTTTGAAGAAATGGGTTTTGTCTGGTGGAGAATATGCCAAGCATTGGGCCTTTGTGAAACCCGAAAGGGGGAAACTGCAGGGAAACCCCGTTGATCATTACGTCGGGGCAAAGCTGAAGGAGAAAGGCGTTGGTTTTGCACCAGAGGCGAAACGCGAAACCTTGGCCCGGCGGGTGGCCCTAACCTTAACCGGGTTGCCTCCCGGACCTGCTCAACTCAAAGCGTTTGCGGAAGACAAGCGCGAAGACTCCTACGAACGTTATGTGGATTCTCTCCTTGGCGATTCCAATTATGGCGAGCATCAGGCCCGTTATTGGTTGGATGCCGTGCGATACGGGGACACCCATGGCCTTCACTTGGATAACAAGAGAGGTATATATCCATACCGGGATTGGGTGGTTCGCGCTTTGAACGACAACCTTCCGTTTGATGAATTCATCACATGGCAGTTAGCCGGGGATTTGCTGCCGAAGCCAACTCTGGACCAAAAAATTGCCACGGGTTTTGTCAGGATGAACCCTTCCACGGCAGAGGGAGGAGCTATTCCGGCTGAATTTCAGGCAAAGAACAATTTTGACCGGGTGGAAAGCCTGGGCACTTCCCTGCTCGGGATGTCCATGCTTTGCGCGAGGTGCCATACTCACAAGTACGACCCGATAACCCATACCGAGTACTTTCGACTTCTGGCCTTCTTCAATAGCACGGCTGAATCGCCCATGGATGGGAATCGCTATGAATACGGAGATCATCTCAAAGTTCCTGCCGATCAAAAGGCTTGGCTTGCATGGAAGACTCTCGAGAAGAGAGAGTCCGAACTTCTTGCCCGTGCCCGGAAATTCGGGAAATTCCCTCAAGCCCATGACAACTTGGAAAAGTTGTCGGCCCTCTTGGGTTCAAATGATCTGACCCGAAAGGGAAACAAGGTTCGGGCAACCTCGGGCAAGTCTCCCAAAAACCAAACGCCTGCTCAGGCCATTGATGACGACCCCAAGACCAAATACCTCAATTTCGAAGGCCAAGGAAGTGGACTTGTCATACATGGTCAAAAAGGTGTTGTTGAGAAGATTGCTCTGACTGCGGGGGAAGACGTTCCGTCCCGGGATCCGACTAGCTTTGAGCTTTACGGTTCCGAGGATGGGAAAAAGTTCAAGGAAATTGCAAAGGGTGCCGTCCCCGTTTTTTCCACGCGACGGCAAAGAGTGGAAATCGCTATCGAGAACTCGAGTGCTTACGCGATCCATAAACTGACTTTCCCAAGCCTTGCATCAGCGAAGGCTGATGCCATGCAAATCAGTGAAATCGAACTTTTGAAGAGCGAGATTAAAGACGCAGACGAAATTTTACAGGAAGCGGCTGAGCTCCGTGAGGAGAAGACGAGAGCGATGAAAGCTTTTACCCCTACGTTGATCGCCCGCGAGTTACCCAAGCCCAGAGAAACCAAGTTGTTGGATCGGGGGGAATACGATATGCCGGTTGGCGAGCCTTTGCTTCCAGGCGTGCCTGCTTCGCTTGGTTCTTTGCCCGAGGGTGCTCCGACTAACCGTCTCGGGCTTGCCAGTTGGTTGGTTTCCCGGGATCAGCCGTTGGTATCCAGAGTTTTGGTCAATCGGATCTGGCAACGGGTCTTCGGAGAAGGTTTGGTTCGTACACCGGATGATTTTGGCTTGCAAGGCCAACAACCCACTCACCCCGAGTTGCTCGACTGGTTGGCCGTTGAGTTCCAGGAGGGAGGTTGGAACCTTAAAAAAACGTTACGCCTTCTGTTGACGAGCAAAACCTTCAGGCA
>JABGWD010000351.1 GCA_018645725.1 Opitutia bacterium
GCGGATTCGACCGAATTGTGTCCGACTTGGACCACTACGGGAAGCCTGCCCTTGGTTGCCGAAACAGAGGCTGCAGTCACTTGCTTTCGTTCCTCCACACTCATGGACTCGCCCTCACCCGTGCTTCCGCAAACGTAGAAACCGGAAACCCCGGATTCGATCATGTAGTCGATCATGGCCGGAATCAGGTCCAGGTTGACCGAACCATCCTCTCGGAAGGGGGTGTAGGTGGCGGCAATCAATCCAGTCAGTTTCATGGGCTCTAGTCGTAAGGTTCCGATGGTCCGGGATCAAGAAGCGAGTTCAGTCAAAAGGGAAAAGGAAAGAGACGGTCTGCCTTCCCTTGACGGGTGGGTGGGGCAGAGCTAGCCTTTTTTATTTGATGATGATTTCCGTATTGCCAGATTGCTTGCCGATTGAATTGGAAACCCAATGATTCGATTCGCCCTGCTTTTTCTTTTTCTGTCAACGAGCGCCTACACGGTGCCGAAACCGAGCGTTCTATTTATCGCGGTGGATGACATGAATGATTGGACTAGTACGCTGGGAGGGTATTCCGGAAAGGTCCATACTCCGAACCTCGAAAGATTGGCCCGTATGGGCATGACCTTTTCCAATGCCCATACCGCATCTCCGGTTTGTTGCCCGAGCCGGACGGCGACGATGTTGGGGCTCCGTCCCTCAACCACCGGGGTTTACAACAACGGTCAGTGGTGGCTCCCTCATTTACCCGACGCGGTTTCCCTGCCCATGCATTTCAAGCGGCACGGCTATGAGACGATGGGAGCGGGCAAGATCTTCCATCATACCGCGGGGTTCAATCCGCCCTCCCAGTGGGATGATTTTCAACGTCTGGTTTTTCAGGACGACCCCTGGTTCCGTGGTCACAAGCTCAACTACCCATGGTCGACTCCCCGGAAATATCCCAAAGGTTATCCATTCAGCGGGTTGAAGGGGACCCCCCACGAAGGGGACTGGGGGGTGATCCCCGGGTTGGCCGAGGCCCAGTACGATGATTCGAAGTCCGTCGATTATGCCGTGCGGGCTCTTGCTAAAAACTATGCCAATCCATTCTTTTTGGCCTGCGGGGTTTTCCGCCCTCATCTTCCCTGGTATGCGCCAAAAAAATACTTCGATCTATATCCCCTCGAGAAAATCAAATTGCCCAAAATTACCGAAGGCGATTTGCAGGACGTCCCTCCCCAAGGGGTCAAGCTTTCCGCAGCCCGCAGGAACGAGTTTTTGAACATCAAGAAACACGGGAGGTGGAAGGATGGGATCCGGGCCTACCTGGCGAGCATAAGCTTTGCCGACGCCCAACTCGGACGCTTGCTCGACGCCTTGGAAAAGAGCGCTCATGCGGACAATGTGATCATCGTGTTCTGGTCCGATCATGGATGGCACTTGGGAGAAAAGAATCATTGGCACAAGAGCACGCTCTGGGAAGAAGCGACCCGCATTCCATTCATGATTTCGGTTCCCGGAGTGACCCAGGGCGCAACCCGATGCAGTCGTCCGGTCGATACCCTTTGCGTATACCCGACCTTGATCGAGCTCTGCGGACTAAAACCAAGAAAGGATCTTGATGGGACGAGCATCGTGCCACTTCTGCAAAACCCCGAAATGAAGTGGGATCTTCCGGCCGTGACCGAGTACAGGCGCGGGCAATGCGCGGTGCGTTCGGAAAGGTACCGTTATATCCGCTACAGCGATGGAACGGAGGAACTGTACGATCATTCCAAGGATCCGAACGAATGGAACAACCTGGCCGGCAAGGCATCCTACCGGAAGGACATGGATGAACTTGGCCGCTCGATCCCCAAGAAATTCGCCCCGGATGCACCATCCAAGGGAGCTTATCAATTTGATCACAAGGCCTATGCTTGGAAACATAAGAAAACAGGCAAGATCACCCAAGGGGCAAAGAAATGAAACCTGCCATGAAAGCCTTCTTTCTGTTTTGCTTGTTCGTAGCAACGCTTAATGCCTCCGACGACAGGCTTAACGTTTTGTTCATCGTCTCAGAGGACAACGGGCCGGAGATCGGATGCTATGGGGCCCCGGTCAAGACTCCTCGCTTGGATAATTTGGCCAAGGAGGGAACCCTCTTCCGGAACGCATACGTTGCTCAAGCGGGGTGCTCGCAGTCCAGGGCCGCTTTCCTGACCGGGCTTTATCCACACCAGAACGGACAGATCGGGTTGGCGACTTGGAAATATGCCATGTTCTCCGAGAAGATCCCGAACGTCGTGAAGACCTTGGGCAAGGCCGGGTACCGTACCGGGAATATCGGAAAACTGCACGTTAACCCGGAAAAGGCTTTCCCTTTTGATTTCAAAGCCATTCCAAGCGCTAATTTCAGCCGCAAGGGCATGGCTGGCTATGCGGAGAATGCGAAGAAGTTCATCCAGTCATCCAAGAGACCTTTTTATTTGCAGGTCAATTATCCGGATGCTCACCGTCCTTTCATCAAGTCGGTGGACGGACTGCCGGCCAAGCCATTGACCGGTCAAGACGTGGATGCCA
>JABGWD010000041.1 GCA_018645725.1 Opitutia bacterium
TAGCCGGTTCGGCCGAACTGACTGCAACCGTACATACGCTCAAGCGGTCGGCCTCGGGATGCGGGTCCTTGCTCAAGACCTCGCCGACCACGACATTGTCAAGGGTCGGTCCGGAATCGTCCCCGTCCTCCTCGACCTCGATCCCGAGCATGGGCAGAACGTCGACCAGTTCGTCCGCGCAGTCGGGCAAATCGACGTACTCCCTCAACCATTCTACGCTAACCTTCATGTCCCGCTTGAGAACTGACCGAGGAACCTCTGGTCATTCTGGTAAAAGTGTCTGATGTCGTCGATCCCGTGAAGGATCATGGCCACGCGTTCGATTCCTATCCCAAAAGCGAACCCCGTCCATTCATTGGGATCGAGGTCAACCAGGCTGAAAACTTGTGGGTCAACCATTCCGCAACCCATGATCTCGATCCACTTGTCGCTCAGTTTGCCCAAATTGGGGCCCTTGAGATCGACTTCGAAACTAGGCTCGGTAAAGGGGAAGAAACTGGGGCGCAATCGCGTCTCGAGCTTGTCCCCGAACAATTCCTTGAGAAAGTAGTCAAGCACCCCCTTGAGATCCTTGACCGTAACGTCTCGGTCGACATAGAGACCCTCGGTCTGATGGAAGTTGGCGGAATGAGTCGCGTCGACGGTATCCCGACGGAAGCATCTGCCCGGGGCAATGATACGCAACGGCGGGGATTCGCGGAGTAGGCTTCGGATTTGGACGGACGAAGTGTGGGTGCGCAGGACATGGGATTCCTTGCCCTTGCGCGATACGTTCGACCATTGGGAGTCGGGTGGAAAGAAAAGAGTGTCCTGAGCATCGCGGGCCGGATGATCCTCGGGTGTATTCAAGGCATCGAAACAGAACCATTCGGTCTCCACCTCGGTGGCTTCGGCCACGGTGAATCCGATCTTTCGGAAGATGGAAACGATCTTTCTGCGGGTATTGGTGAGCGGATGAGTTCCACCGTTCAGGCTCAACGTTTCAGGCAGGGAGGGATCGACCTTTTCACCGAGGGATTCGAGGTCAGCTTGTTCGTCGAGAACGGAGAGGGCATCGGCGAAGAGTTGCTCGACTTGCTTCTTTGCCTGGTTGAGAGCCTGGCCAAAGGCCGGCTTTTCCTCCTTGGGCAATTGGCCTATGTTTTTGGCCGCTTGGGTCAAGGTGCCGTTCGGACCCAATACGGATGCTTTTGCCTGTTCCCAATCCGCCCGGGAACCGACTGATCGAAGGCTTGTCTCCGCTTGGGCGACAATGGCTTGGAGATCGTTCTCCACGCCGACAAAAAGAGCGGGCCCTTAGGCCTCGATTGCGGCTTTTGCCTTGCCGACCAGTTCCTTGAAGGAATCAGGTTCGTGAATGGCAAGCTCGGAGATGACCTTACGGTTCAACTCGATGCCAACCTTGGTCAGACCGTGCATAAACTCGCCGTAGCGGATTCCCTCGGCCCGGCAGGCTGCATTGATCCGCACGATCCATAGTTTGCGAAATTCACTCTTGCGTTTGCGGCGGTGGGAATAGGCGTACGCCTCTCCGCGTTCGACCGCATCCTTCGCATAACGGAAGAGGCGCGACTTGTTGCCGAAATATCCTTTCGCTTTCTTAAGGACTTTCTTACGACGTTTACGGGTTGCTGGTACGTTGCGTGCTCTTGGCATGACGGGTTCTCCTGTTGGTCTTTAAACTGTTGAAAGTTAAGTGATTGCCCTGATTACGCGACGAGCCATGCCGTCGGCGAGGACTTGATCCTGCTTGCCTGCCCGTACTTGTTTGGTCGTACGCTTGCGGCGTAAGTGTCTTTGTCCGGGTTTGCGAAACATTACCTTGCCTGAACCGGTAATCTTGAATCGCTTGGCGATACCTTTGTGCGTCTTCTTCATGATGTTTTGGGAAAAAGGGATTGTTTATAACTTTTTCCACCCGTCCGATCAAGCGAAATGAGGCTTAACTGTCGTAAATCATCAATCCGTGATAACTTTCGTAGGCAAACCAACCGGCTCCGGCCAAGATTATGATCCACGCAAGCAGTTTGAAAACCCTGCGGTAAAGCCAATAGGACCGCCTGGTATTCCTTCCGTCCCCACCGAAATCGTGGAAATAATGGATCAAATCCCTCTCCCTCGAACGGCTGTCGATTTTTTTGGAGGTTTGGCCGTAGGAAGAACGGGTTTTCAAGTACCACCACTGGAAAAGTTTGTGCAACATCGCGTGATTTGATTCTTAGCCCAAGGCACTGTCCGTTTCAAGGTTCAAGGTACTTCTTTCCCGAAAGTTCTGAGAAATCGAGGCGGGATACGCTGGCCAAGCCCTCTTCCAATGCCCACAAGTCCGACCCAATCTCAATGTTCGCCTGATCCAACCATTCGGGCTTGTAAACCAACTGATGATGCTTTTTCCCCTCCGCCTTTTCGAACAGACACCCGAGCTTCAGAGAATTGGCAAAAGTAAGAAGAGGGTCTTTCTTTCCATCATAGTTCTCGGGGAAATTGAGGTTGTCCACACCCAGACCGGGAGGAACGGGAGTTTCGATCATTTGCCGGGCATACTTCGCGCATCCTTTCGCGCTGTTTTTCAGGGCTTTTGCGATTTCCCCCGTAACCTTCCCCTTGTTTTCCCTGATTCCCTCGAATTTATCAACGGGCAAAGCCATGCTTGCCGCCATTGCCCGGAACCCCAACAGGGCGCCTTCCAACGCGGCTCCGACCGTTCCGGAAGACAAAATCATCGGTAACGTGAGGTTGTATCCCAGGTTGATGCCACTGATGACCAAGTCTGGTTCCCGCCCGAGCAAGTGCCCGCATGCGAAGTTCACGCAGTCCGCCGGGGTGCCGTTCAGCGAATAGGCCAAGGAGGGAAAACCTTCGATCTTTCTGGGCACGAGCTTCGCGTGGCGGGAGATGGCGTGTCCAATCCAGCTTCTCTCCCCGTCCGGGGCGCAGGTAAGGACATCGAAGTCCTTGACCAGTTCCCTTGTCAGAGCCTGGAGGAATTCGGAATCGATTCCGTCGTCGTTGGTCGCCAAGACCAATGGTTTTTCGGTGGTCATGAGATATGAAAAAGGGGAGGACGCCATCGGCATCCTCCCCCTTTGTTAGTAATTCTTTAAGTCGGAAGCAATCGATATTCAGGAATCTTTGCTTTCTTCGGTCGATTCCTCGGCAGGAGCTTCGGCTTCGGTCGATTCCTTGGCAGGGGCTTCGGCTTCGGTCGATTCCTTGGCAGGGGCTTCGGCTTCGGTCGATTCCCCGGCAGGAGCTTCAGTGGTTTCGGCTGCCGGTTGATCGGAGCCGGAATCATCTTCCTCGGAAGCTTTCTTTTCCTCCAAGGCGGCCCGGCGGCTAAGCTTGACCCGTCCCTTGTCGTCGATTCCGATGCACTTGACGATGATTTCGTCTCCGAGCTTGCAAATATCCTCGGTCCTGTTGACCCGAAAATCGGCTAATTCGGAAATGTGGCAGAGCCCTTCCATTCCGGGAAGGCATTCTACGAAGGCACCGAATTCCTTGACCCCGCGAACGATCCCGCGATAGGTCTTGCCTGCCTCGATCTCGCCCGTGACGAGATCGATTTCCGAGAGAGCCCGTTCCATTGCTTCCGAATTGTTTGCATAGACTCGAACCTTTCCGCTGTTGTCCTCGTCGATATCGATGCTGGCACCCGTAACCTCGGTGATCCGGCGGATGTTCTTTCCGCCCGGGCCGATAAGGGCACCGATCTTCTCCGGATCAATCTGGACCATCTCGATGCGGGGGGCATGCTCGCGCAATTCCTTGCGGTGGGCAGGTTGGCTGGCATCCATGACGTCGAGGATCTTCATGCGGGCTTCGGTCACTTGCTTGACCGCTTCCTTGGCAATGTCAAAAGGCAAGCCTCGGATCTTCAGGTCGAGCTGGAAACCGGTCACCCCATCGCGGGTACCACAGAGCTTGAAGTCCATGTCACCGAAATGATCTTCCGCACCGATGATGTCGGTCAGGATGACGTACTTGGCAATGTTTCCGTCGCCATCCATCTCCGTGACCAATCCGGTTGAGATCCCTGCCACGTGTTGGGACAAGGGAACACCCGCGTCCATGAGGGCAAGGGAACCACCGCATACGCTGGCCATGGAGGTCGATCCGTTGGAGGACATGACCTCTGAAACCAGACGAATGGCGTAAGGGAAGTCGTCTTCGGCGGGAAGGACGGGAAGGACTGAACGCTCGGCAAGAGCGCCGTGTCCGATTTCCCGACGGCTTGTAAACCCGAACCTGCCGGCTTCACCAACCGAGAAGGGAGGGAAGTTGTAGTGCAGGATGAAGGACTTCGCGGTTGCGCCGCCCGTGAGACCGTCCAGGTCCTGAACGTCCCGACTGGTTCCCAACGTGCTCATCACGAGAGCCTGAGTTTCGCCACGGGTGAAGACGGCGGATCCGTGAACGCGGGGAAGAACACCGGTTTCACAAGTGACTTCACGCAAATCGGCGGGGGCTCGTCCATCGGCACGCTTGCCTTTTTGCAGGATGTTGTCGCGATAAACTTCTTCCTGGATGATCTCGAAAGCCATCTTTACGTGGTCTGGATCGAAATCCTCGCCAAATTTTTCTTCGCAGGCAGCGGATGCTTCCTCCTTGACCACGTTTACCCCTTCCTGGCGTTCCTGCCTGGAAGGAGCGAAGACCGCCTCATCCAAACGATCACCGATGACTTCGCGGCAGAGGGCAAGAACCTCGTCCGGTGCATTGCACAGCTCGAAAGTCTTCTTTTCCTTGGCGCATAACTTAGCCAGTTCACGCTGAGCGGCGATGATTTCCTGGATGGCCTCGTGGGCATGCTCGAGAGCGGCGACGAAGCGGTCCTCGGGCATCTGGTCGGCCGAGCCCTCGATCATCAACATTTCCTTCTCGCTCCCGACGTAGATCAGGTCGAGGCTGGAATCGTACATTTGTTCGTTGGTCGGGTTGACCACGAATTCACCATCGATCTCACCCAAACGCACGCACCCGACCGGGCCGTCCCATGGGACGTCGGAGATCAGCAGGGCGGCGGATGCGCCGTTGACCATCAGGATGTCAGCTTCATTTACCTGATCGGTGGAAAGAAGATACCCGATTACTTGAACCTCGTTGAGGAAGCCTTTTGGGAAGAGCGGGCGAAGGGGACGGTCGCAAAGACGGGAAGTGAGAATTTCCTTCTCGCTGGGACGCCCTTCGCGCTTGAAATATCCGCCGGGAAAACGGCCGGCTGCGGTGAACTTTTCTCGATAGTCGACGGTCAGGGGAAAGAAGTCCTGCCCTGGGCGTAAATTGCCTGCTGCGGTTGCAGAGACGAATAGATTGGTCTCTCCCTTGGATATGATTACGGAGCCACCTGCCA
>JABGWD010000352.1 GCA_018645725.1 Opitutia bacterium
AAATTTTCCGAAGACTTGACCAAGCCCAAGCCGAATAATCTTTGCCAAAGCCGGTTTACGGTTACCCGGGCAGTCAACGGATGAGAGGGATCGGTCAGCCACTTGGCCAAACCGATGCGGTTGACCGGCCAATCCTTTTTCCAACCCCCAATGACCTCGGGAACGGCGGGCTGCAGTTGTTGGGATTTGTCGGGGCGTTCGTATTGCCCTCGTTCCAAAACGTACGTCGGCCGAGGTTTGGTGAGTTCATGCATCACCATGACCGTGTTTGCCCCACCGGGCTGAGGGCGGGGGACGGAAGTCTGCACGACCTTGATTTTCATCTTTGCAGGCACCACAAACTTGTTCTCCGCAGGCTTGAGGTCGGGCCAGCTCTTGGGAACGGGAATAAAAGGCGGGCTGTTCCCGTTGTTCGGGCCAAGACCCGCTTCGTCGATTCCGTTGAAAAAGGCAAACAGGGAATAGAAATCCTTTTGAGAAACCGCGTCGTACTTATGATCGTGACACCTCGCGCAATTCATGGTCAGTCCGAGGAAAGTCGTTCCGAGGGTCTCGACCCGGTCGGCCACGTATTCGACGATCCATTCGTCGGGGATCGAGCCGCCTTCCGAATTAATCCGGTGGTTGCGGTTGTAACCGGATGCCACTTGGGTCATGAAAGTACGGTCGGGAAGAAGGTCGCCCGCCATTTGCTCAAGGATGAAGCGGTCGAAAGGCATGTTGTCGTTCAGGGCCCGGATCACCCAGTCCCGCCAGACCCACATGTAACGGATCCGGTCGTTCTGATACCCGTCCGTATCCGCATAACGGGCGGCGTCCAACCAATAAGATGCGATCTGTTCCCCATAGTGAGGAGAGGAGAGAAGGCGATCCACTACCCTCTCGTAGGCATCCTCGGATTGATCGGTCAGAAACTCCTCGATCTCTTCGGGTGTCGGAGGCAAACCGGCAAGGTCAAAAGTGACCCGCCTAAGCAAAACGTACTTGTCGGCTTCCGGAGAAGGTTTTAATCCTTCCTTCTCCAAACGGGAGAGGATGAACCGGTCGATCGCGCCCTTGGCCCATTTTTTGTTCTTCACTTCAGGAAGAGCCGGCTTCACCGGGGGAACGAATGCCCAATGGCGATCATCCTCCGGCCAATCCGCTCCGGCCTTCAACCATTGAACCAGTTTGGCCCGGTCCTTCGGACGAAGAACCCGCTTGGAATCGGGCGGCGGCATCCTCTCGTCGGGATCCTTGCTGAGCAAGCGCTCGATCATTTCACCGTTTGTCAGGATACCCGCCTTCAAGGCGGTCGACCGGTCGTCCAGACGGAGCTTTCCCTCGCGGGCTTTGGAGTCGGGCCCATGGCAATGGTAGCAAGCGTCCGACAACAAAGGCCGGATGTCTTTGGAAAAAGACCAGTCCTCAGCCTGAAGCAAACCACAAAACAGTAAGCTTACAGGGAGAAACAAAGGGCGCAAAAACATGATTTTATTCAAACCGATGCTTGGGCTTTCAGCAAAAGGAAAATGAAGGACCAGTGGAATCAACCCGTAAAGGGAGACTTCGGACGGAGTCCCGATTCAGCTTATGATTTCCTTGACCAGGTGACCGTGCACGTCGGTCAGACGCCGGTCGATCGAGTTATGACGGACAGTCAGGCGCTCGTGGTCCAGTCCGAGTTGGTGAAGCATCGTCGCATAGACGTCGTAGACTTGGGTCGGGTTCTTGCGGTCGAGTGGCTTGTAACCCCACTGATCACTCTCCCCGTGGGTAACCCCGCCCTTGAAACCGCCCCCGGCCAACCAATTGGTGAAAACGAAGGGGTTGTGATCCCGCCCCTTGCCCTTTTGGCTACTGGGCATCCTCCCGAACTCGGTGGTCCAGTGAATGATGGTATCCTCGAGCAAACCCCGCTGTTTCAAGTCCTTGATCAAGGCGGCCGTCCCCCGGGCCATGCCCAAAGACAAAGAAGGATGATCCCGGGTCATGTCCTCGTGGCTATCCCAATTGCGCCTCGGGAAACTGTTGTCGTTCCCACTCCAGATTTGAACGAAGCGCACGCCCCTCTCGATCAATCGACGGGCTATCAGGCACTTCTTCCCGAAGTATTCGGTCTCTTCCTCCGGGTTGATGTCCTTGGGGTATTTCTTACCCGCATTTTCCAACCCGTACATCTTGTGGACGTAAGCAGGCTCCTTGGAAAGATCAAGAGCCCGAGTGGCGGAAAGCTGGAGCTTGGCCGCCAGTTCGTAACTTCGTATTCTCGAGTCCAGTCGTGAGTCCATGGGCCGGGAGCGTTGGTGCATGCGGTTAAGCCGGTTGACCAGATCGATCCCCTCCCCATGACTTTCGTCCGTTACGTAATCGGCATGGGGGTGGAGGTCCTCGATGGGGTTGGTCCGTTGGGGAAAGATGGTCGTTCCCTGGGTATGGGTAGGCAAAAAGGCCGAGCCCCAATTCTTGGGTCCGTTGGAAGCGAACCCACGGTGGTCGGGAAGAACCACGAAGGACGGTAAATCCTCGTTCTCCGAACCCAATCCATAGCTTACCCAGGAACCCGCTCCCGGAAAACCGGGGAACTGGAAACCGGTGGCCTGCAGATAGGTTGCCTGGCTGTGAACGCCCGTCTTGCCCACCAGGTTGTGGATGAAGGACATATCGTCCACCACTTCGCCGAGAGGTTCGACGATCTCGCTCATGAGCTTTCCGCAATCCCCATGACGCTTGAATTCGAAAGGGGATTTCATCCAGGGTCCCAATCCGTTTTGGAAGGCCTCCACGTGTTCACCGAAATCCGATTTCTCACCATGGCGCTTTACCAACTCCGGCTTGAAATCGAACATATCCAGGTGACTGGCCGCCCCTGCCATGAACAACTGGATGACCCGCTTGGCCCGAGGGGGATGATGAAGGACGGAGGAGGGGACAACCGCACCCTGAAGAGGTTCGCGAGCGAGCATGGAAGTGAGGGCCAGGCCCCCGATGCTCCCTTGCTTGAGAAAATCCCTTCTGGTTGCGGTTGCGTTCATATCAATCGACATAGGAAAATTCAGAAAGGTTATAGAGGGCCCGGCAAAGGTTTTGCAGTCCATGCTTGTCACCGTAAGCAACGAGTAATTCCAGCTCGCCTGCATTGGGATAGCGACCCGTGACGAGCTTGTGACCCAAGCGGACCTGCGAAGGCATATCTTTGGCCTCCTTCTCCAAGCGGGATGCAAAGTGACGGGCCATGGACAAGCTGAACTTGTTATTGAACAGGCTAAGGGCCTGGAGGGCGGTCAGGGTCTCGTTGCGCTTCGGGGTACTCTGCGAAGAGTCGGCGCAATCCAGGGTCGTCATGAAGGGGTTCGGTTGGGAGCGCACGATGAAACGGTAAACGGAACGCCTATGACTCTTGGCGTCCTCCGGGTTGAACTTGTGATACTCGTAATGGGGAGAATGCGAGGTTTTCTCCAAGGCAAAGAGATAATAACCCGGACCGCCCATCTCGAGGTTCAGCTTGCCGCTGACTGCAAGCACGGAGTCGCGGATTTCCTCGGCTGATAGTTTCCTGCGGTTCATCCGCCAGAGGAATTGATTGCTCGAATCAACCTTTGCCTTGGCCGAATTCCCAAGGGAGGATTGCCGATAGGTTGCGCTCATCACGATAAGCTTGTGAAGCTTCTTGAAGGACCCGCCGGATTCGCGAAAGGAAAGGGCCAACCAGTCAAGCAATTCAGGGTGTGTGGGTTCTTGGCCCAGGGGTCCAAAATCATTGGGTGAACCGACGATGGGCTCTCCGAAGTGCCATTGCCAGACGCGGTTGGCGATCGTCCGCCAGGTGAGCGGATGATCCTTGCGCACAATCCATCCGGCCAAGGCAGCCCGGCGGGCCGACTCGTCATGAACCTCCGGCAAATCAAATTGCCAAGGTTCTTTAGCAAACAGAGGAAAGACGCCGGGGCGAACCGGTTCCTTGGGTTGCGTCACCTCACCGCGGTGAAGAACCCGGATCATTCGGGGCTTGCCGTTGGTCGGCTTGAAATTGCCCCGGGGCTTGAAATGAGTGGCGGCCGCATAAACCATGTTGCCCTTGGGAAGCCCCGACAGTTTTTTCTCCGCTTTTTTCAATTCCTCCTTGGTCCTTTCCAACGATCCCCTTTCCTCCGAGGTGCCCAGAGAGTTGAGGAAAGCCTTGCGCTCAGCTCGCAACCCGGCGAGTTTTGATTCGTTGGCGGGGCTCTTGCTCTTCGCCCACTTCCCGTCAGTCAGGTTCGC
>JABGWD010000353.1 GCA_018645725.1 Opitutia bacterium
AAGAGCCTCGAAGTTTGGTTCCTGCTCAAGAACCTCGATCAAAAGGGAGGAGGGGTGATGGGCATCCAGGGCCCAGGCGATTTTTTCGATACCATCGTGATCGGAGAAAGAATGGCCAGGCATTGGATTTCCGGGAGCAATGGATTCAGCCGGACCAATGACTTTGCCGGATCCAAGCCCGAGGAGTCGGTCAATCAGGTCATTCATCTCATCATGACTTACCAACCCAACGGCATGATCAGCCTTTACCGGAACGGGGAGGTTTACGGCAAACCCTACAAGAAAGCTCTTGCCACATTTCCCAAGGGCAAGTCCTCGGTCATCTTTGGCCTTCGCCACCTGCCCAAGGGCGGAGGTAAGCACCTCTCCGTGACCATTGACAAGGCCAGACTCTACGATCGGGCGCTGAACGAGAAAGAGGTCGAGGAAGCGGCCCGGGACAGCCAATTGTTCGTTTCCAACAAGGAACTGCTTGCAACCCTTTCGCAGGAACAAAGAAAGGCCAAGGCGCAGTTGGAAAAGAAGCTCAAGGATTCCAGGAATGCATTGAAGAAAGCTCCCAAGGCAATTGATCCGAACAAGCTCAAGGGCGAGGCGCAAAAACAATTCGACAATGAGATGAGAAGAAGATTGCGTTCCGGTAATTTCAAGAGGGTGGCCTTGTCCGACCCGAGGTACGGTGGAATCATCACAAACGCGGCCATGCTGAGCATGACCTCGGGTCCCAAGCGTACCCATCCCATCGCCCGTGGAGCTTGGATCATCGAGGTAATCCTTAACGATCCGCCTCCGCCTCCTCCCAATGACGTTCCGCCCCTCAAGGACGATGGAAATTCAAGGAACATGACCATTCGCGAACAATTCGTAAAACACCGTGAAAACCCCGATTGCGCCGGTTGCCACTCCAAGCTCGATCCGCTCGGATTCGCCATGGAAAACTTCGACCTTACCGGGCGCTGGCGTGAAAAATACCGCAATGGCCGGGAGGTCGATTCAAGCGGAAAGCTTATGAGAAAGCATACCTATGGCGGGGCAATCGACTTCAAGGATTCGCTCCTCAAGGAGAAGGACCGTTATGCCAGGGCTTTCGTCGGTCATCTTCTCCGCTACCTCACCTCCAGAGAACTTGAACCGGGGGACAGCCTTGAGATCGAACGGATCGTGGAGAAGGCAAAACCGCAAGACTACCGGATGAAGTCCCTCATCCGGGAAGTCGTGCTTAGCCCGGGTTTTTCCGGGCTCGAGTAGTCGGTCTAGGAGAGCAAGAGGTAGCAAATCCCCGAGACCACCAAGGCCCCGATCAAATTGAGCACCAGCCCTTCACGGGCCATCCTCCTGACGGTTACCTCGCCCGTTCCGAAGACCACCGCATTGGGAATGGTGGCGACGGGGAGCATGAAGGCGCAACTAGCGCTTATGGCGGCGGGAATCATGAGGAGCTTGGGGTCGAGATCGGAAGCCACCGCGGCGGCTCCCAAAATGGGCATCAGAACGTTGGTCGTTGCAGTGTTGCTGGTCATCTCAGTCATGAAGGTCACGAGCAAGGCGATCCCGAGAAGAAGTCCGAGCAGGGGTAGGCTCTCGATTCCCGTAAAGACGCCCGCGATGGTGGCGCTCAAGCCCGATTGCTTGAAGCCTTCCCCCAGACACAGGCCGGCCCCTACCAAAACGAGCATCCCCCAGGGAATCTTGTTGGCGGTCTTCCAATCGAGTAACCGCTCGCCCTTTTTCTCCCCGCCGGGTAGGCAGAACAAAAAGATGACTGCCACGAAGGCCACGCTGGCATCGTTGGCTTGAGGCAAATCGAGCCAGGTTTTCCAGCCTCCGAAAGGTTCGGATCGGGTGATCCAGGCCAGGGCGGTCAGGCCGAAGACAAGCAAAGTGCGCACTTCCGGTTTTCGCCAAGTTCCCGGATCGGGCAGGGCAATCCGTTCCTTTCCGGTTATTCCCCGGCTTAGCCAAAGCCAGATGACCAGAACCATGGTGATGGTGACCGGAACCCCGAATTTCATCCACTCGGTAAAGGAGATCTCGGGGTGTCCGAGATCCTTGTAGGCCCCGAGCATGACGAGGTTGGGGGGTGTCCCGATGGGGGTGCCGATTCCGCCCACGTTGGCCGCGAAGGCGATTCCCAGAAGGAGGGGAATCTTGAGCGCTTCGCTCCTGCTGTTCTGGATCACGGCCAAGGCCATGGGTAGCATCATCAGGGTGGTCGCGGTGTTCGAAATCCACATGCTCAGGAAAGCAGTGGCCGCCATGAATCCGAGGATGAGAAACTTTTCTCCCGGAGGGCAGGCGTTGACCATCATCAAGGCGATCCGGCGGTGAGCTCCGCTCTTTTCCATGGCCTTGGAGAGGAGGAAACCACCAAGCAAAAGGAGGACCAGGGGATGTCCGTACTTTTCCCCAACGACTTTGGGTTCCAGGATCCCGAAGAGCGGAAGAAGGGAAAGAGGGAGAAGGGAGGCGACGGGTATGGGTACGGCCTCGAAGATCCACCAGAGGGCAGTCCACAGGGCAATTCCCAGGGTAATGGCCTCGGGGGTTTCGAGCCCTCCGAATTTCCAGACAGACCATCCAACCAGAGCAGACAAGATTGGAGCCGCCCAAAGCATCAAGGATTGGGAGTAACTGGCCGAATGATCTGCATTTTGGTTTTCCTGTGCTGTCATGCTAAGATCAATCCAAACAAATCAGGGCAAGGATTCCGAATTTATTTTACTTGGGGTGGCAAAACTCAGGTTCATCATTCTTGATCAGGCTAACATAGAGAATACGCTCACCTACGCGGAGCACGGATTTTCCCAGATTCGACTGGTTAGGTCTTCTTGTATTTCTTCAAGTCCCTGTAGAAGTTTTCGTGACTACCAAAGGCAAGTAGGTTGATTTCACTTTTGTCATAGGTGTATGAAAGTAGAATCAATTGTTTGTTAACCTTGAACTTGTGGACAAAAACTCCGAGCAGATCCCCAACCTTCCCTTCTCCGATGCTTGGATCATTCAGTATGTCGAGAACGGCATTATCTAGCTCTGTCTTTTCCTGCTTCTTTAATTTCTTTAGTTTTCTTCCAAATGCAGAGGAGAGGTAGACTTTTCGTTTATCCAAATGTGTATTCCTCCTTTGGCTTCTCTTTCATTTCCTCCCTGGCTAGGAGGGTTTCTTTGATGAAGCTAAATGGAAGATCGGGGTTCTCTTCCGCCGCTTTTCCGATTGTCGCCCAGTATTCCAATTGGGAAGTCATGGATCGATGCTCAACCCTCGATCTGGTTCTGGCTTCTTTTGCCAGGTGATCTGAAATTCGTATAACTGTGCTCATGAACAAAATGTAGCAAAATGTAGCACATTGTCAACTTTTGTGCTCCCAGGGTATAGAGAATGGCAACGGTTGCGCGCAGCACGGTGGAGGTGCTTTCAATTCGGACCTGATAGTTTAGTAAGCTCTGAGCCATCCCATTCATCAGTGAAGATGCGTTCATTTTGGTCTACGTCTTAATTCGTAACTATGTGGCTGGATATACGTTCAGGTTATTCGTCAGCCTTTCCCCCGTGCAACTTTTCGTGCTTGGGGAAATCCTTTCGGTATCTTTCCAGCAAAGCTTCCAGGTCGTTTTCCACGAGGTAAATCTTTCCCCTGATTCGGAGGGTCTCGCCTGGTTCGAGACCACCGAGCCGGAAATCGCTATGGAGGCATCGCCCGACGCCCTGGAAGAGTTCCTGATAGGGTTCCCAGGCCGTGGCGAAGAGCATTTTGCCATCCGCGGAGTAGCAACCGATGAGGCCGTTGTCCGGGACGTCCTTGTGGAGGGGGCGGGGGTTGACGTCGGCCCGCTTCACCCCCGGGGCGGCCCAAACCTGTCCGGGAACGTAGCGGGCTTGCGTGGCCCAGTCGCGGGTTGGCATCATGGCCTGTTTCCCGTCCAGGAAAAGAAAGCTTTTCTTGACGTAGGCGTAGGCATCCCTCGTCTTGTCGGACCCCGTGCCGGTGAATACTCCCACCCGCACGCAGGGCTGGGCCCATTGGGCCTCGGAGCGCTTGTTCGTGGGGTTGTGCGCAGTAAGGCGGAAGTCGATCTTGTCGTCCGTGGCGGTGATTAAGTGTTTTACCGTGACGCCGTCCTTGAGGACGCACGAAAGTTCGATCCGGGAGCCGTCCTTGGCCGCCGAGACGAGCTTGGTCCCATGCCCGACGACGGTGTGCTTGCTCCAGTCCGTGGTATGGGAATTGGCCCGGCAATAGGCTTCCAGGTAGTGAACGCGCATAGGGCCGGGGAGGTGATCCCCGTGAATGGCGAGCCAGTTTTTCTCCCAGGTAAGGGAAAGCTTGGGAGCTCCCGAGAGGAGGGAGGCGGAAAGTAGGAGGAATAGAATCTTCATAATTTCGGATCGCTTGAGAGTTAGCAGGATTTTCGAGCAAAGCAACCAAGACTGAAAGAGGATTTCTTCATGACGTTAATTTGACGTTCCTTTTACCACGACCTGACGACTTTTCGGGTCATTTGTGGTTTGCTATGGCTTCTCTGAAATCATTCATCATCTAACCTAAGGAAAAAACATGAACAGGACTCTGCTTCTTTTGTCACTTCTAGCCATAAGCTCGGTCGGTTACTCGGCCACAATTAAAAATAAATTAATCGACTGGGAGGGATTTGAAAAAATAGTATCTAAAAAAAATATAATAAGAGAAAAAAAGCGGCTGACGGAAAGACAATTTATTCAGGCAATGAAGGAAGAGGGCGTTATCCTTCTGGATGCCAGGAGTAAGAAAAATTACGACCTTCGTCATATCGTTGGTGCGGTGAACCTTCCCTTTACCGAGGTTACCGCTGAATCGCTAAGGAAAGTGATCCCTGAAAAAAATTCCAAGATTTTGATTTATTGTAACAACAATTTTTTAAATAGCCCGGTCTCCTTTGCATCCAAAAAAGCGCCTGCATCCCTGAATGTCTTTACTCAGGTGAATCTTTCGGCATACGGATATGAAAACGTTTTTGAATTGGGCCCACTTCTGGACGTACGCACGACTAAAATCCCCTTTGCGGGCACCGAATCCAAATAACCTGGGACGAAGGTAAGTAGGAAAATTTGAGGGGAGGTATTCCGAATTTATTTTACTTCGTCTCTAAAAACAGGGAGAAAACCGGCTATGCGCCCCATCTCTTTCCTGTTATCCGTTTTCTTCTTTTGTCTTTCGCTTCACGCGCAGTCCCGTCCTAACGTCATCGTCGTGCTGGTCGATGACATGGGCTATTCGGATCTCGGTTCCTTCGGGGGGGAGGTCAAGACGCCTCACCTCGACCGGTTGGCCGCCAATGGCTTGCGCTTTACCCAGAACTACAATTCCGCCCGCTGCTGTCCTTCCCGAGCGTCCTTGATGACGGGCTTGTATTCCCATCAAGCCGGCATTGCCAACTTTACGGGCAGGGATTCGACCGATCGCTTGGGCCCGGCCTACCTGGGCAAGCTGAACAAGCAATGCATGACCCTGGCCGAGGTGCTCAAGTCTTCTGGCTACGGAACCTACGGGGTAGGTAAGTGGCACGTCGGGCATGAGGAAAAACCGACG
>JABGWD010000354.1 GCA_018645725.1 Opitutia bacterium
CAAATTGCGAATTCTTTCTGCTTCGGCCTTGGCTTCTTCCTTGCTGCGGGTGACGTCTGCATCCGCCCGGTCGGCACCCTTGTAGGAGATGAGAATATGGGAAGCCTTGACCTCCTCGGGCCTGGCGTTGACATCTTCTTCCTTGACCTTGACGAAGTCCTTTCTCTCGAGCCTTATTTTCTCATAGACTTCATTGGATATCACGTAGTACCAACCGGCCAAGTTTTCGTTCAGCTCGTTCACGCGCTTTTGAGCCTTGTTCATTTTATTCTGGAATTCTCTTTGCTTGGCTGCGTTGGCAGCCTGAATCCTTGCGATCTCCGCGTTCCTGTCGTCTTTCTTTTTGGAGAAATCATCGCCCGGACTGGTTCCGTTTCCTTCTACCGCAGAGGATACAGTCGCTTGGGGCAGGGGAGGAGGGGCGCTGGGGGGAGCGGAGGGGGGAACGAAGTTAGGTGGTGGACCGGGAGGGGCTATGGGAGGTGGAGCGCTTGCATCGCCTTTTTTTCCTTCGTCGCCTTTTTCACCCTGAGTCGAATTGGAATCGCCCGGGGCCGATTGGTTGCCATCGGGTGCCGGGGCAACCGATGCAGGAGAACTCAAGGGAGTGGGGACGGGTTCGAGGGAAGGGGGACCAAGCAAACGGGGGTTTACCCGGGCGAAAGCATAGATGTAACGACTGTCTCCAGTCGCGTTCTCGTCGTCCTCAGGTCCACGATAGGTATTTCCAAAGCGGAGGACGTATTCGACTCCGTCCTTCATTCCCACCAGAATCTCCCCCTTGTTGGACACTACCTTGGGCACTTTTTGTCCGGCGGGATTCATTACGGCAACGGTATAAAAGCCTTTTTGTTGAAGGGATTGAACAACCGCCTGGTTTTTGGCATCCTTGAGATTCGAAAAGAACTCGTTTCCTTGTTTGAGGTTGTTTACGAGAATTTCGGGCTTTCTCTCGACGTCGATAATTTTCAAGTCATCGAAAGCATCCTTCATTTTATCCAGCTTGTCCTTGACCAATTCTTCCTTGTCGGAGAGGGAGGAACCCGTAAGCTTCCATTCGGAATTGTCATAATCGAGAACGAAGGGAGGCGTGTCTCTCTTGAGTTGTCCTTGAGCCAAATTGACCTCGTAATTGTCCAGGGTTACCTGCTTTACGTTCCACTTGTCGAGATCGAGAAAGTCCTTCTCGACCCAGTCCACGAATTTGGTCGAGACGTCGTTGACGTTTTGAAGTTCGGCGGTGAAAACAGTGCTTTCTTCCGGTTTGCGTACGTAGCGGACGTTGTTCAACCCCTCTGCTGCCGATCCTATGATCAATTGGGCCAGGTTGGATCCGGAAGAGTTTTTGAGGGCGATCATCTTGCCAACGCCCTCATCTCCCGGTTGGGCTTTCGTGGGATCGACGACGCCGAACTTGGCGTGTTCTCCGGCAGCTTGGCTAGCCGTGTCGACAATGCGCAAATCAAAGAGAATGGTCGAGACGTCCTTGACCTGATTGTCTGCATTGGCCGGATAATCGGGTCTGCTGGGTCGCCTTATGAACCAGCCCTTCTCTGTCTTTACGACTTCGATTGACTTGGCTTCGCCTTCCAATTCGTCAATCTCGACGATTTCTATTCCTGTCGCTTCGGAGGGATCAAAGCGTTCGAAAAGCGCTTGTCCCATTCGACTTTCATGGGTGTTGGGATCGCGGGTATCGGGGGCGGTGAAGTAGGCGATGACGCAGCAGGCCACTGCAACGCCAAAGAAGGTGAGGCTTTTGCTTATTTCGTTCATGAGTCAGTAAGTCTGATGAAGGATTGGAAAATGAGACTGGTATTTCAGCGGCGAACCCGGGATGCAGTCGCCCCTTGGATCTCTGCGGTTTTTTTAAGGATGAAAACGAGAAGGGCAATGATGAGAAGCGGAATCGGGGGAAGAACCACGGACAGGAACTGGACCAATTCTTCCTTGTCCTTGATAAGGGCGTCACGATCCCGTTCCGCGCTTTTGATTTTGGTGTTCGCTTCCTTGCGCAATTCCCGTTGCCTGCGTTCCATGTTTTTTTGGAGCTTGGCTGCTTCGGTCTGAAGGACTTGCATGAACTGACCTTGAGTCATGGATCCCTGATTGTTTTTCTGCACGCTCGCCAATGCCTCGTTGAGCTTGCGTTGTTCCTCCCTCAGGATTTCCTGGATTGATTCTTCCGCCTCGGTGATCGTTTTGGAGGCGACTTCTCGGGCAATCTCGACGTTTTTCTCAAACTCGACCAAGGTTCTGTGTTGGCGTCTGCGGTTGCGAATGTCGAGCAAACTGTTTTCGCTCGCCAACTGGTCAATGAGGTTGAGTGAAAAAGTTACGTTGTCCACGTCGAGCGGAAAGGATGAATCGGGTCCTTGGCTTCGGATATTGTAAAAGGGATCGGCCAAGACGTCGAGGTCGGCAACCAAAATGACGTTCAACTTCGAGGATTGGTTGCCATCTTGAACCGAACCCGAAATGGAGGCGGCAATGACTTCTTGTTTTCCATTCCCCGGAAACGTCGTTCTTTCGGGGTTGAAACGGCGGGGGGAACCAAATACTCCGCCGGTCCAGAAGTTGTCCAGGCTGGTAGTTCCGGCAAGTTTCCCGCCCGTGGTTTTGAGCAGAGGTTTGAAAGTAAGGGAACTTTGCCCTTTGTCGAACAAGCTGCCGGGGCAAGTGAAAAGGCAATACTGCAATTCGGAAGTCACGGGTCCTTCGTCAAAGGAATTAAGGTCGCCTCCCACGTAGACGAACTCATTGGGGAAATTGTCCGATCTCGGGATCTTGGGGAATGGGTTGTGGGGGTCGCGCAATATCCGTTTGCCCAGACCGTTCAACCTCTTCTCCGCCGGCGCGATGATTTGTTGTTCCACACTGTTGCGGAAGGGATTGCCATAATCCAGTTTTTCCAAGGAGGTTCGAAGGCTTGTCAATTTCAAGCTGTCCCAATCGCTTGAAGTCAGCGAGGAATTGGCCTTCAAGCGGGCATCGAACTCATTTCCCTTTTTGACAAGCGCATCGATAGCGGAGAGAAAAGAGCCGATCTCGGGAACTCTTCCCCGGAGCGGGGCAAGGTTGTAGCTTGCAATTTTCGACAGTTCGCCAAGTTCCTTGCGGATGGCCGCCAAACGTTCTTTTGGGTCGACGTTGAAGTGGACCCCCAACAGATCCCAAAGTTTGTTCAAGTCACCTTTTTCGGGTGGGGTGGGAGGGGGTTGTCCTGGTCCGCCCTGCTGGTTGTTGCGGCGGGGATCGTAAGTTCCGGTGATTCCACCTTGAATCAAGGGAAGCGGATCCTCGAAGATTGCAGTGGGGATGCCGGCCTTGATGGCGGCGATGAGTTCATCCAACTTGGCATTGTCCAAAGTGGAGGGTTGGACGACGAGCAAGGCGTCGTAGTCACCTTTCTTGATCGTCCCTCCGGTTACTTCCTGAACGTCATACTGTTTGCGAAGTTCGGTAATCACTTCCCAAGGGGGGGTCCCGCCTCCCATGCTGATGCCCATCATGCCCATTCCGGGGGCCCCCATGAGGGGAGCATCGGTACTGAATACCCCGAGTTTCTTCTTGTTCTTGGGTCCCGCGACCGTTTTCAAAGTTCTCATGATTTCGTACTCGACCGGTAACCCTTTGAAAACGAAGGGAATGCTTTGTTGTCCTCCGTTTCCCTTGAAGACAAGGCCGAGGTAGAGATCCTTTTGCCAAGGCATGAACCTTCCGTCCTCTTGCACGAAAAGAGGGGGTTCCGCTCCATTTTGGTTTTCTATGCCGTATTTTTCAGCTGTTGCGGAAGCGTTGTCTTCTGCGGAGATAGTGTGGATATCCACGCTTACGTTTTTGCTTTCGCGATCGATTTCACGTAGGGCGGTGAGAAGGTTGATACGGGTTTGAACGTACTGTTCGGGCATCGCATCGGCAGGAGAAACGAAAGCTTTGATTTCAACCAGAGTGTCGGTTTGCTCGAGGATTTCAATGGAGCCGTCGGACAAGCTGCTCAATTGTTCGGCTGTGGCATCAATTCTGATGAAGTCATGATTGCGGGCAAAGACGGTGCATGAATAGGCGATTAGAACAGCCGAAATGACCCGTATGGAGTAATGTACGATTCTTAACCATCCGTTGTGACTGCCCGCCCAATGACGACGCCCGATGAGAATCGAGCAAAGATAGAGCATGGACACGGCCAAGCTTACGAAAAAGATAATGGCGGAAAAACTTATGATTCCGCGACTGAAATCGAGGAAATTTGCCGAAATCCCCCACTCTAAAAGGGCGAGAGGAGCATTGAACGCAACGCCGAGAACAAAGGCTACGGTCAGGTTTGAAGTAAGAAAAGAAGCGACCATGCCGACTGCAAGCATCGTCAATCCCACGAACCAGTAACCGATATAAGTCGAAACAAGAAGCAAGAAGTCCGGGTCGCCCAACTGGAAGAGAACCAGCCAATTGGTTGCGAGCGATACGATCAAGGATGCGGTGAAAATGGCGACGGCGGCAAAGTATTTGCCCAGAACCACGTCGAAGTCGCTTCCCGGAAGGGTGAGGAGCAATTCGTCCGTGCCCTGGCGTCGTTCGTCTGCCCAGACGCTCATCGTTATGGCTGGGATGAAAGCCAAAAGAATGCTGGGAAGCCATTCGTTTAATTGATCGAGGTTGGCGAGGTTGGAACTGAAGAAGTCATCCGTGCAGAAGGCGGCGGCTCCACTGGCCACGAGGAATGCGCAAATGAAGACGTAACCGCTCGGGCTTCCGAAGTAGGAAGCGAGATTGCGTTTGAAGACAGCGATAATGGCGTTTGCGTTCATGGATTCGAAGTTTTTGGGTTGGAAAGTGCGGGACGCTTAGGCTGCATCCATGGTCTGACGATTGAACCAACTGTCGAGGGAGGATTCTTCCTTGAGTTGATCAGGGGTGCCGTCGAATACGAGGCGTCCTTGGTCAATCAGAAGAATGCGGTCAGCGACCTGAGGCACTTCCTGAAGAATATGAGTGGACAAGAGGATCGTCTTCCCCAATCCCTTGATCATCTTTCTGACTTCAAGCACTTGGTTCGGGTCCAACCCTGCAGTGGGTTCGTCCATGATGAGCACTTCCGGTTCGTGCAAGAGAACGTTGGCCATGCCCACCCTTTGGCGGAACCCGCGCGAGAGTTTGCCGATGGGTTTGTTCAGCACCGTGTTCAAAGCGCATTGCTCGATTACCTGTTCGATCCTTGTCTTTTTCAAGGAGGAGTTCATGCTTCGGGCGTCCCCGAAGAAGTTGAGCAGAGCGAGGGGAGTCATTTCCTCGTAAAGAGGTCCGTTTTCGGGAAGGTAGCCAATCCGGTTGGCAACTTCGTTCCGGTTGCTTGCGACTTCCATTCCGCAAACCTTGGCAGTGCCTGCCGATGGTGCCAAGTATCCGGTCAGCATTTTCATGGTCGTGCTTTTGCCCGCTCCATTCGGACCGAGAAAGGCAACGACTTCTCCCTTGCGGATACTGAAGTCGAGGTCTTCCACGGCGATGAAACTGCCGTAGTATTTGCTGAGACCCTCGGTCTCTATCATTATTTCGAGATTGGAATCATCTGTCATGTCGAGGATATCTTTTAGGGTTTAACTTTCAAAAAAAAAAGTCTTATGGCAATTGATGTCAAAAGTCTTTCGCCCGTAGGCGACGTCAGGAATGGAATTTGTGCAAATGAAACAGCAAATCTTATCTTTTGCTTCTTTCAAGAATAAAAATCCTTTGCAAAATTCAATAAACCCTTCATAACTTAAGCTATCCTAATCCCTGCGTGAAGAAAAACTTCGTGAGATTGTCTGCCATAATCATTTTGGCTTCCTTCGGTTCAATCGAGGCCAAAGTTTCGTATGATTATTATTTTGGCTCTGTCTTTTGCGCCAAACCCATTCGCATGGATGAATTGGATGGAGCGATGATCGTGAGACTAAGCCAAGAAAACAACAGGTTCGTTCCAGTCCTTTATCCGAGCCGGCAAACGCTTTTCCATTGGATTGACTCGGGGGACGTGAATTTGCTGACTTACGAGCAGTACTTGTATAATCCCAAACTCTATGTGAAACTGGTGCCCTCAGTTGAGAAAGATTTGTTTGCCGGCTCCCCGGAACCTAGAAACGAATCCGGTGAAGAGGATAAATTCGCAGACTCTGCGATCTCTTCGATTCTTCTTCCCGAACCACGTTCAATTCCTCTTCCCCCTCTTCCTCCCCCTCGGCCGGTCGCCTTGCCCGGAGACCATGAACTTCGGGCCTTTTTGGTGCGAAATCGTACCGGGGAGAAAGTCGATTCGATTGAAAAACCTACGGTATCCGACCAGATGATTCCGCCCCCTCCGCCCCCAAAGATGCCCGTCGAGAGCACGGTTTCTCCCCTGGGCCAAGCGTTTGCCGATCCCAATCTTCTGAAGGAGTACCAACGGTTGGTCAATTCATCCACTTTGGGCAGGATAAACGCCAAAAGCGCAAAAGGGGGCGGGATCGAAACCCGCGTTGAAATTGGAGGTGTCCCCGCAAATCTCAAATTAAAAGCTTCCAAGCGGACCAAAGACGGAAGGATTCAACCTGCGCAAGCATCTGAATTTTACCTTACCACGCAAAACTTACGCGAATTGTTCAAGGACATGGACGTCGAACGCGCTCTGTCTGGGGAAATCAAGTCCGTTGCGGAAATTTGGGCTCATGCCGAGAAAAACCTCAATACGAACCCGGAAGTCGCCTTGGGGGTCAAATCGATCTTGTTGCAGGCGAAAGTAGGGAGGGCCCGAACCAATCCGTTCGGAGAAGCTTCCTTGAGCGACCTGCCTCCGGATGAGAAATATTTTCTTATCGGAATCGACAAGGATGAAAATACCAACGTCGTCACGATCTGGTCCAAGGAGGTCGAGGTGAATCCGGGTGACAACGAAGTCGAGCTTAGTTCCAGCGACGTCATATACCAAGACTGAACCCCGTTCTCCTCACTTGATAAAAAACGAGTAATTATTTATCAAGACCGAACCCCGTTCTCTCCACTTGATAAAAAAACGAGTAATTATTTATCAAAAAAACCCTCCTGTTTCGCATTTGATAAAAAAATTCAAGTAATTCTCGCCATTGAGCGTGAGCCCTTGTAGATCAAATGGTTTTTCTCCTACTCTACGACTATGCAAAACCAAGAAATTCTTCAGCAAGCGGCCGATCAAGCAAGGGGCTTGGCCATCGATGCCGTTCACGCATGCAGTTCGGGACACCTCGGGCTTCCCCTCGGTTCAGCCGAAGTCGGGGCCGTCCTGTTCGGGCAAGACCTACAAGTCGATCCATCCGATGCCGAATGGATCAATCGTGACCGCTTCGTCCTGTCCGCCGGTCACGGGAGCATGTTCCTTTACGGTTGGCTTCATCTGGCCGGTTACGATCTTTCGCTCGAGGAGGTCAAGAACTTCCGCAAATTGCATAGCAAGACTCCCGGGCATCCCGAATTTGGCGAAACCCCCGGAGTCGAGTGCACCAGCGGTCCGCTTGGTCAAGGAGTCGGCAATGCCGTCGGCATGGCCATTGCCGCCAAGATGGCAGGCGCTCATTTCAACACTCCTGAACACGAGATCTTCAATAATCAAGTGGTCTGCTTGGCTGGTGACGGTTGCCTGCAGGAGGGCGTGGCTTCGGAAGCCGCTTCCCTGGGTGGTCACCTGGGCCTGGACAACTTGACGCTCATTTACGATTCCAACGACGTGACGCTCGATGCAATGGCATCGGCCAGCCAGAGCGAAAGCGTACTTGACCGCTTTGCCGCCTATGGTTTTGAGGTAGAGCGCATTGAAAACGGTCATGATTTGCAAGCCATCTCCGATGCTCTCTCCCGGGCTCGGGCCAACAACAATGGCAAACCTACCTTCATCGAGGTCAAGACCGTAATCGGGAAGGGTATCCCCGAGGTCGCCGGAACGGCAGCCGGTCACGGTGAGGGCGGTGCCAAATTCGCCGAATCCGCCCGCCAAGGACTCGGGTTGCCGGAGGAGAAATTCTTCGTTTCCGAAGAAGTCCGTTCATTTTTCGCTTCCCGCAAGTCGGCCCATCAATCCAAGCGGCAGGAGTGGGATGCCGTCCTCGCAGCCTGGCAGGCTGCCAACCCCGAAAAAGCGGCTCTTCTGCAAAGCGGTCTTGCCCGTGAAGTCCCAGCCGACCTGATGGACAAAGTCCAAGTTTTCCCAGAAGATGCCAAAGTTGCCACTCGTGCCGCCGGTTCTCAAATCATCAACGACTTGGCCAAGGCCTGTCCTTTGCTCGTGAGCGGCTCGGCCGATCTTCACGGATCGACCAAGAATTACCTCAAGGAACTGGGTGATTTCTCCCGCGAAGACCGGGCCGGAAGAAACCTTCTGTTCGGGATTCGCGAACATGCCATGGGGGCGATCGTGAACGGCATCGGATACTACGGTATCTTCCGCCCTTCCGGAGCCACCTTTGCCGTCTTTGCCGACTATATGCGCGGATCCGTTCGGGTTTCGGCTCTCGCGGGCTTGCCTATCTTTCACGTCTGGACGCACGACTCGGTCGGGGTCGGAGAAGACGGACCGACTCACCAACCGGTGGAAACGACCAGCGGTCTCCGTGTAATCCCGAATCTTGACGTCATCCGCCCCGCCGACCCCGAGGAGTCAGCCGGTGCTTTTGTCGCAGCCCTGCAGCGAACGGACGGACCGACCGGACTTATCCTTACTCGGCAAAACGTTCCGAATCTCAATTCCATTCCCGTTGCCGAAAGACGCAATGGGGTTTTGAAAGGCGGTTACGTCGCCCGCAAGGAGGAAGGTGAACTTGAACTCATTATCTTGGCTTCAGGCAGCGAATTGTCCCTTGCCTTGGAAGCGGCCGACAGGCTTGGCCAAGGAGTTCGCGTCGTCTCCATGCCCTGCATGGAACGCTTTGACCGGCAGGATGCCGATTACAAGGAATCCGTCCTTCCCAAGTCTTTCCGGAGCCGGTTGGCCGTGGAGGCAGGGGTCAGCGATCTTTGGCGCAAATACGTCGGGCTTGACGGAGTCGTGGTCGGTATCGACCGCTTCGGTATCTCCGCACCCGGCGATACGGTGATGAGCGAGCTCGGCATCTCCGTCGAGAACGTGGTCAAGCAGGCAGCCCTTGCCGGCTTGAGTTCCTGACGTTGATTTGAAGTCAAGGGTGGGTGGTTATCCCGCCTTTCGTTCTTCTTGCACCATGAGAAGCTCGTTCTGGGGTGCTCTCGCAAGCAATCGAACAATCAATCGGATTAAGAATCTTGGCTCGAAAGCAGAGCCAAGGCCATGATTGAAACGCGCTTCTTTTTTTGGATTGCTTGCCGTCCCGTTGTCTTGGGGTGGTCGAAGATAAATTTATTAAGTGATACGGGAAAAAAATTGTTCTTTTAATTTAAACCCAATTAGTTCATTGATAGTTGAATGGAATCAGGCTTTTAGGCAGAACGAATAGG
>JABGWD010000355.1 GCA_018645725.1 Opitutia bacterium
GGAAAACTTGTTGTCAGAGGTGGGTATGACTTTGCCGAACCATTTTTTGAAGATTTCCGGATGATTCTTCAGACCTTCCGTGGAACCGACGAAAATCACGCCCTTTTCCTCAAGATCGTCTTTCATGCGTGAGTAAGCAGCCTCGCTGTCAAACTGGGCTTCCACACCTGCCAAAAACTTTCTTTCTTGCTCAGGGATGCCTAATCTTTCGAAGGTATTCTTTATGTCGTCCGGAACCTCATCCCATGTCCTGCTAGGCGTTTGCCCTTTGGCCAAGTAGTAACGGATGATGTCGAAGTCGATGTTTTCCAAGTCCTTGGTGGCCCAGTGCGTAGGCAAAGGTTTCTTCTCGAAGGTTGATAGCCCTTTCATTCTGAAGTCCAGCATCCACGGATCTTCTTCCTTTACCTCGGAAACGTATCTGACCGTCTTGTCGGAAAGTCCCGTCCCCGCATCAAAGGCATAGTCGGTATCAAAGTGAAAGTTTCCCTTCTCTCGATCAATATCCACTTTTCCTCCTGTCTTCATTCCAAGAAAAGAAAATCAATGTTCATGAGCAACATGATGCGCTCAGGCTGCAACTTCGGGGCGGATCCAATCATAACCCTTGTTTTCGAGTTCAATGGCCAAGTCCTTGTCTCCTGACAAAACGATTTTTCCTTCACACATGACGTGCACCTTGTCGGGGACGATGTATTCGAGCAATCTCTGATAATGAGTGATGACGAGAAAGCCTCGATTAGGCTCTCTCATTCGGTTTACACCTAGGGATACTTCCTTGAGCGCATCGATGTCCAAGCCACTGTCGGTCTCATCGAGGATGCAATATTTCGGATTCAGAATGGACATTTGCAAAATCTCGCATCTTTTCTTTTCCCCGCCGGAGAACCCTTCGTTGAGGGAGCGGGAGGTGAATTTTCGATCCATGCCCAATGCATCCATCTTCTCATACAAGGACTTGTAATAATCGACGGCCTTGACGCTTTCGCCCTCAGGAAGGCGGGCTTGGAGGGCTGAACGAATGAAGTTCGCGATGCTGACACCCGGGACTTCTATGGGGTATTGAAAAGCCAAAAAAAGTCCGAGCCTGGAAATTTCATCGGGTGCCAATCCCAAGAGCTCTTGATCGTCAAGTTTTGCGGTCCCTTCCAAAACCTTATAATCGGGATGCCCGGCCAGCACTTTGGAAAGAGTGCTTTTGCCACTTCCGTTTGGTCCCATGATTGCGTGAACTTCTCCTGCCGGAAGTTCGAGGTCCAAGCCCTCCAAGATGTTTTTGCCGTCGATGGAGGCGGTCAGGTTTTCAATTTTAAGCGAACTCACTGTTTTGGTTAACTGTTGATGAAAGGATTTAACGATGGGGTTCGTGTGTAGAACCGACGAAAGAAAGATCAAAGTTTTCAGCCAAAAAACCTTCGGGGAGGATGGACTTGAGGTTCGCTATGGTCTGGGCATCCATGGCCAAATCAAAAATTTCACCGGTTCTGCTGCACTTGAAATGGGCATGGGGCGTCAAATTCGGACAGAAGCGGGTGGGAGCCCGGTCAAGGTTCACCTGCCTAACCAAATCACAATCAACCAAGGTTTCCAAACAGTTGTAGACGGTAGCCAACGAAATGGTGGGCAATACCCGACGAACCCGTAGCAGGATTTCGTCCGCGGTCGGATGATCTTTTTTTCCCAGGATGACCTCGTAGACGGAAGTTCTTTGCTTTGTCGGACGCAAACCTTTGCGCTTCAAAGCTGAATTCAAATCTTCTTTGTCTTGGGTGTTGAGTTTGTACACCATGAGTCAATCGACAATAAGGAACAAAGAGGTCTCTTCAATCCCAAAATGGAATTATTCCAATTATAAAAAGGGAAATTGAAAACGGAGATTAAGAATACTAATCCTTGTTTGCCAAGGGACGGGAACCTTAGTAGTCGGTAAAGGTAAACAACCCCCAAAGGAAAGTCGTCTTGTTTCCGCTAAAATCCCGGCGGTACCACAATTCTTCGGAATGTAGCCTAATGGTTCCAGTCTCAATGGGAGCGAAAGAGTTGGGTGAATGCGTTACTGTGCCGGCTACGTTAATGTTCTTGGAAAAGTATTTCTGCGTCCCTGGGAAAATCTTGCAACCTGAACCGAAAAGGCAGGCAAACGAAAGCCCGAGGAGAATCAGGAGTTTTGAGGTGGATCGCAAAAAAGCTTTCATAATCAAAATACAAATAACTAAGCATTGCGGAGTCAATTCGCAATATTCGCATTGTCAGGATCGAGTTCTTGGTTGAATGGGATGGAATAGTCGGATATTTTCAAGATCTTTATTTTTTATGGCCAAGGAAACCAGCTTACTTGACGAAATCGTCTCACTTGCAAAGCGAAGGGGGTTTGTCTTTCAATCATCCGAGATTTACGGAGGTCTCAACGGCTTTTTTGACTACGGCCCCCTGGGGGTCGAGTTGAGAAAAAACATCAAGGACGCATGGTGGGAAGATATGGTCAGGCGGCGTGACGATATGGTCGGCTTGGATTCGGGGATCATCATGAATCCGAAAGTTTGGCAGGCCTCCGGCCACATTGACGGCTTTACCGATCCTATGGTCGATTGCAAGGAATCGAAGATGCGTTACCGGGCTGACCAATTATTTGTCGCCGAGGTCAGGGTCGATGGTTCCAGCTTGGGGTGGATCTCGCTGATTGAATCTGAGAAAATGGAGGAAGAAGCGAAGGAGAAGGCGGATCGCATGAAAAGAAAGGCCGCCATGCAAGGTTCGTTGGAATCCCTCGATCTCAGGCCTTATGACGAATTGGATGCAGAGGAGCAATCTCAGGTCCCCTCGCCAGCTACAGGCACGGTGGGCTCGCTAACCCCTCCACGGGAATTCAACATGATGTTCGAGACCCATGTCGGGGCCTTGCGGGATGCATCTTCTCTTTGCTACCTTCGCCCGGAAACCGCTCAGGGAATCTTTGCGAATTTCAAAAACGTCGTGGATACCGGTCGGGTCAAGGTCCCCTTTGGCATTGCCCAGATCGGAAAAGCCTTTCGAAACGAGATTACGCCTAGAAATTTTATTTTCCGATCTCGTGAGTTCGAGCAAATGGAAATCGAATATTTCATTCCTCCCGGTGAAGAGGAATGGGGGCGGTATCACCGCGAATGGATCGATACCAGAAAAGCATGGTTTGGCTCGATCGGTTTGACGAAAGAGTTTTTGGGTGAAGAAGTACACCCCAAGGAAAAGCTTGCTCATTACGCTCAAGCATGTACGGACATCACTTTCAAGTTTCCTTTTGGGGAACATGAATTGGAAGGCATTGCTGCCCGTGGGAACTTTGATTTGAGCCAACATCAAGAGCATTCGGGGAAAAACCTCGAGTATTTCGACGAAGCTCTCAAAGCCAAATATTTGCCGAACGTGATCGAACCAAGCTTGGGGGTGGATCGAACTTTTCTTGCCGTGCTTTGCTCAGCCTACCAAATAGACGAAATCGAGGGGGAAAAGCGGACTGTTCTTCGTTTCCATCCTCGGGTTGCTCCGGTAAAGGCGGGAGTGTTTCCGCTGGTCAAAAACAAACCCGAGTTGGTTGATCGGGCGAAAAGTTTCTATCACCGCTTGCAAAGGAAGTGGAACGTTCTTTACGATCAGGGCGGAGCCATAGGTCGGCGCTATCGAAGGATCGACGAAATTGGCGTTCCATTCGGTTTGACTGTGGATTTCGAAACGTTGGAGGGAGACGGAACAATCACCGTGAGAGATCGAGACACGACAAAGCAGGAAAGGTTGTCCGAAGATGAGATCGTTTCCTTCCTCGAGGAAAAAATCGATCCTTAGTCGTTGCCGCTGAGTTTCCAATCCTGCAATTCCATTTGCAGGTTTTTACGACCGTTCCAACTGTTCCATTTTAAGCGGAACGCCAAGTCTATGTTTTGATCCGATGGGGGTATGCGCTTGCCCATTTTCCACGCGATACCGGAGATGGGGGTCGATCCGTTGTGAACTGAAAATTGAAAGTGGGATCCATCTCCAACCGGTCGGGGCTTTTGAGCTAACCGAACGTTTTTCAGGGCAATAACGGGTTCTGGGTTTTCTTGCCCGAAAGGAGCCATTTTGACAAGCTCGTGCAGAAGTTCCGGTCTTAGGTCACTTTGCTCGATGGTCGACGTAATCCTCAGGCTTGTCGGGGTGATCTTCCCCCCGGTCAGGGTATCCACTGCAGCCACAAAGGCTTCGGTGAACAGTTCGAGGTTTTCCTTTTCCAAGGTCAGGCCTACGGCGACCGGGTGACCCCCCCAATGAGTGAGAAATTCTTGGCATCTGGACAATACGTCCACGAGGTCAAGGCCTTGTATGCCACGACCCGATCCCCGGTACGCGCCATCGTCAGCTTGGGCCAGTACGAGGCAGGGTTTGCCCAAGGAACTGGACATTTTCCCGGCAACGATTCCAACCACTCCCGGATTCCACGATTCCCCCTTGCCACAAACCACGACCGCCGGTTTGTCTGAAAACTTTTGCTCCGCTTGTTCAAGAGCATGCTCGGTGAGCCGGGCTTCGATTGCCTTGCGCTCTTCATTGTACCTGTTCATTTTTTTAGCCAATTTCCGGCATGTGGCCAAGTCCCCCTCAAGCATGAGAGCGGATGCGACTTCCGGATCATCCAGTCTTCCGCAGGCATTGATACGGGGAGCAAGCTTGAAGGTGATGTCCTCAATTTCGGGTGTGGAGCCGAGATTGAGACCGGATTCCTCCAGCAAAGCCTGCAAGCCGATACTGGGTTTGTTACCCAAATGCTTGAGACCAAAGCGGGCCAAAATTCTGTTTTCCTCCTTCAATGGGACAAGATCGGCAATCGTTCCCAATGCCGCGAGTGAGAGGCTTTCGGTCGGGTTCACTTCGAATGCCCGATTCACTTTCTCTTCCCTTAGGTATTTTAACAAACCGTGAATGAGCTTGAAGGCCAAGCCCGCCGTGCACAGGTTTCTCCAGGGTTCTCCCTGGTCGGGGTGAAGATGAGGGTTTACCATAATCGGTCCTTCGGGCAAATCGCCTTTTGCCTGATGGTGATCAACGATAACCAAATCGACCCCCTTTGCCTTGAGCTCATCGGCTTGTTTGCAGGAATTTGTGCCGCAATCAAGGGCAATGACCAATTTGAAGTCTGCCAACCGAAGGCCTCGGGACAGGACTTCCGACGTGAGACCATATCCTTCGTCTTTTCTTCTGGGTATTACATAGTGGGGATCTATTCCCAACTTCATGAGGTTTTGTTTGACGATTACCGTGGAGGTGATGCCATCCACGTCGTAGTCTCCGATCAAGAGAACCGGTTCTTTCTTCGCAACAGCCTGACTGATTCTCAATACGGCATCCCTCAAACCCGGAAGATCAAACGGGTCGGCAAGATGAGCGAGTTTCGGTTCAAGAAAACGGTTTGCCGGATCGGCTCCCTCTATCCCTCTGAGAAGGAGAAGCCGAGCCAGCAAGTTTGAAATTGAAAGCGATTGGGAGAGGGCGACGACTTTTTCGTCGTCAATTTCCTCTTCAATCCAAAGCATCGGTCGGGAAAGGATTATACCAGTAAGTATTCGATGTTTTCGGTCTTGATTTCAGTCCTTGGTGCTGGAGGTATGCCAATCGTACTTGGGCAACATCTCGCCCTCCTCGACGTGTTTTCTGTCTCCTCTGTGCCACAGGAAGAAGATCGGACTTGCGATGAAGACCGATGAAAAGGTGCCGGTTAGAATTCCGATTACGAAAACAAAGGCAAAATCGTTGATCACTCCTGCACCGAAAACCCAAAGGGAAACTGCAGCAAGAAGGGTTGTCACGCTGGTAATGATAGACCGGGACAGGACCCGGTTGATGGCGATCGTGATGATTTTCCTCAAGTTTGTAACCGGATTCATTTCCAGTTCTTCGCGTATCCGGTCAAACACGACGATGGTATCGTTAATCGAGTACCCGACGATCATGAGTACGGACGCCAACATGGGCGCGGTAAATTGACCGGAACATATCGTTCCTCCCGATATGCTTCCGAGTAGAACGAATAGCCCGATCGTCATGAGGATGTCGTGAATCGTCGCTACGACGGCACCGATGGCATACCCCATTTCAAATCGGACAGCGACATAAAGAAGTATGCCTACAAGGGCGACCAAGACCGAAAGCAAGGCATCAAAAGTAATTCGATCACTAACGGAACCACTTATGGCGGTTTCTCCACCTCCGTCTCCAACTGAAAATTCACTTGCGGGAAATTTTTCCTGCAAAAGGTTCAAGGCCAAAGCGGATTTTTCAGGTTCGGTTTGCAGAACCAGCCGGGATGCTCCTTCACCAGTTCCAACTTCCGAACGGTATACATGCTGAACTTCGCC
>JABGWD010000356.1 GCA_018645725.1 Opitutia bacterium
ACTTTCAAACCAGAACATCATGAAATCCCCCAAGACCCTTACCCGGCGTACTTTCATTTCAACCGCGGCTACTTCATCCCTTGCCGTACCGAGCATTCTCTCGGCCAAGAAGAGCCAATCGGGACCGCTCATCATAGGGGAAGGCGAACACCGCTACGAAGTACATCACAACTGGGCTAAACTCCCTGACCAATACACTTGGCAAACCACCCACAACGTTGCCGTGGACAAGACAGGCAACCTATACGTCATCCACGAAGGCCGTCGCAACCTGAAGGATCACCCTTCTATTTTCGTATTCGATCCAAATGGCAAATTCATCCGGGCCTTCGGAAATCAATTCCAAGGAGGCGGCCACGGTATTGAAGTTCGTCAGGAAGGAAACGAGGAATTCCTCTACGTTTGCGCTTACCAGAACGTGAAAGCCTTCGCCAAGCTTACCCTCAAAGGGGAAAAAGTCTGGGAAAAGTATGCCCCGATGGACAGCGGAGTCTACCGGAAGGGCGAGGATGGACCGGATGCCGTGAGGTTTGAAGGAAAGGGCCGCCCACGCTGGGGACGGGACGCATTTCTGCCCACCAATTTTGCATTTTTGGACGACGGAGGCTTTCTCCTCGCCGACGGATACGGTTCGTTCTGGATCCACCGCTACGACAAAGACGCCAATTGGGTCTCGAAGTTCGGCGGCCCGGGAAAAGGCGAAGGCAAATTCGCAACCCCTCACGGTATTTGGATCGACCGTAGACCAGGCAAAAAGCAACGCGTTGCCATTTGCGACCGTGCCCACCACACCTTGCAATTTCTGGAAATGGACGGAAAATATGTCGAAACCCTCGAGGGGTACGGGATGCCCGCAAACTTGGACACCTGGAAAAACTTGTTGCTGGTTCCCGAACTGCACGCCCGTATCACCTTGCTCAACGAAAAGAACGAGGTGGTCGCAAAACTTGGGGAAGACGTCGAGAGCGTGGTCAAGAAAAAGACCGTAAACCGGGGCAAGACCCAAACATGGAAAGCCGGCAAGTTCGTTCATCCGCACGATGCCTGCTTCGATGCAAACGGAGACATCTACGTTGCCGAGTGGGTTGCCACCGGACGGGTGACCAAGCTCAAGAGACTTGCCTAAAGCAAAGGAATTTTTATGCGCCACCTGCCGATCAAAAACCAATTATTCAAAGACAACCGGCGTCGCCTCGCCGAGTTACTGGAACCGCAGTCACTCGCGGTCGTCAACGCCAACGACGTTCTCCCCACCAATGCGGACGGCTCCTTCATCATCCATCCGAATGCCGATCTGTTCTACCTGACCGGCATCGAACAAGAGGAAAGCATTCTTGTCTTGTTCCCCGATGCCCCGGACCCCAAGCATCGCGAAATCCTGTTTCTGCGCGAGCCAAGCGAACACTTGAGAATTTGGGAAGGGTTCAAACACAGTAAGGAAGACGCAAAGCAGATTTCCGGGGTCGACTCGGTTCATTGGATCAGCGAATTTCCCGTACTCTTCAAGATCCTCATGTTCGAGGCAAAGAAAGCCTACTTGAACAACAACGAACACAACCGGGCCCCCGATGAGGTCGAGACCCGGGAGCGACGGTTCATCAATCAGGTCCAGCGGGATTTCCCCTTGCACGAAATCGACCGGTTGGCCCCGTTGCTCCACGAACTGCGTTTCGTCAAGGATCCCCTGGAGATCAAGATGATCAAGGAAGCCGTCGAGGTGACCAACCGTGGATTCCGCAAGGTGCTCCGAATGATCAAACCGGGCGTGAAGGAGTTTGAGATCGAGGGTGAATATTCCCGGGAATTCATACGCAGACGCTGCAAATTCGCATACTCCCCGATCATTGCATCCGGAGCCAATGCCTGCACCTTGCACTACCTGCAAAACGATCAGGAATGCAAAAAGGGCGAGATGTTGCTCATGGACGTCGGGGCATGCTACGGAAATTACAACGCGGACCTGACCCGTACGGTTCCCGTCAGTGGCAAATTCAACCGCAGACAGAAGCAGGTCTACAAGGCCGTCCTGCGGGTTCTGCGTCAATGCATCGAGAACGCAACAGTAGGCAAAGCGCACAAGGATTGGCAAAACGATTCCCATGAAATGATGACCGAGGAGATGCTCCGCTTGAAACTGATCACCCCGGCGGAAGTGAAAAAGCAAGACCCCGCAAGCCCGGCCTGCCGGAAATATTTCATGCACGGATTGGGGCACCCCATGGGGCTTGACGTTCACGACGTCAATTCCGGCCAGCACTTTTTCAAAGAAAATGCGGTATACACCGTCGAGCCTGGCATTTACATACCCGAAGAAGGACTTGGTGTCAGGTTGGAGGACGATATCGTCATCACGGCGGACGGACCCGTAAACCTCATGGCCAAAACTCCGATCGAACCCGATGAGATCGAGCAGATCATGAACAGGTAAAACTCAAACAACCGAATACAACTCAACTCCAAACAATGAAGTTTTCAATTGGCATTCTTATCTTGGTTACCGCC
>JABGWD010000042.1 GCA_018645725.1 Opitutia bacterium
AAGGTCAAACTGGACGATCCCCGCCGTGGCGGTATCTTCACTCAACCCGGTCTCATGACGGCGACCGCCAATGGGGTCGACACTTCGCCCGTGGTACGCGGAGTATGGGTATTGGAAAACATCCTCGGCACTCCTCCGGCGCCTCCGCCACCAGACGTCGAACCTTTGCCCGTGGACACGCGGGAAGCTACCAGCATACGGGATCGGTTGGATTTGCACCGCAAGAACGAGCCCTGCTACAGTTGCCATGCCAAGATCGACCCCATGGGCTTTGCTTTCGAGAACTTCGACGTCGTGGGTCGCTGGCGCGACAAGTACAAACGGGCCAAAGACCCCATCGACACTTCAGCAACCATGGCCAACGGCAAACAGATTGCCGACATCGTGGAATTCAAGGAGATGCTCAAGGAACGCAAGACCCTCGTCGTATCATGCCTGACCAAGAAGATGCTGACCTATGCCACCGGCAGACACTTGGAATCAGTCGATCGAGGCGAAGTCGACCGCATCGTGGCTGAACTCGGAAAAAAGGACAACCGTTTGCGCGACCTCATTCACTTGGTGGTGAAGAGCGATATCTTTCTTTCCAAGTAGTCAAAAACCTCACAGGCTAACATCCCTGATAACACCATGAATTCTTTTTACAGCCTTCTAACCCTTTCCTTGTTTTGTTCGATTCTAGGATTCGGCATTCAATTGAAAGCGGCAGTGCCGAACGTCATCTTCATCATGGTGGACGACATGGGGTACCATGATCTGGGGTGCTACGGAAGCAAGACCATACTAACCCCGAACCTCGACAAAATGGCCAAAGAAGGCATGCGTTTTACGGATTGTTATTCGGGCGATGCCGTCTGCGCTTCCGCCAGGAGCACCTTGATGACCGGCTATCACAAGGGACACACCCCTGTTCGCGGAAATTCGGGAGGGATACCCCTTTTCCCCGATGACGTCACCATTGCCGAGGTTCTCAAGAAAGCCGGGTATGCCACCGGAGGGTTCGGCAAGTGGGGACTCGGCAATCAGGGCAAGGACGGGGCCGCCGAACGCCAAGGGTTCGACCTCTTCTACGGCTACTACAATCAATGGCATGCCCACACCTATTACACCCATCTCTTTCGCAACAGCAAGAAGGTGGAGTTGAGCGGGCGCTACACCCACCACGCCATCTACGACGAAACGATCAAATTCATCAAGAACAACAAGGACAGACCCTTCTTCCTGTATTGCCCGTGGACGCCCCCGCACGCTGCCTACCAGATCCCCGAGGACGAGCCCGCTTGGCAAATTTACAAGGATAAGCTATGGAAAAGCAAGGATGCCAAGGTAGCGGCAGCCATGGACACCATGATGGATCGACAAGTGGGAGAGATCACCGCCTTGCTCGAGAAGCTAGGGATCTACGAGAATACCCTCATGTTCTTCACCTCGGACAACGGGGCAGCCAAGCGATTTGACGGCATCCACAATTCCTGCGGTGTCATGCAGGGTCACAAGAGATCCTTGAACGAAGGCGGAATCCGCGTACCCATGGTCGCTCGTTGGCCTGGCAAGATCAAGCCCGGCTCGGTCAGTGATCACCCTTGGGATTTCCCCGACGTCATGCCGACGCTCGCGGAAGTTGCCGGCGTCTCCAAGGAAGTGCCCAAGGATATCGACGGCATCTCCGTTTTGCCCACCTTGCTGGGCAAGGGGGAGCAAAAACAGCATGAGTACATGTACTGGCAGTATGGCGTGCGGGCCGCCCGTTCAGGAAAATGGAAGGGGATAGGGAAGGGCGGTCATATGTATCTTTACGACCTAAGCAAGGACATGGCCGAAAAGAACGACCTCTCCTCCCAGCACCCCGAGATTGCGGCCAAGTTCAAGCGTTACATCACCGAAGGGTACCGCGAACCCCGTAGCCAAAAGGACGACGGTAAATACACCGGGAAGAGCAAGAAGAAGTAGGCTTGCTCGTTTTGTTACTCCTTACCGTAAGGTCCAGAGGGAAAGGCTATCCGCATCCTTGACTAGGATACCGTCCTTGAGAAGTACGGGAGCGGCCCAGGTGGAGCTATCCGACAAGGTATAGTTTGCCACGAATTGAAAGCCATTGGGGGAGGCCTTGAAGACTACCAGGCGACCCTGATGGGAAAGAGTCAGAACATGCCCGGGGAAAGAGAGGAAGGAGGCGTAAGGTCCTGTCCGGGGCGAGCCTTGCCAAAGCATTTTACCGTTTTCCGGGTCGAGGCAGAAAAGTCGGCCCTGCCCATAGTGGGATAGGCCATAAAGGAAGCCATCCGCCACGATGGCCGAGGCCATGTCGAGCGCGAGCTCCTTCTGACTCCAGGATGTGGAAACGCTCCACTTTCCCTTCTTGAGGACGGGCGCGATGGCATGAATACCCCGGTTCTCGGCTCCGAGGAGGATTTTGCCCTCGTGAAAGGCAGGAGTGGGCATATTTTGGTTGTGAGTCTTGTGAGGGAAAGGAAATTCCCAGAGCAAGCGACCGTCCTCAGGTGCCACTCCCACGAGGGCCCGGTGATTCCAGGCCACGATTTGACGGACGCCATCGATTTCGACTGAGAAGGGGGAGGAGTAACAAGTGCCGTCATTACCCGTCGACCAGATTCTTTCGCCCGTGGCGACGTCGAGTGCCATCAATGTCCCCGCTTCCTCGTTCCCGAACAGGTTTACGATCATATCCCCCAGCACGAGCGGGGAATTGGACGCCCCCCAGTGGGCGTGAGACTGCCCGAAACGCTTGCCGGGAACCTTTCGCCAGAGCAGTTTGCCCGACTCGGCGTCCCATGCCGTAAGGATACCGGATATGCTGGTGGTGAAAAGGCGTCCCTCGGAATAGGAAGGGTTGGCCTTGGGGCTCTTTCCATGGCGCTCGCCTCCGCCTCCCATTTTGAAGGGGACGGGGTAACCCTTGGCCCAAAGAACCTTCCCGGAATCGATTTCCACAGCACGGACCATCTCCTTGTCTCCCTGCCTGGAGTGGATCAGGACCTTGCCCTTGGCGACTACGGGCGTCCCGTAACCGGATCCGACCTTGACGCTCCACTTGGGCTTCAGTTCGGCGGGCCATTGGGCAGGAGACTTGAAGCCATCCACCCGACCATTTCGCTCGGGACCGAGCCAACCCGGCCAAAGTTCTTCTTTTGCACCGAGTGGAAGCCCGGGAATGAAGGTGAGGGAGAAAAGAAGAACAAAAGCTTTCATTCTGCTCTTTTTAGCGCAGCGAAACCCTCAGGAACATGAAAAAAAACTCGACAGGAAGTAGTTTCCCATAGAGGGTTGGGATGGAATTTATCATTGGATGAAAGACATCGCCTTAAAAACATAATCCGCCGATCAATCGGATTATTTACGAAAAACGTAACTTTGGTACACCCGTTGTTGTATAAAATACGAACACACGAAGGAATTTAACTCAACGCACAGAACCTATCATGAAAAAAATACTCGTTACAATCGTACTTGCATGGATCCCTCTTCTTGCAATTCAAGCCAAGCCTCTTGACCTGTCCAAGGTCTCGCGAGACGCCAACTGGCTCATGCACATGGATTTCGACGCCATGCGTAAATCCGAAATAGGTTCCTTCATGCTCGAGTCTATGGAAAAAATGCCCGAAGCAGTGGAAAGAATGGAAAAGATGAAGAAGAAGTACGGTGTAGACGTTGACGAGTTTTCCTACTTAACCATGTCCGGCACAGGCGAGCAACATAAGGGGATTGCCATTATGAAAGGCGGTGTCGACACCGACATGTTGGTCGATTTGGTCAAGTCTCAGGATTCCGTTGAAGTTAGCCGCATCGGGAAGCAGAAAGTTTACTCAAGCGACAGGGGGCGGCACTCAATGGCTTTCGCGCCACTTAATAAAGGTGTAATCGTAGGAGGGCCCGACGCCGATTACGTATCGGAAGGCATTGATTTGGCGAAGGGCAAGGCTCCGTCCTACAAAGGACATGACTTGCTTGACGTCCTCGCCGGGCAAATGGACAAACCCGGCTTTCTTTTCTTCGCAGACGTCAAGGGGGCGGCCAAGAACAACGAACTTGACCCAAGAGCGATGCTTATGCTCGAGAAAGTGAAGGCCGGCGGGATGGCTGTAGGTGATGACGGCGGATCGATCAGTTTTGTAGCAGTCATGGAAGCCACGGATGAGGAAACCTGCAAGCAAGTCGAGGCCATGGTTCGCGGAGGGATGGCTATGCTCGACATGAGAAAAGCCCAGGACAAGCGTCTCGAAAAGGTTCTCGATGGACATTCCATCAAGCGGGATGGAAAGATGCTTTGGGTAAAGATGAAGTTTTCCGTCGAAGCGATCATGGATCATCTCGAGCGGGAGATGAGAAAAGCCGCCTGAGGCGGATTCATCCGAGAAAAAGGCGAAACCTAGTCTTCCTTGGCAAGTTCCATGGCAATGCCATGCCTCAGGTTATGGTAGGAATGAATGATCTCCGTCCTGTTGAAATAGTTCATTACCTCGTTCAGGACGAGTAAGCCGCCCGGGAAAATATCCGCACGGGCAGGGGGTAGGGCAGGGAAATTTTCCTGCCGCTGTCGCAACGTCATATTTGAGATTCGTTCAAAAAGGTCGGTCGAATCGGAGTGCTCGATCACTCCTTTCTCCCTTCCTTCCCTTCCTGTTTCATTGTCCAGAATCTTGCGCAGAAACACCAACGTTCCACCCGCGCCCACCAAAGTGGAGAAGGAGCTTGAAAGGACTGAGGCATCCGATGCGCTCAAAAAGCTTTTGACATGGCTTTGGGCCTCTGAGCATGCCTCTTCGGACCATGGGGAACCCGAGTCAGGGCAGAACCGGTTCGAAATGACCGCAGCACCCAATGGGAAGCTTTGCAGGAAGGTAACCTTTCGATCTTTCACTGCAATCACTTCCATGCTTCCGCCGCCCAAGTCAATGGCGTGAAAGTCATCAAGTTCCGAGATCGAGGGATCGGAAAGCAATCCGGCGGCAATGGCACCCGCCTCTTCCGATCCCGAGAGAACCGAAATATCAAGGCCAAGTGATTCCTTGGCCAACGAAATCAAATCCTGGCTGTTATCCGATCTCCTGAAAGCCTCCGTTGCCACGGCCTTTGTCCTTTGGACATCGTGTCCCTTGGCAATTTCCATAAGTTCGCCGAGTACTCCCAGCGTCCTCCCAATTGATTTTTCCGAAAAACGAAATTCTTCGCCTCCACCCGCCGTCAACCTGCAAGCCCGACTCTCCTCGGCAAGAACCCGCGGCACGGAAGAACCATCGACCTCAACAACGAGCAATTTGGTCGTATTCGAACCAAGATCAAAAACCGCGACTCTCATTTCGTACTTTCAGAGGACGTATCCCTCGGGACCTATGACCAAGGTAAATTCGCCTTTCGAACTCGTCGTCCTGCTAAGGGTTATGACTTTCGCAACGGTTCCGACCAAAAAGCTTTCGTGAAGCTTGGTTACTTCGCGGGCTACGCATACCATCCTTTCGGCTCCAAGTTCTTCTTCGATCAACCCCAAGGTTTTTTCAATCCGGTACTTCGACTCGTACAAAATCAAAGATCCGCCGAATCCCTTCCATTCTCCTAGAGCTTTCCGGGCTCCGGCTGATTTTTTGGGAAGAAAGCCGAGGAAGAGAAATTGGTGCGTGGGAAGCCCCGAAGCGGCCAAGACGGTGATGGCTGCATTCGGACCGGGAATCGGGACGATTGGGATTCCCCGACTCCTGCATTCCCTGACCATTCGAAACCCTGGATCGCTGATCCCGGGATATCCGGCATCCGAAACGAGGGTTACGGATTTGCCCTGCTCCAGAAGTTCGGCTAGTTCGGCTGTCTTCTTTACCTCGTTTTCCTCGCGATAAGAAACCAAAGGTTTGGACAGCGAAAGGTGGTCGAGCAGTTTTTTCGTAACCCGGGTGTCCTCGCAGGCAATCAAATCGCAATTATCCAAGGAATAACGGACCCTTGAGGAGAGATCCGAAAGATTGCCAATCGGGGTGGCGACCAAATAAAGGATGCCGACTGAATCGCCCCCTGCGGTCACGGAAGGGGATGGTGACAAAAGAAAACCGAGAGCTTAGCGGTTGAATCCACCGCGATCAAAACCACCGGGGAGACTGTATTCCCAATTCGCAGGGCGAGTTTGGGGCATTTTGTCGTCATCCGGGGAGGCAGTGAAACAACCGCTCAAAAGAAAGGTAAGGCTTGAAAGCAAGAAAATGGCAAGAAACTTGGTCATCGAAATTATCGGTTCAAAGGGTGTTTTGTTTTTCGGGAACGATCTGAACGAGATCGCCGGGGCGCAAACGGTTCGGTTGCCCAAACTGGGGCAAGATATAGGCCAATGAATAGCCCTTTCGCGTACTTTGCACCTTGATCCGGGCAGCCTCCGACTTCCCCTTCCAAAGAGTGAAAATTTCTCCTTGGTTCAAGCCCCGTTCACTACCTATGGGAAGCATGAGCATACCGGATCTGCTGTCAATCCGGGCAATGGAGGAAGGAATTCCATACTCGTTCATCATCGTCAACTCAGTCGAGGCCTCCGTAGCCACGGCATCGGGTTTTTGGGGAGGACCATCCTCTTTCACGCCAAATGGATTCTCGTCCTTTGCATCTTGGCCAGCCAAAGCCTCGACACCACCTTTTTGCTTGGCAAGCATTTCATCAATGCCCCGCTGATAACCCGCGGCGTCGGCTAGTTTGATCTCCCGTTGCAACTGACTGAGTTTGGCTCCATGCTCTTCCTTAAGCGAATCGATCTCTGCGGTATGCATCTTTTCCGATTCGATCTTCTGTTGCTCAAGGCCCGCAATGTTATTGTTAAGAACCATGATCTGCTGTTCAGCTGCTTCGTTTTCATCCTTCCTGAGCTTTTTCTCTTCGGCCAAATCAGCCTCGGTGTTTTGTAACTTAAGCTCGAAATCATTGGATTTGGCCTCCCACTCCTCCTTCTGGTTCTTCATGTCGTTGAACAAATTCTGCGACTCACGCAATTGTTGATCCCGCTCCAAGACATTCGACCGCAGGCTGGCAATCTCACCATAAAGATCATTGCGGTTTTTGTAGAGCATGCCCATGACCGTACGCAAACGGTTCTCGCGGGAAACTCCGGGTATGACGGTCCCGTCCTCCTTGTGGACGTCATCCTTGGGAAACTGCCCCAAATCGGAGAACGGGTTTTTGAGCTCGGCAATGCCCTCCGGTTTGGCATTGGCATTCGGTTCCCATACTTTGCTCTCCGAATTCCACAGGAACAAGTCAATGGGCGTATTCTCGGCGTTGAGTTTCGGGGGCCCGAATTCCATGGCCAAATCGTCAAGTTTCTCCCTGTAGTCCTTCCCCCGCATAATTGCGTTCTCGGAAGCCTTCAGGGAATCCAATGCATTTTCGAGCGGGTTTTCGTCATTTAGGCCGACAGGTTGGTTATCCAAAAAGATTTCCTTGAACGCAGTTTTTTTTGTGGCAACGTCAGCCCATTGAGCCTCCTTGGAAGATTGAAGGATCGCATAGCCATTGGAAACTTGTTCGTCGAGAAAAGCGTTTGTTTTATTGGTTTTGGTGTTGTGTGAAATTACAAGCCAAATCGCAATGCCACAAAACATAAGCAAGGTTAGGACACGCAGGATTGTTGCGAAAACTGTGATTATTCCATTCATAGGCGAATTCTAGGTTTACGACAACATGAGTTGGATTGGCTGCGAATGCAAACCGAATATTCGGGAGAACGGTTCAAGGGTAAGCGCGAACCTGATAAACCTGAGCTCGGTCAAGTCCATGCGTCGAAATGATTTCAATCTCCAGGGCCTTGGTTGAAAACGTGGGGAATTCATGTGTCCGAAAAGGCAGCGCGTTATCCGACACTTCGAGCAATTCCTTCCAATGACCGACTTCGTCCATGAAAAAGATTTTGTAGTGACTTACGATTGAAGTTACGCAGGCTGAGGAAAACTTCTCGGGACGCGCCGGAACAATAAATTCGGACGAGGGATCGAAGACCAAATCGATGGAAGAAATATCCCGGATCTGCTCCCAATGAAACTCGAGAAACTCGGGATAACGAAAATCGGTAGGCTCTGAAATCCACAGTTGGGGAAGGCGATCAGGGCGAATTCTCCCGTTGGTAAGGTTTTGAGCCATGTAAACAGGTTGCTCCGGCACAGCCTCGATCATCGGAGCGGAGGAAGGAGCAGGGACCAGGCTAGTCACGGGCGAGAATTCGGAATACGGGTTTTTTATTCCACTTCCGGGTGATTTGGCGGCACGATGAAGGAGAATGCCGACCGGGGCGTCATCCTGTTCGTGCAGGACGACGGAGTCACCCCATGAAAACTCCAAAAAATGCCATCCCGGGTTTCCAATCTCAACCGCAAAAGGAATCTCCACCCAACCGACCTGACCTTTCGTCAACTCGAACTCAACCCTATCGAGGCACAAGCCCGGAGAAATCGTGAAATGGGAAGAAGATTCGAACAAACCGCATTGAACAAGGCAGTTTTCCCGGACCTCGAGGAACAAACGAACCCCATTCAACTCGGGGCGGGTCAACGGGAATTGAATCAATCCCTTTGACGGGGCAGGCAAAAGGGGCTTCCCCGAATCTTTCGGTGTAAAAACCTCCAAAGCGGAGGATGCCGTCACCTTGGCATCGCAAAGAAGGTCATCGGGGTCATCCGGGGTAGCTGTCGAAAAGGTATGGTTCGAGCGATAGAGGAGCCTTCTGAGTTCATCGACGTAACCGCTTTTCGACAAGGTCCTGGGAAGCCTGTTCAGGCGGATGCAAAGAACCGCGGCCAGTCCCACTGCTTCACCCAATTGAGCGGAGGTAGGGGGGTGGCGCAAACTGGCGGATGCACGACTGGTACAAGAAGCATGACCGCCTGCGAAAAAGAGGTTTTTGACTGATTTTGAGTAAAGGCAACGCAAAGGAATTTCAAAAGGGTGTGGCAGGGCGACTTTGCCCCGCATCGAGCACAACATGGCACCCTCAAGATCCAAAGGCGACCGACCGACGGCGACAGAATCAGGATAAGTCCTGCCTGACTCCATGTCATGGGGATTCAGAACGAAATCTCCCTTTGCTCGGAAACCGTCCTGCCTCAGGGGGATGGCCGAAAAATCCTCAACGACCAACCGGGCCGCGCGGTCGATCATCGGGGAACGGTTTTTCAGAAAGTCCCAGGCGGCCCATACGATTTCTCCCGAACTGGGATTGACCTCGGGGGCAACTTGATTGACCCACTCGAGGTTATGGTCTCCAAGCAAGTTTCGGTCGAGGGACTCAAGGAGATCAAGCTTGGCCGAAAGGTGATTGTCCTCCCATTTCAGGCGGACCCAAGACGGACACTCAAACGGAACCTCCTTGTCACTTTCCGCTATTCTCATGCTCGTTGCAAAACGGGTCTCGATCGATTGAGGTGAACCGTCTTCCGAATATTCCGTCAAATCAACGCCCGATTCACCGGATGCCTTGGCCATCTGGGCCAACGCCCCGTTTCCGGTACAATCGACAAAGTAACGCCCCCTAAAGAGAATCCTGCTCCCCAGTCCCTCCGTAATAGCCAAAACGGACTCGATCCTTGATTCTCCGCTTCCCAGGGAAACCTCGAAAACCTGAGACCCAAGAAAAACCTCCAGTCTCTCCTGGCCCGAAACCCAATTCATCAACGCTCGGTTTTGGCCGGCATAATTGCCTTCCCGGTTTTCAAGGAGAACCCGGAGATACAATTCGTCCAGAATGCCGGATTCTCTCCGATAGATGAAATTCGCCCCCCCGGGTTGATCAAAGGGAAAGCGCACCCCGTCTCCTATCCGCCCTCCGAGAAAGTTTCTCGTCTCGATCAATTTTACGGTCGCACCGTTACGCGCCGCCGTCATCGCGGCGCACAGACCGGCCAATCCACCCCCGACGACTACGACATCCGCTCTTTCAGATATGGTTTTCACTATTTCGAATCAATTGGGTAATGCCCAAGCCATGCTTTTCCTATGGGAGTCATAAAATGTTTCTAATAAGCTGAATTAAGTTTTATTAATACTGACGGGACGATTTCTTTGATGTTGTCAGAACAAAAGATGAAAAATAGTAATCTTAGCGTGGTTTCAATCCTGTTATCTGTCAGCAATGCCAAATCGCCCTTGCCCAACTCGGCGTTTGCCTTACCGCCCAAGCGGAAGACATCCCGTCCCTTGCCTGCAGGCTAGGCCGATCCACTTTTTGGATTAAACACCATCCATCTCATGCGTAATATTTTTCCTCGCTGGGTCAATACCGTACCAATCAAACTGATCATAGCCTTGGGCATGACCGGGGGAGTCGTCGTTGCCGGCATCACCTACTACGCCACTCCAAAGTATACCCGAGTAGGGTATCAACCGACCCAACCCGTCAGCTACGACCACGAGTTCCACGCCGGTCAACTCGGATTGGACTGCCGCTACTGCCACCATTCCGTCGACAAGTCTGCTAGCGCCGGCATTCCCTCGGCCAACGTTTGCATGTCCTGCCACAAGACAATCAAGGCAAACTCTCCGTTACTCGAACCCGTACGGGCATCTTATTACGGAGAAGACACCGACAGAGACGGAAATCTCTCCGACAACGAGGACGTCAATGGCGATGGCATCTTGAATCGCCCCTCCATACCTTGGCTCCGCATCCACAAGACACCGGACTACGTTTATTTCAATCATGCCATCCACGTAAACAGAGGGGTGAGTTGCGTAGAGTGCCACGGACGCATTGACCAGATGGAAGAAGTATACCACTCCAAGTCCCTCAGCATGGCCTTTTGCCTCGAATGTCATCGAAAACCCCATGACGCCCTTCGCCCGATGTCCGAGGTCACTAATTTATCTTGGGTTCATCCCGCTGCCCCAAATGACGAATCAAGTTCGGCAAACCCCCATGCCGATTTGGGTATCAAGGACAAATGGGGAGTCCATCCACCTCTAAGTTGCACAGGTTGCCATCGATGATCAAGGAAGCATCTAACGAAATGCCAGCCAACGGCAGGCATTACTGGAAAAGCCTGGACGACTTGGCCGAGACCCCGGGATTCAAGTCTTGGGTTGAACGCGAATTCCCCGAGGGAGCAAGTATGCTTGAGGGAGTGGAGCGCAGAGGCTTCATGAAAGTCATGGCCGCGTCCTTCGGTCTTGCCGGCTTGGGCTTTACCGGATGCCGCCGTCCGGAGCAAGCTATCCTCCCCTATGGCAAGAGTCCCGAGGAGCTCATTCCCGGGGTACCGAGCTATTACGCAACCTCGATGCCCACGGCTCACGGCTTTCTCCCACTGATTGCCGAATCTCATCAAGGCAGACCAACCAAGATCGAGGGAAACCCCAGTTATCTCCCTGGCGGCGGAAGCACTGACTCTTTTGCTCAGGCATCCGTATTGGATCTCTACGACCCTGACAGAGCTCAAGGCAGTTTCCGCAAGGAAATCACGAACAAGGGCGACGAATCTTCCGTTCGATGGAAAAAAATATCCTCCACCGATAGCTTGGCTGAACTGAGCAAGTGGGCAAAGGAAGGGAAACTCGCCATCTTGGCCGACTCTTCCTTTTCCAAAATTCGTGGCCAGCTCGCCAAAGAACTGAAAGACAAAAAAGTCATTTGGTCTGAGTTTGAGGCAATCGACCTTCGTCAGCCCGAAATCTCTCTTTCCCGGGCCCTTGATCAAGAACCCCTGCGAGCCATACCCAAGCTGGACAAGGCATCCCGCGTAATTTCCTTGGATTGCGATTTTTTAGGCAACCGCGAACCGAACTCATTGGCGAATGCACGGGCATTCATGGCAGGGAGGAAAGTGCTCAAACCCACCGATGCCAAGAAGATGAACAGGCTTTATTCAGTAGAATCAGACCTTACCATCACCGGGGGAGTTGCGGATCATCGACTCCGCCTCGATTCATCGAATTTTTCGGCTTTTGCGGCTCTTCTTTTGGCAGAAGTACTCAAATGCCTCGAAAGCAAGGACAATGAGCTGATCGAACATCTTCTCAAACGCGGAAAACCTGCCCTGAGCGACTTGGACTGGGTCAAGGCTTGCGTCAAGGACTTCTGCTCCAAGCCGAAGAAATCGGTTGTTCTTGCGGGAAGCCACCTTCCACAAGACGTTCAATTGGCATGCCTCGCCATCAACCGGGCTTTGGGAGCAATCGGGAAAACAATAGATTACCTGCCTTCTTCCGGAAACAACCACACGACCCTGACCGAACTTTTGGCAGCCGTTGAAAACAGAGAAGTGGAATCCCTCGTCATCATAGGAGGCAACCCGGTATATTCGGTGGGTTCTTCCGTAGATTGGAAAGCGATTCTTAAAAAGGCAAAGAATTCCGCTCGAGTCGGTTATTCGATCGATGAGACTTCCCGCGAATGCGATTTGCACATTGGTCAATCCCATTATTTGGAATCATGGGACTTGGGTACGACCTGGGACGAAACCTCGACCGTCCCCGTTCAACCTCTTATTGCGCCGCTATTTGACACCAAATCCGACCTCGAATGCCTTCTTGCCATACTCGGTTCGGACAAAAGCCCTCATGACTTGGTCAAATCAATGCATGAAGAAATCGCAAGGAGCGGCAATAGCTTCGATGATTTTCTTCGTTTGGGGATCCACAAGAATGCCGAACCGACCAAGATTGACGACGTCGATGATCGTGAAGCTCTTCTCAAGACCGAATCCGACGGCGAAAGCAAATCGTCATCCGGCAAATTGGACGTATTGCTGATTCCCGATTTTCATTCTTGGGATGGACGGTACGCCAATAACGGCTGGATGCAGGAGTGTCCGGACCCGATCTCCAAGCTAACTTGGGACAATGCCCTGCTCATTAGCCCTGTCTTGGGACTCGAGTTGGAAAAGAAGTACCCCGGGTTGAAGCTTTTGCCCAAGGCAACCATGCTCAATGAAAAGGGTGAAGTGGCGCCCGACACAGCGGTATTCGAGAGCGGCAAACAAAAAGCGCCGGTGGTCAAATTGTCCCTTTCCGACGATCAATTCATCGAAGGTCCTCTTTACGTTCAGCCAGGATTGGCGGACAGAACCATTGTCGCCTCTCTTGGAATGGGTCGCCGCACCACGGGCAGAGTCGGTCAAGGAACCGGATACGACGCCTATCCGCTACTCGGAAAGGATGGAGACCGAATAATTGAAGGCGTCACCTGCGAACCAACCGGTGAATACAAGATCCTGGCAAACGTTCAGGAACATTGGTCCATGGAAGGTCGTGCCATCGTTCGCGAAGCCAATGCGGAAGAGTACGCCGAAAACGAATCATTCGCTCAAAAAATGGGCGCTGAGTCACACTCTCCGGCTATTTGGGGAAATGAGCAAAGCAAAGATCTTGCCCACAAGGCAAAGACGACCCCGCGCGGAAACTCAGCCTATGAGCATCCGGATCACACCCATGAGAAGTCGGATGCTTTCGGGCTCCACCAATGGGGCATGGCAATCGACCTCAATCAGTGCACTGGCTGTAGCTCCTGTGTAGTTGCCTGCCAAAGCGAAAACAACATACCGGTCGCAGGAAAGGATCAGGTACTCAGGGGACGCGAGATGCACTGGATCCGACTCGATCGATACTTCAGCTCGACCAAGAGGGATGGCGCCGAGATTCCCTCCGACGTTCAAGTCTCCTTTCAGGGGGTCGCCTGCATGCACTGCGAGACGGCTCCATGCGAATCGGTTTGCCCTGTCAATGCGACCGTTCATGACGAGGAAGGCATGAACGCCATGGCCTACAATCGTTGCGTCGGAACCCGTTATTGCGCGAACAACTGCCCCTACAAAGTCAGACGATTCAATTTCTTCGATTGGAACAAACGCGACACCGACGAGCTTTACCAAGGACCCTTGGGCGAAAAAAACGATTCCCTTCCTGCCATGGGAAAGAATCCCGACGTGACGGTACGCATGCGCGGAGTCATGGAGAAATGCACTTATTGCGTCCAACGCGTCCAGGAATCCAAAATACGAGTAAAGGTCAAGGCTCAGAGAGCGGGCAAGCTTGCCGGCAAAGACGGTGCGGACCTCACTCTCGAGGAGAGCGACCTGAAGGTTCCGGATGGAACGATCCGCACGGCTTGCCAACAAGTCTGCCCAACCGATGCCATTGCTTTCGGCGACCTAAGCGACCCCACGAGCGAAGTAAGCAAATGGAAAAGCAACCCTCGTGATTATTCGGTATTGGGCTATCTCAATACGCGCCCCCGAACCACCTTTTTGGCCAAAGTTCGCAACCCGAACAAAAACATGCCTCTCCATGTGGACGAGCCTCACTCGTCGCGCGAATACCACGACAAGGCTCATCCCGTGCATCACGAGGAAGGACATGAAGCCGAAAGTCACGACAACGAGAGTTCGGAGGAGAAGCATTAGGCATGAGTTCAGCTACTAAATCAAAGGTGAATTCAGACACTCCGGCAATACTTGAGAAAGTCGATCCCGCACCATGGAAAGAAGCCCCCTTGGTACTTAACAAGCGGAACTTCCATTGGATAACGGAGAAGATTTGCGGCATCGTCGAGGCCAAAACCCCCACTTGGTGGTGGTGGTGCTTCATCACGGCTTTGTGCGTTGCGAGTTTCACCGGCATGGGCTTGGCATATTTGGTCTCCACGGGAGTCGGGGTTTGGGGCAACAACAACCCCGTAAACTGGGGTTGGGCTATCGTGAATTTCGTTTTTTGGATCGGTATCGGACATGCGGGAACCCTGATTTCCGCAATTCTTTGCCTACTCAAGCAAAAATGGAGAACATCAATCAACCGAGCGTCTGAAGCCATGACGGTCTTTGCGGTCATGTGCGCCGGTATTTTCCCCCTTTTCCACGTCGGTCGAGTTTGGTTTGCCTGGTGGTTGTTTCCGCTCCCCAATTCGAATGAAATTTGGCCACAATTCCGAAGCCCGCTGGAATGGGACGTGTTTGCGGTCTCCACCTACTTCACCGTTTCCATTTTATTCTGGTATATGGGCATGATCCCCGATTTGGCCGTTATCCGGGATCGGGCCAAGGCAACTTGGCGCAAATATTTTTATGGCGTTCTGGCCATGGGGTGGAGGAACGCGAACAATCACTGGCGTAATTTCGAGATGGCTTATCTTTTGTTAGCCGGTCTATCCACTCCTCTCGTTCTTTCCGTTCACACGATCGTTTCCTTTGATTTCGCCGTAGCCAATCTCCCCGGATGGCACACCACCATATTCCCGCCCTACTTTGTGGCTGGCGCCATCTTCTCCGGGTTCGGAATGGTGCTGACACTTCTTCTTCCTCTGCGCTCGGTCTTCGGTCTCCACGACCTGATCACGCAAAAGCACATAGACAACATGTGCAAGATCACCTTGGCGACGGGTAGTTTGGTCGGGTACGCGTATTCGATGGAGTTCTTCATCGCCTGGTACGGAGCCAACTCCTACGAAGGTTTTGCTTTCATCAACCGGGCATTCGGAAACTATTGGTGGGCCTATTGGATCATGGTTTCCTGCAACGTGATTTGCCCTCAACTCTTCTGGTTCAAGAAAATTCGCGAGAACACCCCACTCGTGTGGATCATCGCAATTTTTGTGAACGTCGGAATGTGGTTCGAAAGGTTCGTCATAGCCAACACGACCCTGTCCCGCGATTTCCTTCCTTCCAGTTGGGGTTATTATTCGCCAACGGTCGTTGATATCTTCACGTTCTTCGGAACTTTCGGGTTTTTCTCGGTTCTCTTTCTGTTGTTCCTCCGCTTTCTTCCCCTCATGCCGATGGCCGAGGTCAAGTCCGTCATCCCTGCCGCCGACCCGCACGGAGGCAAGCACTAAACTTTCAGGATGAGCAAAATCATGGACATAAAATACGGCTTGGCCGCAACCTTCAACTCGGCCAAGGATCTGTACGACGCGGCAGGCAAAATCCGCGAGGAAGGTTTCACCAATTGGGAGTGTTACACGCCCATACCCGTTCACGGATTGGACGCGCAAATGGGTGTAGGCCGATCCAAAGTTCCTTGTTTCACATTGGCAGGTGGAGTGACCGGCTTCTTTACGGGCATGCTTATCGTTTGGTACATGAACTCCTTCGACTATCCTTTGATCGTCGGAGGAAAACCGTACTTCAGTCCGATTTTCCCATTTCCCGTCTATTACGAACTAACCATTCTCTTTGCGGCATTCGGTACGCTTTTCGGAATGTTTTTTCTCAATCGTCTCCCCCAGCACAACCATCCCACTTTCGAGCATCCTCACTTCGGAAGGACGGGAGATGACAAATTCATGATCGTGATCGAAGTGGAAGATCCAAAATTCGATGACGAAGAAACTCAAGATTTCCTGAAGAAAGTGGGAGGCAAGTCCGTCACCATGATTAGGGAACCCATCGACTGATCAGAATGAGATATTTCATACCGATTTTCATTATTTTGGTCGTGACGGCCTTTTCTATCCTCGGTTTTCGGGGTGAACGGTCCAAGAATACTCCTATTGAGGTCTTCCCCGACATGGACCGTCAGGCAAAGTACAAACCACAAACCGCAAACGAAAAGTATGCCGACAAACGAGCCGACAGGCTTCCGGTACCCGGCACTGCGGTTCGCGGGAACTCACTCGATCTGGGCAACGTCTTTTCATCCTCACCTGAGTTGATGACTCATGAATTCAGGACCGGCAAGACGGAAACTGGAGAATGGGTCGCCAAAATACCAATGGAAACCGGCATCGACATGAGCCTCATGAGGTTGGGCAAAGAACGTTACGATATACATTGCGCCATATGTCACGGAGAATACGGCAATGGCCGTGGAGCAACCGTGCAATTCGGCTTGGTGCCTCGCAATCTTTCCGACCCATCTCAGTCCGGAACTTATCTCGAAAATGCAGCCCCTTGGACAGACGGACAGATTTACAACGCGATCACCAAAGGTTCCGTCTCTCAAATCATGCTCGGTCTCGGGGACAAGCTAAGTCCACGGGAAAGATGGGCAATCGTTCTTTACGTCCGAGCGCTCCAATCCTATGTCGGCACTGCTACGGCGATCAAGAAAGGAAAGGACTCATGAGCTCGGCAGAATCAACCGAAAACAAGTTTGACCTGTCGACCAAATTGCTCGGCGGCTCCTTTCTGGGCTTGGGCATTGGTTTGATCGGTCTTGTCACAGGACTGAGCAGTGGTGAAAAAGAGCCTTTTATCGGATGGCTCTGGGGTTGCGCCTTTTGGCTAAGCATCGCCATCGGGATGCTCATGTTGGTAATGATCTTCCGGGTTTTCAATTCTCAATGGACACCCGTAGTGAGGCGACAATTGGAACATGGCTTGGCTGCCTTCCCGTGGCTGGCTCTATGCTTTGCTCCCCTTTTGCTCATAGCGCTTTTCGGCGGTGAAAACTCGGGCATTCTTTGGTCGTGGGTAAACCCCGAGAGTCCCACCTATGCGCCACCCCATCTACATAACGAGGAGGTTTCAACTGTTGGCGATGACGTGCTGCATCAAAAGAAGTCCGGCTATCTCAATATCTATTTCTTCAGCTTTCGCCTGATCCTTTACTTTGGAATCTTTTGTGGCCTGAGTCATTGGATGCGCAAAGTGTCCTTCACTCAGGACAAGGATGGTGATCCCAACTGGACCCACCTTGGCCTGAAGATTTCAGCCGCTGGCATCCCCGCCGCGGCACTCGCCCTGACCTTCGGTGCCTTCGATCTCTTCATGAGCTTGGAATACCAATGGTTCTCGACCATGTATGGAGTTTGGTTTTTCGCATCAGGGATAAGAGCGGCCTTGGCCGTAACCATCATCGGTTGCCTCTACCTCTCTACCAAAGGCAGTCTCAAGGGACTATACAAACAGGCCCACCAATACGATTTGGCCTGTCTGTCGCTGGCTTTCACCGTCTTTTGGGCCTATGTCAGCTTTTCTCAATATTTCCTCATCTACAGTGCCAACATACCCGAAGAAACCTTTTGGTATACCATTCGTGAAATCAATCCAAACACCGGCGAAAGGTCAGGTTGGTTTTGGGTCAGCATGGGCTTGATTTTCGGACACTTCTTTTTCCCCTTCCTCTATCTCCTCTTTTACAGAAACAAGATCGTGGGACCCCGGTTGATATTCATCGTCTGTTGGATACTGGTCTTTCACTTGCTCGACCTCTATTGGAATATCATCCCCGGACGCGAAATCAACCCAGGGGCATTCATCGGGTACGAGGCAAGAGGAGTTTGGGGAACCCACCTGTTTTGGGGCTTGGCAACCCTAGTCGGAGCCGGATGCCTTTGCGCATGGGCCGTACTGAGAAGTTTTCAATCAAAGGTAGCCGAGGACATCCCCATCCGTGATCCCCGAATCCTTGACTCGATCAATTATCATGAGTGACCCCAAGCTACAGCGTGCAGACGGTTGCAGCATCTTTGCCACCTTGATCGTGGCAGGAATTCTCATTTTCGCATTCTATTTCATTCAAGGCATCTTCGAGCAGGACGAACCTGCTCCTGTTTCGGATGAGATTACCAAGCAACGCCTTGAAAAGATTGGTCTGCATCATTCGGAAGCCGAGAAATTCAACGGAATGATCAATTCCATCCATTCCGAAAACAATTCATCCCTCGAAGCGGTAATGCGCAAAGTCATCAAAGAGGGCTACGAGCCCAATAACACAACCGCACCCTGAGCACATCGTGAAAGACACTGCCGAACAAGTCATTGATCGCTCCGCTAAAACAGTGGTTTCCTTCTTCGTTGCCTCCGCGGGACTTTGGTTACTTGCGGCAGCCCTGCTTGCCTATGTAGCGGCGGCCAAGTTGACGGACCCTTTCTTTCTTTCGTCATGTGAATTCCTTACCTACGGAAAAGTCAAAGTCGCCCAAGCCAACGCTTTTGTCTATGGATGGGGAGGCAACTCGATTTTCGCGGCCACACTATGGATTTTAGCCCGCCTTTCGCAGGTGGAAGTACGGGGCAGAGTCATGCTCCTGTTCTCCGGGGTTCTTTGGAACCTAGCCATCAGCTTTGGGTTGTTGGGAATTTTGGATGGCCATATGAACGCCCATGAAATGCTGGAGATGCCCACGGTCGTTTGGCCGGTCCTGTTTATCTCTTACGCAATCATCGCCTTTCTTGCCTTGGTTATTCATCGCTCCCGCAAGCACAATGATACAATTGCTCCCCAGTGGTTCATATTGGCCTCGCTCATATGGTTTCCCGCACTCTTTCTCATTGCATGGAACGGGTTGGAAATCAACCCCGCCCGCGGGACGTTGCCCAGCGTGCTGTCCCTGTGGTTCGGTCAAAGCCTAATTTGGCTGTGGCTGACCCCAATGGCACTAGGCGCCGCCTATTATATCATCCCAACGATTCTCGGGAGAGCCATTGACAAATATTACTTGGCGATTTTCGGTTTTTGGTGCATCGCCGCACTTGCTCCTTGGTCGGTCGTCCACCACTTGGAAGGTGGTCCTGTGCCGATGTGGATTCCTGCAATCGGAACCGTTATGAGCATTGCAATGATCTTCCCCATTGCGGTCGCTTCGACAAACTTTCACGCGACTGCCTTCAAGGACATTGACAAAGTATGGAACAACCTGCCATTGAGGTTCGTCATTTTCGGAACCATATCCTACACCTTGTCCAGTTACATTGGGGTAATTTTCTCCCTTCCCGACGTTGCCAAACTTACCCAGTTCTCCATCATCAACGAGTTTCATTTCAACCAACGCGTGTACGGTTTCTTCAGTATGATCATATTCGGCGTGGTCTATCACATGCTTCCCCATATCACGGGGAAAGAAATCAGCAAGGGGGCGAAATCCTTTCACTTTTGGACTTCGGCATTCGGTGTTCTGATCCTTTTGCTCGCCTACCTGATAGGCGGACTTACTCATGGCGTTCTTGCTCAACAGCCGTCGCTCGACTGGTCTTCTTCAGTCATATCTTCCGTACAGCCTTATTTCAAAATAACCAAGTATGCCTTCATCATCCTGGGCTTCTCTCAACTCGTTTTCGTAATCAACGTATGGAAAGTCATTTTCCCCAACCCCTTCGCCTGCTGCCTCGCATCGAGCAGTGAAAGGAAAGGAAAGACTGCCTGATGAACAACATCTTCAAGTTCTCTTTCGGTATTTTAACGACACTCGCATTTGCTTGGCTCGCATTCGTCGTTGGAGCAAACTTGCAATACGGAGATCTTTCCCCAGAAGCGGAAAACCTCGAGGACGACGACAGCAGGGAGCCCGATGCCGAACTTTTCCCCAAAGACATGCCTGGGTTGGCCAAACAAGGGGCAGAAGAGTACTTGGCCTTGGGATGCGTTTCATGCCACACTCAGCAAGTTCGACTCTTTACCACAAAAGATTCGGAAGGCAAAAGTATCGTGGAAGGTGGCATGGACGTTGAAAGAGGATGGGGCAAGCGGGCGTCAATGGCCCGGGATTACGTTCTTCAGGACCACGTGATGCTTGGAAATACGCGAATCGGACCGGACTTGGCTAACTTCGGAATGACCGAGAAAGACAATGATTGGCTGCATCGACACTTGTTCGAGCCCCAGTCATTGGTTCCCGATTCAATTTGTCCTCCAAGTCCATTCCTCTACGAAGTCTCGGATGATCCAAGGGACGGTTCGATCGCAATTCCTTCCCATGAAGACCATGGTGACGAACGTCAAAAATCAAGATACGTCGTGCCGAGCATCCGCGCCAACCGGATCGTTGCCTACCTGAAAGCCTTGAAACAAGATTACGAGTTGCCGGAGTTACCTTTCGTCCAAGCAAAAGAAGAAAAATCGGATACGAACGCCACCGAAACCAAAGGCATTCCGGATTGGATACGGTATCCAGTACCTTCTTCGGCCCTAGAAGATCTTTCGTCTCAGATGAGCGCAGGCAAAGAAGTTTACACCAAAATCGGACCAGGAGGAGGCGGGTGCGTCACTTGTCACCAACCGACTGGGTTGGGACTTCCGATTGCTTTCCCTCCTTTGGCCGGTTCAGACTGGGTCAAGGGTGACAAAGAACGCCTGATAAAGATTTCCCTGTTTGGCCTTACGGGGGAGATAGAAGTCAATGGCGTCAAGTTTAACGGAGCCATGCCAGCGCCAGGGATCCCGCTGGGAAGCCTGACCGATCAACAAATAGCCGATGTTCTCACTTTTGTCAGAAACTCCTGGGGCAATTCGGCTTCCGCCGTGTCACCTTCGGAAGTTTCTGAAGTTCGTGCATCCATCAAGGATCGGGCTCCCACGCAAATGTGGACTGCGGCCGAATTGACGTCCCATTCAAAACCAGCGCAATGACTGAGGAGAAAGAAACCCCCGAAGAAAGCCCCGTGGCCTCGGATGAGGAAATGGTCAAGGTCCACGCCGAACTTCACCGTGAAAAGCCCCCCCCGACCATGGGTTTTCTTCACGCTCCCCTCGTTTTCGTATTCTTGTTCGGTTGCCTGGTATTTTTCTGCTCCATCCAACTCGCGAACTCGACGAATAAGTTCCAACTGCACCCCCCCGAGGATCTCGTCAAACTTAGCCCGGAGGAAAAAGCCGCATTAAAACTCGAGCGCAAAGCAGAATCCGGCAAAAAGATCTTTGCGATTCGATGTGCATCTTGCCATCAGCTAAACGGACAGGGGCTGCCCAACATGTTTCCTCCCTTGGCAGGATCCGAATGGGCAACCTCGGATCCGGGGCTGATTACCAAAATAATTCTCAATGGATTGAAGGGCAAAATCGAGGTAAAGGGCGAGACATGGGGACTAGTTCCTGCGCAAAACATGATTCCAGTACCCATCAGCGACCGCGAAATTGCAAACGTCACCACCTATGTCCGCCAAGCTTGGGGAAATTCGGCTTCCGAAATCACCGAACAACAAGTTTCGGATTTCCGGGCGGAATCTTCCGGTCAGACTGAACAATGGACCGGTGAGCAACTCCGAGCTCTTTACCCGTCCGGCATTTCGGACAAATAATGACTCAAACGTTGGCTTGCCCGTCTTATTCGGGTTGAGTAATTTGCACCTTGCCCTCACTATTCGGGTCATTGAGCAAGACCCTCACATTCCTTTGCCAGATCTTCCTCACTTGGATTTGGTTCATTTCCCCGACGTGGGCAGATGAGAAGAACGTAACGCAATACCCGAACAAGCCGGAGATATTCTTTCCTGAACTTTCTGCAGTCCTATCCGAACTGGCCAAGAAAGCCCCTTTTTTGGAAGAGCAAAGGGAATTGCTCATGCAAGCTCGCTCGGGAAAAATCATCTCGGATAGCTCAAAGGGGTTCAAGGTTGGGATTAATGCTCAGGCTCAATCTCTCCACGAAGACCGTCCATCTCAGGGGTTCTACCACAGGTATCGCGTATTGGGTTCCGTTTACTTGAGAAAACCTCTCTACCACTGGGGATCCCTGAACGCAGCCAGTAGGGTTTCCGAGCTATCGGAAAGAAACGCCAAGATTCAATTCGCCTCACTTCAAAGATCGTACGAATCAAAAACCAGGAGTGATTTTCTCGATCTCGTAATCTTGCGCTACGAAGAGGACCTGGCCCGGACGAGTTACGCCTTGGCTCAGAAAAACGAGTTGGACTTGATGCGACGAAGAGAGTTGGGCTTGGTCTCCGATCTAACGGTGTATGAATCCACGCTCGCCAGGTTAAAACAAGCAATCAAGCTTTCCGACATTCGAAGAAAGGCGAACTACCAAGGCAGGGTTTTCCACCTGGAAACAGGATACCCCAAAGGGCTGACCTTTGCCAAGACTCCTCAATTCACCGATTTTTGCGAAAAGCACGTTTTCTCAGGTTCCCCACCCATTCTCGTATCCCGGTTAAGTTCTCCGGAACTCGAAAACCTGAGGAATGAGATCGAGAAAGAAAACAATCAAATCAAGATAGCGGATGCCGAACTCAAGCCCAAGCTCGACTTGATCGGCGGGCTTTATCAAGACCAAGTGGATCTGGCCAACAGCAATGAAAGCCTGAACAGGAACAATTTGCTTATTGGGATCGAAGCAAAGTGGGACATATGGGATTCATCCCTGAGCAAGGGTAAAAAAGAGGCGGCCCGATCAAGAAAAAGAATGAATGAACTCAGCCTGCGAAGAAACTCGAAATCCCTCCGTCTCCTCGTAGAAGATTTACACAATCAAATCTCCAGCCTGAGTGGAAAAATCGAAGTGAACAGGCAATTGGTCAAGGTTGCGGACAACCGCTATGAAAAAAGCGTACTTGAATTCAAACAAAACCGAATTACGCCGACCTTGCATTTCCAGGCAAGGCTTACCCTGGATGAATCGAAATTGGATCTTGCCAAGACGGTGAGCCATTACCTTAAAGTCCGTGACCTCTATGACGAGCGAACGAACTTCAACAAGAATTAGCCACCAGCGATATGACCCGCAAAGTCCTTGTCATCATAATTCCGATCTTCGCCATCGCTTCGATAATTTTGGTTTTTCAAAACAAATGGAAAACCGAAGCATTCGTCACTCAGGTTCGGGTTGGAAACGTTACGGACTCGGTAAGCGGGAATGTCCGTGTTCTTGCGGAATCCAGCTATGAGTTACGGTCAAGAACACAAGGCATGGTAACCAGGGTAGCTTTGCTTCCCTTTGGAAAACTGATCGAGGTCGATGCGAACGAGACTCTTGTCCGGCTGGAAACGGATGACTTGAAGCGTCAACTTAGGCAAACCCTCCTCACCAAAAAAAATTATGACGAGAGAAAAAATGCCACTCAACCTACCGCCATCCAGTTGGAGTTGGAGGAAAAGCAACTCAAGGACCTGGTGATTCTGGCCAAGGAAAGAAAGATTTCCTCTCTCGACTTGGAAATGAAACAAAACCTCGTCCAAAGACTGCGTGCCCAACTAAAACAGGTAAAACTCGAAATCAACGAGGAAGGCAATCGACTCCAGACGACTTTGGAAAACCTCGAAGCGCAATTGCAAAGAACGATTGTAAAGAGTCCCATCAAGGGGGAATTCGTATCCTCGTCGGTTGCACCGGGAGACATTGTCTTTCCCGGGCAAGTCCTCGGCCGGATCAATTCGCATTCCCGTTTGATCGAAGTTTCTCTCAACGAAGAGGATTATGCCGGAATGAAGGAAGGGTTGCCTGCAGGGGTCAGTCTGTTTTCCTTTGGAAACCAAGTCTTCGAGGCCAAAGTCGATCGGCTTTCCTCCCTTGTCGACCCCAAAACCGGACGCAGAAAATTATACCTGAAACTTAATTCGGAAAGAAAACTGCCAACCGGAGGAGCGGGACGTGCGGAAATCATCAAAAGAGTACGCAAGCAGACCCTGGTCATTCCCCGTAAATCCTTGGTCGGCAACTCCGTATTTTTGGAAACGGACGGTTTGATCGAAATCCGCGAAGTACAAACCGGAGCAAGAAACTTGACCGAGGTCGAAATCTTGAAAGGCCTGAAGAAAGGCGATCACGTGATCACCCGAACCCCTCATCTCTTTCGCGCCGGTCAAAGCGTAAAAAGTTCTCTTGTGGACTCTCCGGTCAAGTAACCAACCCGATTCAGCCTTGAGTTTCATCGCTCTACAACTTGCCATTCGCTTTGTCTTCGCCCGCAAACGGGCAATGTCGATGAGTTTGCTGGGAATCGTCTTCGGCATTGCCTTCTTCGTCGTGACTCAAGCTCAAACTTCGGGGTTCGAGGTTTTTTTCATCCGTACGATTCTAGGAACGAATGGAGCGATTCGAGTATCCGACCGTTTTCAGGACATGGAAGGCACGGTAAGCAAAGTTTCGCAAAACGGGAGCGAGAGCTTCGTCTTCCGTTCCCGTGAAAACGCTCGGTACGTCGAAGGAGTCGAGTATCCTCAGCTCGTGCGGGTTGCGTTGCGTGAATTCCCCGAAGTTTCCGGAATATCCGAAATCATTGAAGGAACGGCCATACTCGACTCCGGATCGCGCAAGCACGCCGTTCAAATTCACGGACTTCGAATCAAGGATCACATCATGGTCTCGGAACTGCAAAACCAACTTATCCAAGGAAGCATAGACAGCTTGGACGCAGATCGTTCGGGGGTGCTTCTTGGCAGTCGGATCGCCGACCGCCTCAGGCTCTCCCAAGGCGACCGGGTCACCCTCATCGGAGGAACCGAAAACCAGCAACTTCGAGTTGCCGGAGTCTTCGAGACGGGAGTCAGTCAGATTGACAAAAGTCGCATCTACCTCGATTTGTCCACCGCCCGGTCCATTGTCGGGAAGCCATTCGGAAGTTCGCTCTTCCAGGTTTCCATTCAAGACCCCGAAAAAGCAACTGAGATAGCTGCCCAAATGCAGGAGACCCTTGGCTACCGTGTAGTTGGTTGGCAAGAACGGGAAAAAGTCTGGCTCGAAGTTTTCAAGGCCCTTCGGCTCTCCTCCGCCATCACTGTCTCAAGTATCCTGCTCCTTTCCGGTTTGGGTATGTTCAACGTATTTGCCATCATGGTAATCGAGAAAAACCGGGATATCGCAATCCTCCGTTCGATTGGGTTCACCCCGCGGGACGTTTCTGCGGTGTTTCTTTGGCAAGGGGGAATCGTACTGCTGGGGGGCATCATCCTCGGCAGTGCCGCCGGTTGCCTTGCGACCTACGGAATTTCCAAGATCCCCTTGAGAATTCGTGGAATTTTCTCTACCGACAGCTTCGTGGTAAACTGGGAGCTATCGCACTACCTTTGGGCCATTGCGATCGCTACTGTCTTCGTAGGTGTCGCCAGTTGGATTCCTGCCCGCCGGGCAGCCAAGATCGAGCCTGCCAAAATAATAAGGGAAAGCCTGTGACCGAACAAAGTCAAGAAGACCGCGCCCCCCTCATCCGGGCAGAAGAGCTCAAGCATTCCTTCATGGAAGGGGAATCTCCGGTGCACGCCCTGCGTGGCGTATCCTTTGAAGCTCAGACTGGCGATGTTACCGCCATCGTCGGCCAATCCGGATGCGGGAAAAGCACTCTTCTTTACCTTCTCGGCTTGCTTGACCGTCCGGAATCCGGCGAGATCTACCTCAAAGGCCATCCCATGGCCAAGGCTTCCAATGAAGAAAGAACAGCCCTGCGCAACGAATCGATTGGATTCGTCTTCCAATTTCATTTCCTGATCAAGGAACTCACGGCCCGTGAAAACGTGGCCTTGCCTCTGCGCAAAAGCGGGGTAGGGGAGAGTCAAGCTCTCGATCGAGCGGACGACCTGTTGGACCAACTCGGCTTGGGGGAAAAGACGAAACGCTTTGCTAACAAGTTATCGGGAGGCGAGCAACAACGGGTCGCCATTGCCCGGGCTCTTGCCAATTCCCCCTCTCTTCTCCTAGCCGACGAACCTACGGGAAACTTGGACAGCGCCAACTCGGAAAACGTTTTCAAACTCCTCATGCAATTTGCCCGAGAGCAGGAAATTGCAATCTTGCTCGTCACTCACAACCCCGACCTGGCCGAGCGTTGCGACCATTGCCTCCCCATGCGGGACGGCCTCATTGTCAGTCCTGGCGAAAGCTAAAGCAGGACGGGCCTAGAGCTTCTTCCAGGCATTGTCCGAGTAGTCGTAGAAGGAACGGGGAGAAGAAGTCTTGAGGAAATAGATCCATTCCGAGGCAGAGTGCCGCCAAAGAAAAGGGTAGGCGGATTGGCTTGTCCAACACCAACCGAGAGCCTGATCATAGAACCAGACCGAATCGAGAGAGGTGGGAATGGAATAGATCCAACCTAGAGTCGAGTGGTACTTCCAGCCAGAAGGAAAGGATAGAAAATAGCCCATCCAGCTTGAGTTTTTCCAACTGTTTCCGGCATCGGTGCCCGACGAGGCAAGAAGGTCACCGACAAAAGTTGCATTGGCTTCCGGCTCCAGAACCAGCAAGCCGACCCCGAAGGCTTCGTCGTTGACCGAGAGGATTTTGCCGTCGGCTAGCAGCACGACGTATTCACAGGCAGAAGAAGATGCATTGCCACCCTCGGGAGGCATGAAGGAATCAACCCTTTGCCAAACCTGCGTACCATTGGCGTCGAATTTCGTGATCATGCCTCGCCAATCGGTCCGAGGGTCGACAACGCATTCCTGGAGAATGGCAATCCTCGTCTGATTGGAATCCGAGCCCTGCCAAGGTTCGCATCCCTCGATGCCCGTGCCTGTGGCCACCAACATGCCCCCATCCGCAGTAGATTGAATCCCCCAGCTCTCGTCATAGATTAGCTTGGCGTTACCCGAGGAAATCCCAGCGAACTTACCGACGCCCCCGGCGGGGTCTCCAAATTCACGCGTCCAACGAACCGTTCCGTTCAAGTCGACGACGGTAAGATAGGAGTCCAGAATGCCTGAGCTTTTCCCTCCATGACCACAAAAGGCAAACCCGGTCAACGTGCCATCGCTGGCGAGCACGCAGACGTCCGTTGGCTCGGACCGAGTGGGATAAGTTTTTTCCCAAAGCAGGTTACCCTGCGAGTCAAGTCTCTTGAGGCTAGGAATATGGGGGCTTTCCACAAGAGAGGTCAGGAGGATAAAATCACCGGTACTCCCGATCGGACGGACACCCTTGACGGTGAGCGATGCGTTGAAATCCTTCCGCCAAGAAGGGGACGAGGGGGCAACTGAGGAAGAAACCTGACTGGAGGAATAATAGGCTACGAAGGCCTTGCCGGATATCGGATTGCCATAGGACTTGAACCCTTCCAAGCCATCCTTCGCCGAATCGAACAGACCGCCAGTGATCAAGCCTCCGTCTGGGGTGGAGCTAACCACTTCGTAAGCCGAGGAAAGACCGCTGGTTATCTCGGGCAGGACGTATTCCCATATCTTGCTTCCGTCCGAGGAGGAATATTTCGCCAGAATGGCATCCTGACTTCCATCGACCACGCTGATGAAGCCTCCGGCGAAAACGGAGTCTCCGACCGAGGCCAAGTTGTTCACCCCATCCTTCTTTGAGCTAGTTCCAAAGGTCGCGGACCATGCGTAGGATTGATTGCCCTCGCCAGGCTCCTGCAGGTTGAGGTAACCGGAAAAGCCCGAAGGGACCACCTTGAACAGAAAGCCATCCCAAGCTCCACCTGCATCAAGGCTTTTCCCTCCAACGACATATCCCCCGTCCGAGGTCTGAGTTCCATGCACGGCATGTGGGTCTTCCCCGATAGCACCTTCACCGACCCCGGCGTAAAAGGAAACGGAAGGGGCTTCTGCGCTTACACCCGTTGCGTTGCCATCAGCCAAGGCGGGTGAAAAGCCCCCACCCAACAGAACAAAGCCAATGACGAGGCTTCCATAAAGATTTTTTTTTGGCATAAAATGAATTTGCTTATTTCAGACCCCGAGCCTTGCGGATTATCTCGTGAGCCTGATTGATACGGGCCAACTGATCGTTGGCAAAGGCAATAAATTCAGCGGGAAGGTTTTTGCTCTTGAGTTTATCGGGGTGAAAGTCAGCTGCCCGGCCCCGGTAAGCCACCTTGACCTCTTTGTCACTTGCGGTCTTGCCCAAGCCGATGGCATCATAAGACTCGTCGAGGGATAGCATATCCACGGTCGTATCCTGCTGGGGCGGAGCATAGCCGCCCCGAATCCAAGCCTGAACCGTCCCCGGTCGCAGCTTGAGCCGTTCCTCCCCGCGCAAAAGATAGCGGACCTGCATCTCGTTAAGCTTCTTCCCGTTCGAGCGCACAATCTCATACAAACCTCCCAGGAAAGACTGCGCGACCGTAGGCTCGTAACCGATCAGGCGACCCACTTCCTTCAGGTCTTCATCGATCGACCTTCGACTGGTCTTGGCCTTGCGAAAGACGTTCTTGGCAAAGTCACGGATTTTGTCATTGAGCCCCATCCGTTCCATGATGGATTCGGTTGCCTTGATTTCGCCTGCAGAAATTCCCCCGTCTGCCTTGGCTACTTTCGCTGCGCACGAAAAAAAATAGGCAAGGTAGAGAATGCGGGCTTTCTGTTCGTTTTGGGGAGTGGGGTCGTCATCGTCATAGAGATGACCAAGAGCGGCTCCCGCCAAGGCCCCGATGGGACCGCCCAGCATGCCGACCCCGGTACCGATTACCTTTCCCCACCAATTCACCAGCTTACTTCCTTTTCCCTTTGGTTTTCGAAGATGACTTGGCTGCCACGGGATCGTAACCGGGATTAAGCTTGGTTGGCACGGGGGCTTTCACTTTTTTTCGCCAGGCCAGCATAGCCTCATGCAATTCCTTGACCTTGGCGGGCATCTTCTTGGCCAAGTTCTTGGTTTCCGAAACGTCTTCCTTGGTATTGTACAGCTCGAGGGTTCCATCCTCGAAAAACTCAATCAGTTTCCAATCTCCCATCCGCGTGGCACCTGCCGGAGTGGTCCGGAAATGCCCGTGCCGAGCGGTGTAGCCCTGCAAATAAGCAGGGAAATGCCAATGAATTGCCTTTCTTTTCAATTTAGCGTCTGAATTTTTCAGCAAGGGGACCATACTTACCCCGTCGAGCAGGTAATCCTCAGGGGCAGTGGTTTTCGTTACCTCAAGCAGGGTAGGGTAGAAGTCGACCCCGATGACGTTCTCCCGGCAGACCGAGCCGGGCTTGGTCACTCCGGGCCATTTCACGATCATTGGCTCGCGGATTCCCCCCTCGTAAAGCATGCCCTTGGAGCCGCGCAGCGGGGCATTGGAGGTGACACCTCCATGACCACCATTATCGGAAAAGAAGAGAACGATCGTATTTTCGGACAACCCCAATTCCTCCAGCTTCCCAAGGACCGCCCCAATGCTGTCGTCAGTGCTCTCGATCATGGCGGCATAAGCTGCGTTCTTGTGCCGCTCGGTCGGTTTTTTGGCCTGGTACTTCTTCTTGAGCTCGGGTTTGGCCTGAATCGGGGTATGTACGGCATAATGGGTTAAATAGAGAAAGAAAGGCTTGTCCTTGTTCTTATGGATGAACTTGCAGGCTTCCTCACCCAAACGGTCCGTCAGGTACTCGCCCTTTTCCTTTTGCTCGAGGTTGGGATACTTGTAGGGGCTGTGATAACCCCCGCCACTCGGGCTCCCCCATACTTTCCCCGCTATGTTGACATCAAAGCCTTGGGTTGTCGGGTCATCCCCCAGGTGCCATTTTCCCATGGTAGCGGTGACATACCCGCCAACCTGAAGAGCCTCGCCCATGGTAACGAACTTTTCCGCCAGATGAGTGGTGTTCTCAATTGGGATGATCTTGCGGTGCTTGGAGGAACCTCGATCGGAATTTGCCACGGTATAAACCCCATGCCTGGGGGAATACTGCCCGGACATCAGACAGGCCCGACTTGGAGCGCAATTGGGAGCCGCCGCATAGGCGTTCATAAAAACCATCCCCTCCTTGGCCAACTGGTCGATGTGCGGGCTCTCATAGTATTTCGAGCCCATGTACCCAAGATCCGTCCAACCCATATCGTCAATGAAGAAAAAAACGACGTTGGGTTTGGCTCCAAGGGCAGGGAGGAGGATTAGCAATAATGAAAAGCAAGCAATTCTCATAAGCGACAAACAAAGGGGGAAAGACCCAAGGGTCAAACCCGTTCCCTTCCATTCAAGGGATTAATCGGAATGACAACTGGTATCCCCGTCCTTGCAGGAAGGGCAGCTTTTGCAAAGCTTCAGGTTGATCCAATGCCCGATGGCCAATGAAAAACCGGCCAAAGCGGCAAATACGAAATGCAAAGCCTCCCCCTCATGAAGGTGATCATGATGAAAGGCACCGGGGCGGAGGGCCAAAAAGAGCAAACCGAGAAGGAAGATGGCGGGCACCCTGAACTTCCGGTGCTTCAAGTAACCGCGGAAGAGGGTAGGGGCTGCAATCAGCAGGGTAATGGAGAGAACAACCGACTCGGTCGTCTCTCCAACCAGAAAAGATCCGGCGAGCAAGGGAATCAAGGGCAGTAGGACGGGCATCGCAAGACAATGTATGGCGCAAGCCATCGACAGGGTCATCCCCATGCGGTCAAAAGTCCTCCATCTTGCTGCTTTCATAAGATTTCGTGAATCATGGCAAAGCCATCCCCTTTTGCAAGTTAATTGCACCAAGAAAACTCCCCGAGCAACCCGGGGGATCTACCTGCGATAAGGTTCGGGATTGGGCCCGACGGGGTTGCCCGTATTGGGAACCACCTGAACACAACGGTCATCCCATAGCTCGATCATATCCATGTCCTTGGCATTGGTGATCTCGAGTTCGGGCAAACCGTGTTTCTTGAGCCATTCCCGAATGGGCGGAATGGCCTGATCGGGGTCCTGAGCCCGGGCCGTGACGATTTTCACGCGGTATCCGAGCTCCAACCAAATCTTGACCCGTTTCATCATGTTGGGAATTGGTTTCCCTATATGCTCGAACCCCTGCCAAGGATCGGCTTGGGCCAACGTGCCACCCAAGTC
>JABGWD010000357.1 GCA_018645725.1 Opitutia bacterium
GCCACTACCGGCACGGTCTGGATGGGCCTGACCACCGGGGGCGCTCAGTGCCACACCCACAAGTACGATCCGATCACCCATGACGAATATTACGGGTTGATGGGCTTGCTCGATAACGTCGATGAACCAGATCTGTTTCTCAAAACCCCGCAACAAGATAAGCAAAAGAAAGAGATCGAGAAGCAAATCGAGCAAAAGACAATCGAACTTCAAAAGAAATCGGAAGGGTTCGAAGACGCCTTTCAAGCATGGCGTAAAAAAGCGGAAGCAAACGCCACGCACTGGATCACCATCAGCCCAACGGCAATGAAATCCAACCTCCCCAAATTGGAAATCATGGAGGACGGTTCGATCTTCTCTTCCGGGGACGTCACCAAGCGCGACGTCTTCGACCTCAACTTCACCAGCGACCATCCGGTCACCGCCCTGAGGCTCGAAGTTCTGCCCGATGACCGTCTGCCTAACCGCGGTCCCGGCAGATGCTACTACGAAGGACGCAAGGGAGATTTCTTCCTCAGCGAATTCACCGTCAAGGTTGCCGATGAGAAACAAAAGATAGCCAACCCATCCAGTACCTACGGAAAAATCAGCATCGGGGGCGGTTCGGCCAATGCCTCGAACGTAACGGATGGGGATGGGTCATCAGGTTGGTCAACCGCAGGACAGCAAGGCACAGCAAACCACTTGATTCTTCCCTTGGAAAAGCCGATTGCAGCAAACACGACATTCTCCATTCAAATGCTGTTCGAACGTCACTTTGTCGTTAGCTTGGGTCGCTTTCGAATCTCGGGAAGTTCGTCTGCAAGTCAGCCGAAAGCCCAAAGTTTGGGAGTTGAAATGGAACGCGTACTCAGCCTCAAAAAGCAGGCATCCCAAAAGGATTTGTCTACCCTACGATCCCTCTACCTTGAGAAGGTCTACTTGGAGAGACCAAGGGCTCAAAAAACAGGAATCGTACCAAACAACACCCATTGGATTTGGAATGCCAAAGGAAACAGACCGAAAGAAACCCTCTACTTTTCGAAGAAATTTGATCTGAAGGAACTCCCCCAGTCCGCCGAATTCTTTTTCACCTGTGACGACAAGGTCGAATTCTTTCTGAACGGACAGGCGATCGGGTCAACGGATTTGTGGAGCAAGCCTGTCACTTCCACCTTAAAAAATCATTTTCGAAAGGGACCTAATTTTCTCACTGCCAAAGCTACCAATCAAGCGGGCCTTGCGGGTTTGATCGCCCAGCTTTCGCTCAAATCAAAAAAAGGTGAAATTCAGCGCATTCCATCAGACAAAAGTTGGAAATTCATCAGTCAACTCCCCAGCCCAAAATCAAAGAACTGGCATACCAAGGATCTTCCAAACGCTCAGGGTGCAGTTGAAGTCGGAAAATATGGAGACAAGCCTTGGGGCAATTTAAACCTTCCTGCTCAAAACCCTTCCAAAAAACCCAATCCAATCACTCAATTGCGCAAACGCCTGCCCCGCCCAAACCACACCTTGGTCATGCTTGAGCGCCCGCTCGACAACCCACGCCCCACCCTTCTTCGTCATCGTGGAGAATACACCAACCCAAAACATGAAGTGCCCTCCGGTCTCCCCGAAATCTTTCAATTGCAGAATCGAAAAGAGCCTACCAACCGTCTGGAATTCGCCCGTTGGCTGGTCAGTGCCAACAACCCGCTCGGAGACCGGGTGACGGTCAACCGGGCTTGGCGTTCCTTCTTTGGCTATGGCTTGATCCGGACGAGCGGGGACTTCGGTACTCAGGCGGCTGCACCCGACCACCCCGAGCTATTGGATTGGCTGGCCGTTGAGTTCCGTAAGAACGGAATGTCCCTCAAGAAACTTCACCGCTTGATCGTTAGCAGTTCGACCTACCGTCAGGATTCGCAAGTCTCGGGCGAACTCCTCAAGAACGATCCCCAAAATCGACTGCTTGCCCGTGGCCCGCGCTTGCGCCTGTCAGGCGAGCTGATCCGAGACCATATGCTCAAGGCAAGTGGCAAGCTATCGGCAAAGATGTTCGGACCGGGGGTCTATCCCCCCCAACCGCTTACCGTCCTGGCACATGCCTTCGGGAACAAGAGTTGGAACGCATCCAAAGGGGAAGACCGTTACCGGCGTTCGGTCTACACCTTCGTCAAGCGCACCGCTCCCTTTGCCGGGCACATGACCTTCGACGGAACCTCCGGTGAAAACTGCCTCGCCCGGCGTGACCGGAGCAACACCCCGCTCCAAGCGCTCACTCTGCTCAACGACGGAATGTTTCTCGAGCTTGCCCGGGCCGCCGGTGCAGAAGTTCACCTCCAAAAGAAGGATCCCGTCTCCACCCTCTTCCGGCGCTTCCTCACCCGTCCGCCAAGCCCGGAAGAAACCAAGGTTCTCCAAGCCTACTTGGACCAGCAAGTCGAACGCCTGTCCAAGGGTGAACTCAAGCCCGCTGAAATTGCCGCCGACAAGAAGGCCACTCCCGAGCTTGCCGGAAAAGTTCTCCTCGCCCGAGC
>JABGWD010000358.1 GCA_018645725.1 Opitutia bacterium
AATGATCGGATCAAGATTTGCGAGGATACCGACGGGGATGGCAAGGCGGACAAGTTCACTGTCTTTGCCGAGGGGTTCAATATCCCGACTTCCATGACTTTTGCGAGGGGAGGGGTGATTCTTGCCCATGCCCCCGACTTTCTCTTTCTCAAGGATACGGACGGTGACGACAAGGCGGACGTCCGGGAAGTTCTCTTCACTGGTTTTGGAACCGGGGATACGCACGCCGGACCGAGCAACTTGCGCTACGGGTTGGACAACTGGATCTATGCAACGGTCGGATATTCCCGATTCAATGGCGAGGTCGGTGGAAAAAAATTCAATTTCGGATCGGGAACCTTCCGTTTCAAATCGGATGGATCGAAGATGGAATTTCTCCACCAGTACAACAACAACACTTGGGGGATCGGATTGAACGAGCAGGGGGACGTCTTCGGTTCAACGGCCAATAACAACCCGAGTTTCTTCGGGGGCGTTCCGAGTCGGGTGCACGACGGACAGAGGAGGATGACTGCCAAGATGATCGCTAGTTCCCCGAGGTTCTTTCCCATTACTCCGAACGTTCGTCAGGTCGATGCCTTCAACGCTTATACCGCTGGTTGCGGGCATGCCCTTGCCACCTCATCCGGTTTTCCGAAATCCTGGCGTAACAAGCGGGCTTTCGTTTGCGGGCCGACCGGTCACCTCCTTGGCATGTACGACGTCCGACCCAAGGCCTCGGGATTCGAGGCCGTCAACGCCTTCAGTCTGGTTGCGAGCGCCGACGAATGGTTTTCCCCGATCGTTGCCGAGGTCGGACCCGATGGAAACCTCTGGATCGCGGACTGGTATAACTTCATCATCCAGCACAACCCCACGCCGAACACGAACCGGGGAGGCTACGCAGCCAAGACGGGCCGTGGGAACGCCCACCTCAATCCGAACCGGGACCGCCAACATGGGCGGATCTACCGCCTCGTTTACGAGGGTAACGATTCCCCGGATTTCAACCTGCGCAATGCATCCTGGGAAAAACTGGTCGATGCCCTTGGCCATGACAACATGTTCTGGCGTCTGACTGCCCAGCGTCTTCTTGTCGATGGCTCTCACAAGCAAGCAGTGCCCGCGCTGACCAAGCTTCTCTCTCAACCTGCTCCCGAATCCATGCACGCCCTGTGGACCTTGCACGGACTTGGCGCTCTCGATCGGGAGTCGCATGCCAAGTGCCTGATCTCCACGGACCCGGCCTTGCGTCGCAATGCCATCCGGGCCATTACCCATGATGGGGAAGGCCTGAAAATGCTCTACGACAGCGCCACCTTGGCAGATAAGGATCTTCTCGTCCGGTTGGATGCCTTCGTGAAACTGGCATCCTTTGCCATGGATGATGGCATTCGCAAGACAGCCTCTCTTCTCATGCAAAACCCGCAGAATTCAAAAGACGAATGGCTACGATTGCCTCTTCAGGCAATGGGTGTGGGCGAGCTCGACCTCGCAGGCTACGAATCGGGTCCGAACCTGTTGCCTAACCCTTCCTTCGAGGATAACGATGGCAAGTTGCCCAAGGGTTGGAAAGTCCGTACTTACGGCGGGAGCGGAAAACTGGAACACGTCATTGACAACGCCAAGGGGTTCGCCAAGTCGGGCAAGGCTTCCTTGCGGATTTCATCGGACGGTGGACACGACACCAGTGCCTATGCAACGGTGAAACTTAAATCCGGGGCGCGTTATTCCCTCTCGGCATGGATCAGAACGGAAAAGGTCGAGGGTGGAGCAATGGGTGCCTTGCTCAATGTCCACGAACTCCAACAAAAGGCCATGACCAAGGGAATCCGCAAGACCCATGGATGGCAAAAGGTTGAGACCGTTTTCGTTAACCCTTCCGCCCGTACCGTCACGATCAATTGTCTGTTCGGGGGTTGGGGGAAGTCCAAGGGCAGGGCTTGGTACGACGATCTTTCCCTCAATGAGTTGAAACCGGTCTACACGGAAAAGAAAAATGCCGAGGTCAAGGGCAGGATGGAAGTGGGTCGTAAAATCTTCCAGACCCACCTGTCGGCAGGTTGCGTGCGTTGTCACAAGGTTGGTGGGGATGGTGGGGAGGTCGGACCTCCGCTTGACGGGATCGCAACCCGCAAGCAAAGGGATTATATTTACAATTCGCTGGTCAAACCCAACGAGGTCCTGGCCGAAGGGTTTGAAAAGTTCGGGGCCAGCCCGATGCCCCCGATGGATATTCTTCTTGATCGTCAGGAAATTGCTGACGTCATGTCCTATCTCTTAACCCTAAAGTAGTTCGAACTATCAACATGAGCATTGAAAAACCAAACATAGCCATCATCGGACTCGGTTTCGGAGCCGAGTTCATCCCGATTTACCAACGCCACCCCGATACCGAGATCGTGGCCCTGTGCCAACGAAACGAGGAGAACCTGAACAAGGTTGCCGATGAGTACGGCATTGCCAAGAGGTTCACCGACT
>JABGWD010000359.1 GCA_018645725.1 Opitutia bacterium
AGTTCGTGTTCGATTGCCTCTAAGCTCCCGACTCCTTTGATTTCCTGATCAGTGACTTGATCCGATCTACGAACTGCCGGTCACCTTCGATCGTGATCTTGAGAGAAGAGAATTCCTCGGAGAACTTTACCCGTACTTCTTGAATTCCGTTTTCAAAGGCGTGCTTGATGGTTTTCAACTCATTGGATGAGGAACTGGATCGACTCAAGGAGGTCATGGTCTTGCCTAGTTCTTCCTCAAGAAGGGAAAATTCGGTTTCCCGAAAGGCGGCGTAAGTTCTTGTTTCGGCGATCAACTTAAGGCGGTTCAAAGACAGGCTGACGCCGGTAATTTCATGCACTTTTGCGATCGCCTTCTCGACAAAATCCTTTGTTCCCTTGATGCGGAAGTCGGCAGTTTCCGGAGTCGCTCCGGAAAGAAAGACCGCCGTATTGCTTCCTGAGCCGGATACCCTGACCGTTTCTTTGCCATTGGCCTTCAAGTAGCTCCTGCTCTTCCCGTTGCCTCTGAGCGGTATCTTCTCCTTGATTTTTTTCATATCACCGGGATACACGGCGACAACACCCGTCGCCGCCTCCATTTGGATGATTCCATCCACGGGATTGGAATCACGGGTGCAGGATGTTCCGAGAACCATGGCGAACGCCACGATCCAAGCAATGAAGGTTCCGACTTTTGCCGATTCGAGTTCTTTCATCAGACCGCCTGAAAAATCAAGGTCAGGGCCATTGGCATTACTTGAGCAGTTTGACCATCGCTTCTCCCATGGCCAAACCGACGTTCATGTAAGTCTTGGCATTTCCTCCATAGTGAGCATTGGAAGAGGAACCCATGCTGACCGGGTTTGTGTATACGACCGCTGCTTCCCCTTTGTGTTTGTCGCCAAAAGCGAACATGCCGTCGATAATCAGTTTCTCATTTCCGGAGGCCGTGTCCTTGTTGGTCTGGCCGAGGGTGGCGACCACCATCTTGGCCTTTGGAGCGTCAAACTCCTCTCGGAGAGCCTTGAAAAGTTGATTGAGGTTCTTCCCGTATACGGTTGCATGGGCTGTGTTGTAGCGATCCTTGTCTCCCTGCCACCAGAGGAAGCCGGCTACTTCGTACTCGGCTGCGTCCGGGTAATACTTGCCCAGGTTCTTCAGCACGTCCTGAGCCCGGGCAATGTCGCCCAAGTACTGAAGCCCGGCATGCCAAGTATGCTTGGGGGGAGCGGGTGCTTCGCCCTTGGTCCAGCTTGCGTGACGGACTTCGTCGTTGTGCGCGGGGGTAACGAGAGTCATCTTCTTTCCCGTCTTCTTGTCGGTTGTCTCCACTTCGTGCCGGGGGCTGCCGGGAGGAAGGAGATCCCAACCGAGGCTACGATTTCCGATCGAGCTTTTGAGGATAAGCACGGGTTCGTCCAAAGCATCACCGATTTGGTGTCCGATTCCGGTCTCTATGCCGATCTTTCCACCGGATACGGTTAGCCAGTCATTGCGCATCTCGCGGGTCTTGCCGGGACCTCCGCTGCCCATGACGTGTACGTTGCGGACATCCTTGCGGGTAGTCCAGTTGCCGGAGTCGTCGACCATGAAAGGGTAGAGTTGCTCTTTCTTGACCGCATGTTCAAGGGTGCCTTCCTTATCGCCTTTGACTCGACCCATTTCGAGCGTGTTCGACTGGCCCATGATGATGAAGACCTTCACCTTGCCCGGTTTCGCTGCAAGAGGCAGGGCCAGGGCCGTCATGAGGCCAAGCGTGAAAATGCGTGTGAGTAAGCTATGGAGTTTCATTGTTGTATTTAATGGTTTTCGTAAAGGTTTTCAGTTGGTGGCACTTAATAGGTTTTGTCAGTCGCCTATCTTTTCGAAATCTTCCGTTCGCCTGACCTTGGGCTTTCCGTGTTCGTGGATATGGCGTTGGAAATCTTCGAGGTGAGGCTCTTCAAAACCACCTATGGCTTGATCTCTTGCTTCCAGAGCTTGACCGACGGTAAAAGCTGCAACGCCGAAGAAAGGGCTCGCAAGTCCGGTAATCAAACTGGTCTTGTGGGAATGCGCCGAGTTGGAAACGGTGAGTATGCCGTCCTTGGTGTTGGTGGTCACGGTTCCCTCGCCCCGAGCATTCTTAGGCAGGAGGATTTCAATGAATGCACTGACGATGAATCGGTCATCCTGTTCGTGTTCCTTGTCGTTGGACAGTTGGTTTGCTTTTTCCGAGAATTGACGGAGGCTCGAGAAGAAGGCGGGGGAGGCATAAGTGAGAGCCGTCCCTTTTTCCGGTAAGTCCTTCATCGTTTTTTGAAATGCGGGGTCTTGCCCAAGACTGGTCTTTGGTGCGAAGAGTTGGTCGGCGAAATTCTTCCCCGAAGCGAGGACAAGTTTTCCGCTCGGAAGATGGTGGGCAAGCAAGGCTGTTTCCCAACCGAGTTCGGTGATTTCTTTTTTTTCTCTCTCTGAAAAGTTTTCGGACTCGATGGCCAATTGTATGCCGACCCAATTTGCGTTGCGCACGATTTTGAAGGGCGGGGCGCGGTTTCCGCCCTGGACCAACATGGGTGCGAGAACTTTGGTCAATTCATCCGCTACCCATCCAAGTCCATCCAAAAGGACGGCCCCTTTCAACTGTGGGATTTTCAATTCTTTTGGGGCATCGGGGAAGTGGACCATCTTGGTCGGATCGGCGTCAATGATGACGGTGAGCTTGGTGTCCAGGTCGGCCATGACTTTTTCCATGGTGAAGGTGATGGGCGGCGGCATGGGTTGATTGAGCCCCATTTGGACCATGGCTTTTCCTTGTTCCCCCATCACTACTCCGGCTCCTTCCAAGACCGATTTGTACAGCGTCTTGAAGTTGAGGTCCTGCTCGATTACGAAATCCGAACCTGCTGGTGCCAAGTTAAGGACTTCAAAGGGTTTCGAGTCTCCGCCCATCAACTGGAGAAGCCCCCTGCGTCCATCGGGTGTGTGGATATAAGTCTTGTTACGGAATCCGTCCTTGGTTCTGACTGAGCTGAAGCCCATCGCCGATACGGCGTCGAGTCCCGTAACCCGGAGCAGGGCGGGTACGTTAACCTCCGGAACGCCCGGCTCAACCTTTCGCAACTCGCCCATCATGGAATTTACGTATCCGGCGATTCCCTTGAGGTCGCCATCCACACTAACGTAGGCATGTACGACTCCCCCTGGATCGAGTTGTCCGGTGACTGCCTGAAAGCGGGCGGCATCGGCCGCAGGGTCGGGTTCGGGCTGGTTGGGCAAGGTGACGCCCACGGGGGGGGTGCCGAGTAGGGAGAGTAAGACGAGCCAAAGTTCGGAGAAACCTATTGCATTCATGGACTGATGGAGCTTTTGAGTTTGGTTGAGAGAGTTTTGTCAGCTAACCCCAAAACCTAGCGTCGTGCAATTTCGCGCGCGAGGAAAAAAAGACTCTTAATAGCGGTTATTTGAATCCTTTTTGCGACATGTTGCCGCTGTGGTCATGGAGGAGTCTTTGGCAACCTACTCCTTTTTTTTCTCAGTCGTGTTTTGTTCGGGATCGAGGAGAAAGGCGAGCAAGTCGGCCATGGACTGGTGATCGAGCCCTTCTTCCAGACCCGCAGGCATGATGGACATGCCATGACTCTTCATCCCACGCACCTCCTTGCGTTCAAGGGTGACGGACTTCCCAAAGGGAAAACGGATGGTGAGGTGCGAGGTAGTCTCGTTGGCAAGAAGACCGAGCAAGGTTTCCTTGCCCGTCCGAACCTCGTAGGCCACGAAGTCGGCGGCAATCTCCCTGCTCGGATCGATCAGGTTGGTGAGCAACTTTTCCGCCCCGTGGGCTTTCATGGTTACGAGATCGGGACCAAGGGCAAATCCTTGCTTCGATCCCCGATGACAGGATGCGCATCTTTGGGAATAGATGATCTCCCCGCGGGCCCTCACGCCTCGCATTTTGAGAGATGGCAAGTAGCTCTCGATGACCTTGGCCCGGGTGAGTTTCTTGTTCGCTGAAGGTATTGGTCCGACCAACTTGACGGCCCGGGTTCGAAGGCTTGCGTCCTTGAGTTCGCGGAGGGACTTGATCCGATTGGCGGGCAGATCCCTGACCGAAATTTTTCCATTCTCAATCGAACTGAGCAAAAGCCCGGTCTTACTTCCACCCTTTAGCAAGAAGGTCAGGACTTCATCTCGGGAACGGGGGCTTAGATCTTTCCAAAGCTCAAGGATTGTCTTCGCCAGTCCATCGGGATTCAAACTGATCAACTCCTGCAAAGCCCCGTGTCGAAGGGATTCGTTTTGTTCGCCCAGTAAGTTCATCAATGGCTTGCTTGCGGCCGAGGGATCTAATTTCGCAAGAAGACGGGTGGCCTCGAGCCTCTTTGCGGAGGAAAGGGAATCTGTCCCGGACAGTTCCTTGGCGACTTTCTTCAAGTAATCCAGTATTTCCGGAGAACAATCCTTCAAGCCCGAACCGTTCCCTTGCAGGTCCGCGGCGAACTCGAGAATACGTCCCGGGGTCACCCCTCTTTTCTTGAGTTCGGAGAAGGCATTAGTCGACTGGGTTGACAAGGCGGCGACGGTGGCTGTCTTTATCCACCTGTCACCGGAATCCGCTTGAAGAAGATCGATCAACGCCGAAACCTCACCCGGTACGTTCAATGCTCCCAGGGAAAGAGCCAATTGAAAACGAACCCGGGCCGAGGGATCCTTTCGCAAGCCAAGGAGCGCGTTTCTTAATTCGGAGGATTTGCCATTATCAATCAAAGGCTCGGCCAACCTGATTGCATGCTCCCGCAAGGCGTGCCGTTCGTCGCCCATGGCAGACAATAGATGAGCGGGCGTCAACTTCCTCAAGCCTGCCAATGCATACAGGGCATGTAGTCGCCCGAGATGGGAGTCTCCCTTTGCCAGAAGATGATTGAGCAAAGGTTCGGAGGTAAGGTTTTTCCTTTCGAAAAGGAGCCGGGAACTTGTCTCGCGAATCCACGCGTTTGGGGAGGATAGCTTGTTCACCAGCTGATCGAGCGGTGTCTTGCCAAGTTTGGGAGCGTCCGGTCGCTTGAAGCCCTCCGGGATTATCCTCCAAATCCGCCCGAGGTCATTTCCGCTGTCCAGATCGATATGCTTCTTGATTCCTTGGGGGAGGGACCATGGGTGCTCGATCACTTCACGGTACATATCCAGAACGTATAGGCAACCATCCGGCCCGTTAGCCAATTGTACGGGGCGAAACCAATTGTCGGTCGATGCGAGGAATTCAGATGAGCGTTCGTCCGTTGGCCTTTTGCCAACGGGAACGATGCCATTTCCATAATCGAGAACCTTTCGATGAACGAGGTTGCTCCCGGCATCCGCAACAAAGGCGTTGCCCCGAAAGGCACCGCCATAGACATCCCCCCGATAGATGGTAGCTCCCGTGGCAGCCGTGAAATATCCGGAAACTCTCCCGCCACCCTCGACTGGGCCGCGAACTTTGGAGGCGATCCTCCAGCGTGTCCTGACAATTCGCCATGGTTCGTCAGGGCTGATGCGAAAGACCTCGGCGGCCGAGCCGTCTGCGGCAATGCCCACCCGGGGGCTGGGCATTGCGTAGCGGGCATTTCCTGCGTAGCGGTTGTCGAAGACCAGGAATTGCAAGTGGTTGCTGTTGCTGGAGACAAAACGCCGGCCAGAATCGTCGAACGAGGCCCCATGCTGTCCGCCTCCGCTCTCCGGGCGAAGATCAAGCGTTCGTGGATCGAAGGAGAAGTCACGCCCATTGAGACGGACGGGCTTGAAGTCCTTGTGGTCGGGACGTGTAAGGACGGCTCCATTGGATGAGGTCACTCCGTGAATCCTGTTATCCAAGCCCCAGCGCAAACTGTTAGGGAGGGCCTGCATGTTTAGACGGGAGCGACCTTTTCCAAAGCCGGTGAAAATCACTTTGCGCAGATCAGCCTTTCCGTCCCCGTCGGTGTCCTTGAGGTAGAGAAGGTCGGGGGTGACGACGACGAACACTCCGCCGTCATAGCAGGTCACTGCAGTGGGCCAAGCCAAGTCCTTGTCGAAAACCGTGGCATTCTCGTAGTGCCCGCCACTGTCTGCATCTTC
>JABGWD010000360.1 GCA_018645725.1 Opitutia bacterium
GAAATCATCTTGGGAAACGTCGTCGGCGATGAAGAAGACGACGTTCGGCTTCTCGGCTAGACTGACTGAATGAAAGAGAAAGGCCGTGAAAAGGAAAGTAAGGAAGTATTTCATGATTTGAGGAATCGGGTTGAATGGGAAAGGGGAGGAAATGATTTATTTCTTCCAAACAAAGCCGGGTGGGCGGAAGATCTTCAACGGACGGTCGTTGCTGAGCTTGGGCCCGGGCGTGGTCCGGCCGTTCTCAACGATTTTCGAGTAGGCTTTGATCATTTTTTTTACCTGACCGAAATGGGTCTTGGCCAGGTTTTTGGTTTCGCCTGGGTCGGACTGCAAATCGTAGAGCTGAACGAATAAGTGGTTTTCCAGTTCCTGGTGGTTTTTGGGGTTCCTGCCGAATTCGATCAGGGCTTCCTTCCAGGCATCTTCGGATTTTGGTTCCGTGAAAAAGGGGCCTGAGCTTCCGCTTCCCGGACCAAGGATCAGTTTCCACTTGTCTTCGTAGTAGACGTCCGCCCTCGTACCCCGGGCAAGGAGGTGATTGCGCACGAGGGGTTCCTTGTTTTCGAGGTAGGGAAGAAAACTGAGGGAGTCGGGAGCGTGAGATGGGTCGAGCTTGACGTTCGCTACCCCGGCCCAGGTTGCCATCAGGTCAACGAGGCCGACAAAAGCGTCGTTCTCCGTGCCCGGCCTTATGACGCCGGGCCAGAGCGCGGCAAAGGGAACACGCAGTCCGCCTTCGTATCCGGAGAACTTGTATCCCCGCCAAGGCCCGCGGCTGAAGTGTCCCTGCTTCTCCATGACCTTCATCTGGTTGGCAATTGCCATTTTTTCGGGGCCCGAGTAATGACCGGGTCCGTGGTCCGAGGAAACCATAATCAGGGTGTTTTGATCGACGCCCGCCTTACGAAGGTGCTCCCGGATCCGACCGATGCAGGCATCCGTGTTCATGACGAAATCGCCATATACCCCGACGGGGCTCTTGCCCTCGAAGCCGGGTTCGGGCGAACTGGGCGTGTGTGGAGCCGTCAGCCCGACGAAGAGGAAGAAGGGCTTTTTCTTTTTCGCCTCACCCTTGATGAATTTCCCCGCTTCGTCACAGAAAGTGGAGAGGACTTCGGTATCGAGAAAATCCTCGGCGGCGGGTCCGACCCGGTTGAAGGCGCTCCAGCCCTTTTGAGCGGTTATTTGGCCCTGCCATTTCTTTCCGCGGACGTAGGCATAGGGGAACATGTCGAGGGACCCGGGCAGAAAAAAGCAGTGGTCGAATCCATAATCCGTAGGGCCGATTTGGATGGGCTTGGTGAAATCGGTGTTCTCGGGACCCTGCACCTTTCCGTCCTTGGTGGTCATGCGGGTGCCCAGGTGCCATTTGCCGACGTAGCCCGTCGAGTATCCGCCCTTCCGGAACATCTTTCCCACGGTATGCTGGCTGGTCGGGAAGCGCAGACCGATGAAGCCCCATGGTCCGCCTTGTTCCCCTTTGCCAAACCGGAAGGCGTAGCGCCCCGTCATGATGGAGGTCCGGCTGGGCACGCAGACCGAGTCGGTGACATGGGCGTTGGTAAACTTCATACCCTCTTTGCAGAGGCGGTCGAAGTGGGGAGTGGGGACTTTGGACTTTTCTCCACCAAAGGCCTTGATATCTCCATAGCCAAGATCGTCGGCGAGGATGAAGACTACGTTTGGTCTTTCGGCGGCCGACAAAAGGACGCTTGAAGAAAGAAGGATAACGAGGCGCAAAAGCATTTTCTTCATGATCGGATCTTATTTCTTGATTGGTTGGATTCCGTTGACGTAAACGACGTTGTATCCGCCATCCTGCGATCCCTTCGACCATCCGTCGCAGGCATTTCTCGCAAGGTAAAAGCGACAAGCCTGACCCTTCTTCGGCTGATTTTCGTAAGATTGTCCACCCGGGGGCGGAAGCCCCAACCCTTTCCACTTGCGGCTCCAATAACGGACGTAGATCAGGCTTTCGGCAATCTTGCCTTTCTCTATCTTTTCGATCTTCACTTCGGCCACTTTGTGGTCGTACTCGTAACCGCTCAGTACCGGAATGCCTTCGCGCTCCTTGTAGGAGTAAATCGCCTGCACCTTGCCCACCACCACATGGGTGGCGATCTTCTCCAGTTGCTCTTTCGAGGAGGGAGCCTTCGCCGCCCAGATCGAAGGCAAGAAAACAAGAGGAAGCAAAGCTGGCAAAAAAGGGATTGTTTTTCCGTTGATCATGTTTGAATTGGAACGGTTTTTGGAGAGAGGGGCAACCGCATAGGGAAGGTTACGGTCCTTCTTTCTTGATCAAGTGATGAATCTTAATGCCGTATTTTGATTCGATCTTGACCGCATTGTTTTCCTTGTAAGCGGGTGATTCATCCTGCCTGTAGGAAACTTCAAGATTCTCATCGTCGATCCAGCGCACCTCGATGGCCGCGAAGGCCTTCCAATCCTTGTGCTTGCCCATGAGGACGTCCAATTGATTCAATTCCTCTCCCGCCTTGCGCAGGTTGGCATTGAAATAGAAGTAACCTGCGGCTCCTCCGCCCGAACAGGAAAAACTGGTGGCGACATATTGACCGTTGGGAGATTTCTCCTCCTGGATGATTTCCACTTTGTCATTCTTCCGGTTCCCACCAAAGTCAATGCAACCGACCAGTAGGAAGGGCAAGCAAAGGGTCCATAGCTTACGATACCTCATTGGACCTTTAGGTTGTTAGGAGGAAATAAGGCTCGCACCGAGAGTGCAGCGTCCAGTTGACCGGAGACCGGTTCGTACAAGCCGTCCTTGCGCATTTTGAGAAAGAGGAGGTACTCGAGGGGGCGGACCATGCTCTGGCCTGTCCCTTTAGGTTTCAATTCCTTGGGTTCTTCTTTCTCTCCTGGCTTCATCTCGATGATAACGGGCTTCTTCAGAAAGCTGACCAAACTGGGTCCATCCTCATATGTTTCGGCTCCCTTTTTGTAGCTGAAATGCAATAGCCAGGTGCAGACGAAGGCGGGCTCACCCTTAAGAATAGAAAGAGGGGTGAAAGCCGTTTTTTTCGCATCGAAGCGAGCCTTGTCGAAAATCTTTTCGGACCACTGGGCTTTTGCCAACCCCCAACCTTCAACAGAGCCTATCATCACCAAGTCGGCTTCATTGAAGAGACGCTCGTAGGACCAGTCCCCCACTTTCCGTGCGAAACCCACAGAGACTAAAAAGGTATAAATAAGAAGTGAGGTAATAGATGTTTTCAAAGTTTCGTTTCCATATTTGTTTCTGAAAAATGCTAAAGTATTAGCCCTAAAAAAATCTCTATTCCGGTACAAAAATTAAATAAATGGACCAAACCTAAGGATCAACCAATCTGTTTAGTATTGATTGAAACTGATTTGGTTGCGACCAGATCAACACCTTTTGCATCAAGGCGAGCCTCGATCTTCCATTTAAGGCGAGTGGTCCTGTTATTAAGAAGGCGAAATGCCGCCGTAAGGGCCTTACCGACACTTGATTCAAGGAATTCCGATGAATTCATATCGGGAGCAGCAAGACTAAACTCGTATGTTGCCGCCGATCCAGCCGAGTATAATTGGGCCGCCTCCACAAGTAGTTCATCCCTGTAAATCTCATCAGAATGTGTTTTCGTCTCCCCATCTCTACGAGTTTTGGTAACCTGAACACCAATCAGGCTTACAATAAGTTGGTTCCCCTGAATGGACTTTTTCGTATGCAGATCAAAACTACCCTCTATCATGTCTCCATGGCTGAATACCGTACGAGGTAGCGATAACTTGATGCTTCCCCGAAGAAACCGGGCAACATAGTATATAATTGCGGCTAAAACCGCACCGGCAAGCAGTACGGAAACTATTATTAACATTGTATTTTGAGGCATTATTTTTAGTGTGTAAATTCTTCGTATTTCAAATATAGGTAAGACTGGAATTTGTTTTTATTAAAGGGGTTTAGGGCTTGAATGTGTTGGGCATGGCTGCATGGAATTATATCGGCGAGGAAGCATTTCAATCGCTCGAATCAATCGTTTGCAGATCGATCTGTTTGCGTCCATCCGACAACATGCGTTGCAAGATACCATTTTCGGTCACCCAAAACAATTGTTCGCTTATATCGCCCCCATTCTGGGAGATTTCCCAGCATTTGAAAGGCGTACCATCGCTGATGATTGTTTCCTTGCCGATTACCTTGGCAATATAGTCTTTCTTGAGGTTCATTTCACTTGCCTCCAATCCGAAAGCATATCGGTAGGTTGTTCCTTAGCCCGAGTTCGATTAGTTCTTGGAGCTTTTCAAAAGATTTCACTTTGGTCACTTGATTCTTATCGAGGTAGAGGTATTTCAAATTCGAAAAGTTGTCCAATTCCTCGATAGAGACGAGCCTGTTCGACTGAACCGACAATTGAGTAAGCTTGGTCAGATTCTTAAGTTCCTTGACCTCCGCCAGTTGGTTGTTCTGGATCCAAAGGGCGGTAAGGTTATGCAGTTCCTCAATCCCTTTCAAGCTAGTGATGTTCA
>JABGWD010000361.1 GCA_018645725.1 Opitutia bacterium
CCCTCAGCTTGACACCGAACACGTTACCATAGCGGAGAGGATGAAGGAAGCAGGCTATGCCTCCGCCTTTTTCGGGAAATGGCACATTGCCCCCAGCTCGGGAAGAGGAGGAAAAGTAGCCGATGCAGTTTCCCCGACCGGGCAAGGGTTCGACTTGAACGTCGGAGGCACCTCCTACGGCGGGCCTCCCAGTTTCTTTTCCCCCTACCGGAACGCCGAGCTGCCCGACGGACCGGACGGCGAATACCTCCCCGATCGCTTGGTCGACGAAACAATCCGCTTTGCCGAGGCGAACAAGGACAAACCATGGATGGCCCATTTGTGGTTCTACACCGTTCACTGGCCCATGCAGGCACCCAAAGGGTTGCTCGAAAAATATGCGGACCGTCAAGGGCCCGGTCTCAACGATACCCGTTACGGAGCGATGATCGAGGCCATGGACCTGGCCATCGGCCGACTTCTCAAGGCCTTGAAAAAGATGGGTATGGAAAAGGACACCCTTGTGATCTTCACCAGTGACAACGGTGGATTCGCCGGGGTATCCGACTGCCGTCCGCTCAGGGAATCGAAAGGACATCTCTACGAAGGTGGCATCCGGGTCCCCATGATCGTCCGCTGGCCTGGTCAGGTTCCCGAGGGGAAGCTTTGCAAGGTACCCGTGATCAGCATGGATTTTTACCCGACCTTCCTCGAGCTGGCGGGTTTGAAACCATCGGGCAAACCGATCGATGGGGAAAACCTCCTGCCCCTCTTCAGGAAAACGGGAAAACTCACCCGCAAAACGATTTACTTCCATTTCCCCAACTATGCCTGGCACATGGGCAACCGTCTGGCCGGAGCGGTACGGGAAGGGAAATGGAAAATGATCCGCAATTATGACGACGGATCCCTCGAACTCTACGATCTGCACGATGACTTGAGCGAAAAAAGAAACCTCGCGAAGAAAAGCCCCGAGGTCGCCAAACGTCTCAATCAAAAACTTTCCCGGTGGCTCAAGGAAACCAATGCCCCCATGCCCACTCTTCAAACCAATCCCTAAGATGTTCCGTAAACCAGCACTATTTTGTTCCCTGCTTTGTCTGTCCGTTTCCAACCTGCTCGGCTCGGAGATAATCGAGATTAGCGCTTCCGCTTCACAATCGGGAAATGGTCCCGAGCATGCCATCGACGGAAGCGCAAACTCCAGGTGGTCATCCGAAGGCAAAGACCAATGGCTCCAGCTTAAACTCGATAAGGAGGCAACCTTATCCACCTTCGAGGCTGGGTTTTCACGGGGCACCCGGAACTATGAGTTTTCCGTCCTGACTTCCATAGACGGGAAGAAATGGAACGAGGCATACAAGGGCAAAAGCCCCGGCAAGGGAGATCAGGTCGCCAAGTACGAAACCCCTGAAACTTCTGCACGCTTCATTCGTTTCGTCTCCCAAGGAAACAACGAAAACAAATGGGTTAACCTCCACACCTTTCGAATCAAAGGAATTCCCGTTTCCAAGAAATTAGCCAAGGCATCCCCTCCCCCGAGAAAAGATCCCAGTGGCTTGGAGGTTTCGGTGTGGGCGGAAAATCCGCTCGTCGCCAGTCCGGTGGCAATCAGTTTCGACGGGCAGGGCAAAGCGTATGTCACGCGCGTCCGCCGCCGGAAGATTTCCAGCCTCGATTTGCGCAACCATCGGGCCTGGGTGAAGCACGATTTGTCCATCCGCAGCCTGGAGGACAAGCTGGCGTTCTACAAGAAGGCGATGGGACCCGAAACATTCCCGGACGTCAGGCCCTACTCCCCTCCCGACCGCAACGGGGACGGCAAAAGGGATTGGAAGGATCTAGCCGCGCAAAAGGAGGAAATCCTCCGTTTGGAAGATACCAACGGAGATGGCAAGGCGGACAAGAGCATCCTGATCGACGGCGACTTGGGCACTCCCCTCACCGGCATTGCCGCAGGTGTCCTCTGGGCCGAAGGAGCGGCCTATGCAACGGTCGAACCGGATGTTTGGAAATACGAGGATTTCGACAAGGAAGGCAAACCGGCCAAGCGAACCTTGCTCAGCCGGGGGTATTCCATCCACATCGGACAGGGAGGACATAACGTTTCCGGACTGACCATGGGACCGGACGGCCGGATCTACTGGTCGGTCGCGGACAAGGGGATCAATGCCACGGGAAAGAACGGCGAACGTTTCGTCTACCCGGACCGGGGTGGAATCATGCGTTGCGAACCGGACGGATCGGACCTCGAGCTCTTCGCCCTTGGCGTACGCAATGGACAGGAACCGGTATTTGACGAATTCGGAAACCTATTCAGTATCGATAACGATGGGGACTACCCGGGTGAACGCGAACGCTTCATCCATATCGTGGAAGGGGGAATGACCGCCTGGCGCCTGCACTGGCAATGGCACGGCTATCAGGACTTTGCCAAGGTATCGGGTGAAAAGCCCTACAACGTCTGGATGAAGGAAGGACTCTTCCGGCCAAGGTTTCCCGGGCAGGCCGCCTTCATCGTTCCGCCTCTCGCCAACTATTCCAACGGACCTTGCGGATTTGCCTACGACCCCGGCACCGCCCTGAGCGACAAGTTCCGTAATTTCTTCTTTCTCGCCCAAGGCAGAAAAATGACTGCATTCAAAGTCCGTCCCAAAGGGGCCGCCTTCGAGATGTACGACGAGCAGACCATCCCCGGAGGAGGGAGCAGCACGGGGGTTGCCTTCGGACCCGACGGAGCCCTTTACGTTACCGATTGGATGAACGGTCCGAGCGATCGCGGCAGAATTTGGAAGATCGATTCGTCCGATGGGAAGAATAACCCCGCCCGCAAACGAACGAGCAAGCTGTTGGCCGAAGGCATGTCTGGAAAAGACGAATCATACTTGGTCGCTGGACTTGCAGAGCCTGATTTCAGGGTCCGCAAAGCGGCCCAGTTCGAACTGGTCAGACGGGGGACGAAGGGGCGACAGGCCCTTCTCGCAGTAGCCCGACAAACCGAAAACCAATTGGCCCGCCTGCACGCAATATGGGGAATAGGCCAAGTTGCCAGAGGTTGGCCCGACGGAAAGAACAAGAAGCCAGCTGAGGTCGCTCCCCTGCTTGAGCTCCTTAACGGCAAGGATATGGAAATCCGTGCTCAAGCGGCTAAGGTACTCGGTGAATCCGCTTATCCTCCGGCTCTTCAACCCCTCGTTGGCTTGCTTAAGGATCCTTCCCTGCGCGTCCGCTTTCATGCCTCTTTGGCCCTCGGAAAACTTCAGTCGACCAAAGCTATTGGGCCGCTCCTTGATTTGGTCCGGGGCAATGATGACGAAGACGCGTTTGTGCGCCACGGCGCAGTCATGGGCCTGGTCGGTTCCACCAAGGCCGACCCTAAGGTTCTCCTTGAGACTACAAGCTCACCCCATTCCTCGGTACGCCTTGCGGCCATCCTTGCCCTGCGCAGACACGCCTACCCGGGGATCTCTTCCTTCCTCAAGGACGGTGATCTTTACCTCGTTACGGAAACGGCCCGGGCCATCCATGACGACTTTTCCATTCCTGATGCCCTACCCGCCCTGGCCGAGATTCTTGACCGGTCCGATCTGGAGGGCGAACCCCTGCTCAGACGCGCGATCAATGCAAACTTCAGGGTAGGCCGTCCATCCGATGCCGAACGGTTGGCTCGCTACGCCGCGAATCCCTCCTCTCCTGAGAACATGCGGACCACGGCTCTTGCCTGCCTCGCCCTTTGGGCCCAACCGCCGGTCCTCGATGCGGTCGAGGGACGTTACCGGGAATACCACGCCCGTAGCCCCAAGCCGGCAGCCAAAGCCTTGGCCAAGGTTGCCGACGATCTGGTTAAGAATGCATCCCCAAAGGTTCTCACCGTACTCTCCAAGGCCATCGAAAGGCTAAAGGTAAGGGATCTTCTTCCTGTGGTTCACGCCGCTTACGAATCGCAACGCGCCACCCCATTCCTGCAAGCTCAGTTACTCGGTACAATGGCCGAACTGAGTGACCCGGCTCTGGGGAAATTCGTCCAGTCCGCCCTTGAATCAAAAGACGCCCGCCTCCGGGCAGCCGGCCAGAAACGGGCCTGGGCAGCCGGTCTCTCCGGGGTGGAGGTCTTTGCCAAGGCCTTGAAATCAGGCACCTTGACTGAGAAAAGATCCGCCCTCGGAAACCTCGCTCAATCCGATGACAAAAAAGCCGACGCATTGCTGACCAAACAGTTTGCCAAGGTTGATCCGGATCTGGAGCTCGATCTCCTGGAAGCATCCAGAAGCGCCAAGGGCAAACAAGCCAAAGCCAAGGCCAAGGCGCTGGACGACAAACTTGCCACCCTTGGACCGCTCGGTCCCTTCCATCCGACCTTGCGGGGCGGAGATGCCCGTAAAGGCAAGAAGCTCGCGATGGGGCATCCAGCGGCGCAATGCATCCG
>JABGWD010000362.1 GCA_018645725.1 Opitutia bacterium
AAGCGCGGCGCATCATCGAACTACTTCGTCTTGATTACCGCGTAGTAACAACCAAGCTCACCTTCGGGAACACTAAAGAACGGGGACAACTCATGCTTGCCCTTGGTCAGCTTTGCTTCGAAAACGATCTTGCTGGCGCCCTCCTTGATTGGCTTGGTTTGAAGATCCTTTCCGTTCAAGCGCAAGGGGACGGACTTTGCCTCAATACTCTGTCCAACTTGAGCGCGGAATGCCTTGCTCGCCCCCGGGACGCCGGCCCCCGGAACCAATTCCTCGTTGATCGCTTTGCCCGATTCAGCCGGCCAGCGCATCACTTCGATGGAGTAAGTTCCTTCTTTCAATACCTTCAAAGCCCAGTGTCCTTGGTGCTTCATCCCCTTGGCATTTCGGCGGACAGGGTTCTTGCTGCGGATATGGCCCTGATTCCAGGGAGTCGGGCCTCCGATCCAATCGTGACTGGTCAGGCTGACCACGGGATGATCCTCGTGCCCGACGTGTAATTCCGTGGTCTCGGCAAAGGTCGGCTCCAACTCCGCCCACCACTTGTCGTAAAAAGCCCGCATCTTCTCAAGCTGTTTGGGGTTTTCCTTGGCCAGGTTCTTGGTCTGTCCGGGATCCTTCTTGATATCATACAATTCCTGTCCATTCACCAGTCGCCATTGTTGGCTCATGACCGATGACTTGCGCCACTTGATCGGATCGCGCACCCGTTGCGAATCCGTCACCAGAAAACGCTCCGCCCACGGAGCCTTCGAACCCGGCTTGAGAAGGCTTGCGATCGAACTCCCGTCGAACTCGTAGCCCTTGGGCTTTTCCGAACCCGTAAGATCGAGCAAGGTCGGAGCGATGTCCACGGCATGGCACAAGGTATCCACGACGTGCTTTTTGTTCATGCCCCCCGCCGGCCAATGGAGAAAGAAAGGCACGCGGTGACCGCCATCGTATTCGCTTCCTTTTTGTCCGCGCATTCCAGCGTTGAAGATTTCCCGACCGCTGGCCGTACCATTGTCCGTGGTAAAGATAAATATCGTATTTTCATAGGCGCCTAATTTTTTAAGAAGAGCCCGGGTCTTTCCGACGTTGTCGTCGATATTCGTAATCATGCCGAAGAAGGAAGCGATCCTGTCCGACTGCCCCTTGTACGTGTCGAGGTATTTTTGCGGACAATGGAAAGGACCGTGGGGAGCGTTCGTGCAAACGTAGGCAAAGAAAGGTTTCTTCGCCTTGACGTTCTTGCGGATGAACTTGTTGGCCTGATTGAAGAACACGTCCGTACAAAAACCCTTCGCCTGGACGATCTTTCCATTGTGAAAGTACCCCCCGTCGAAATAAGCATTATCCCAGACGTCCGGGGTCTGCCCGACACCACCACCACCATGGCGGTAGACTTCCTTGAACCCACGATCCTCCGGACGATAAGGATAATTGTCTCCCATATGCCATTTGCCGAACATTCCGGTCTCATAGCCCGCGTCCTTGAAAAACTGGCCCAAGGTACCCTCGTTCGCCCGCAACATCGAACGGCCCATGATGGTATGCCAAACCCCCGTCCGGTTGGTCCAGTGCCCGGAGATCAAGGCGGCCCGCGTAGGCGAGCAGGTCGGGGCGACGTGGTAATCGCTCAACCAAACCGACTCATTGGCCAACTTGTCGGTATGCGGAGTCTTGATAACCGGGTTGCCGGTACATCCGAGATCTCCATAACCCTGATCGTCGGTGATGACCAGTACCACGTTGGGTTGGGCTCCAAAGAGAGCGGCATTGACAAGGGAAAGGCAAAGAATTCCGAACAGGGACTTGATCATAAGGATTGAGGAGTTTCGTTGAGAATCCTTGAAACTAAGACAACGAGTTCCGTCTTTGCCACCTTCAAATCACGTTTTTCATAAATTTGGGTTTGCCTCTTGCGCTTGCCCAACCCGGCATGGACCGATAAAAAGATTCCTCATGAAAATTTTTCCGACTATTCTTTTGGCCTTCTCTTTCTGCATTGGATCGTGCGGTCACGACCATGACGGGCACGAAAACTCCTCCGGCTCCAAAGGCCATTCTCATGCCCCCCCTCACGGAGGGGTTCTCGTCGAATTGGGAGAACACGGTTCCGGTTACAACCTCGAACTTTTCCTTCAGGACCAAGGCTTCCTCCAAGTCTACGTATGGGACGCCCACGTCGACAACCTCGTCCGCATCAAGCAGCAAAAACTCGATTTGATCATCCCCGATGGCAACGGTACGGACAGAACGCTTACCTGTGCTGCAGTAGGGGATGCCGCCACCGGTGAAACCGTGGGAAACACCTCTCTTTTTGCTTCCAGCGAAACAATAGCCGACCAGCTTCCACTCAAAGGTGTAATTCCCAACATCAAGGTTATCGGCAAGACTTACGAAAACGTATCTTTCGAATTCAACGGGAATTCCGGTGTCCACGAAGATGACCATTGAGGAAAAGCGCGATCAACTCGTCGAGGAACTCACCCCCTTCGAGGACCCCTTCGAACGTTTCGCCTACGTCATCGACCGGGCGAAAGGACTCGAACCCCTCTCCGACGAGTACAAGATCGACACTTTCCTGATCAAGGGTTGCATCTCGCAACTTTGGGTCTTTCCTTCCACCGAAGATGGAAAGTGCTATTTCAAAGCCGACTCCGACGCCTCCATCACCAAAGGAACCGCCGGTCTGCTTTGCGAACTATACAGTGGCGAAACACCCGAAAGCATCATCGCACTCGAACCCGACTTTCTCGCCGAGGTCGGCATTACCCAACACCTCTCCCCCAACCGTCGCAACGGACTGACCGGGGTGCGCGAAAAAATCAAGGCTTACGCGCAGATGCAAATCGATCAGGCAAACTAATATACCCACTTGGTTACCCCTCTTTAAGTCATCATTATAAATGACACATTTACACTGGCTATTTCTACGATTTCCAACAGTACGAAATTGCCTTCATTTGCCTTTGAGCTATTCGATCGCTGCTCTTTGTTTTTTTCGAATTTCGAAAAGATCGGCAACCCGTTGCCTGAAGTTAGTTTGACTTATATCAATGGTACCTCGTAATTTGGATTTACCAGAAGGAGAAACGGTCAAAAGATTATCCTTCTTGGATAACACAACAATTTTGTCTCCGCTTTTTATCGACCAGTTTCCCTTTTTCGTACTATCCCTGAAATCGATTTTTATGTATACCGCAACTTCAGGGAGAGGGAAAACATTTGGCGGTACCCTCTTCCAATTATCAACCGCTCTGAGTAACTCTTTTGAAAATGACTTCTCATCCGGAACTTCGCCCATCGCATACAAGGCCTGCACCTCGGTTTCCACAAGTGCCCTATCATAGATCCGAAAGTCATCGATTTGACCTTTCAAGTAGGCGTCTCGTTGCATTTGAGACTTGCCAAAAAATTGCTTATCACGAACAAGTTCACCAGGTAAATCTTTAAGCACTGCAGAAGCGATTTCGTTACCACCGCCAAATATCTTCAAGGATCTGTTATTATTCATTACGAGTGCAAGATGGATCCATTCTTTGGATTTAAAAAAATGGTTCGAAATTGGAATTTCACCTCTGCCCCTGATTATGATGACCAGACTTCCTTTTTTCTTGGCATCGCCACTGCTTATGGCGAATTCATTTTCATTAGGTCCTAAACCGAAATCCACAACTCGTGTCCAAAAACCAAACTCGTCGAATTTAACCCACCCACTGAAGGAACACTCTCCCCCCCATTTGAAATCCCCAACATCGACATAATCATTTTTACCGTCGAATTGCAGGGCATTCCCGATTGGTCCCTTTACCCACTGGGCCGTATCGGAGTCAAAATTCTTAAGGGCGCCATTGCGCTTCCTCCCACTGGAATCATTTGCTACCCTCCCCTTCGTTTCATCAAATGTCCACCAACCCGCCAAACCGTGATTGAGATCGACCTTACTTATCTGGTGCTTTTGCGGACTGGAAGGCAAGACGGAAAGCACTGTGGACCCTTTGTTGATGGAAAGATCGGGTTTGGTCGCCAAGGCAAACAAACCCTCGACTTCCGTGGGAGTAATCGCCCGATCATACATTCGAAAATCATCGAGTTGTCCCTTGAAGCCAACGCCTGAATTTCTCCTTCCGATAAATTGATCGCTTCTCTTGATTTTTTTGAGAGTTGGAAACTCTTTGACCATGACCATCTTTCCATTTCGGTAAACCTCGAATTGGTTCGTTTTCTTGAATGTCACTGCTGCATGGACCCACTCACCTAGTTTCCAAAATTCCCTCAGTTCAGGCGTATTGCCATGGTTGACGTTCGTTACGGATAAATCGTTCCTCACTATTAGCTGAAGATTTTTGTAACCAAAGGTGTTGGATAGAGCGAGATAGGATTCATCAACCACTGACAAAATGACCGACCCACGGTGAGAAGCTTCCCAACGAGCCCAAAAACTGACAGAACTTTCTCCACCCCATTCAAAATCCCCGATGTCCACGTGCGAACCCTTGCCGTCAAAGCTCAAAGCATTTCCGATCACTCCTTTGGACCATTGAGCAATGTCCGATGAATAACCAATTAATTTTCCGGCCCGGATGCTGCCACTCGAATCATTCGCAATCTTGCCAATCTTCTCATCGAACTTCCACCAACCCGCCAAGCCCCGGGTAAGATCAAGTTCAATAGGTGGTGAGAAAACTGCCTGACTCTCAGCTCCGCTTGGCCGAAGAGTGTTTTGCCTTAAGCAAAGGCGAAAACCCGTTCTCCCCTTGTAGTTGTTTTTCATTTTCAGTCTTCTTCCAATTCTAGCATTCTCACTTTTATCAATGTATGAATTACCTCTGACCACTCGATAAATACCCTTTGAAGTTCCAAGCGGATCAACAGAAGGGAGTGTTGTAAAAGGTTCGTAAAAATCAGCACACCATTCGGCCACGTTTCCGATCATATCATGGAATCCCCATGCATTGGGAGGGTATTGGCCTCCTTCCGTGGTCACTCCGATTCCACTTCCATTGTAGTTCGCATGAGTGGACCCAATTGCTTTGCCCCATGGGAACATGGTGAAGGTCCCTGCCCTGCAGGCATATTCCCACTGGGCCTCGGTAGGGAGGTCATAACTCCAGTCTTCAGGCAAGCGACCCGCCTTTCGCTCGGTGACGGTCAGTTCCTCGCAAAAACGCTTGGCTTGTTCCCAATTGATTTGTTCAACCGGTCGGTTGGGACCGAAGAATTTACTGGGCGCAGTCCGCATCACCGCCTTCCACTCGTCTTGGGTAACTTCAAATTTCCCGAGAAAAAAGCCTTGGGTCAAAGTGACCTCATGTCGGGTTTCTTCATTTTTTCTACCCTTCTCGTCATCCGGACTTCCCATCATGAAGGTTCCCGGCTCGCACCAGATCATTTCCAATCCGATGAAGGGTACCGTCCAAGGCTGGCCCTCGACGAAGGTAGCGGTAGACTCCACATCCTTTCCCCTGTCAGAGCCAAAAAAGGAATAGCCTGCGATTAGGGCAATCAGGGCAGCGGCGATACCAAGCCATAGGCCCAATTTCTTTTTTCGAGGTTGGCTCGCATCGCTGGTTTGAGAAACCGTGGAAGCAGTGGTCTTCAATTTTTTCTTGCCCTTCGATTTTACCCCACGAGTGGTCCCAAGATTATCATGCGTTTCCATCTTGGCGAAAGTGGTGGCGGTAGCACTGGCGGGTCGGGAGCGTATCTTTTTCTTCTTCTTGCCCAGCAATTGATCAAGTGCGTCACGAACCTTCTTTTGGTATCGATCAAGAGGAAGCTTGTACTGGAGAATGGCTTGCAAATCTCCCATGCGAAGACGCAACCCCGGAGGGAGCGATGATTCCTCCAGGTGGACCGCAAGAAAAGGCTTGTCTTCATTGAGAGCCAAATTGATCTCGTTTCGACAATTGACCGAGGACGTCGATCGGGGAGATATGAAGACTAAAAAGACCGAGCAACCGATCACCGCATTAGCGATTTCCTCGGGCCACTCATTGCTTGCCTCAATCCCTTCGTCGTACCAAATGTTATATCCAGCGTCCTTCAGAGCGCCTATTTCCTCGAAAACTTGAGAACTGTCCTTGTGGGCGTAGCTAATGAACACATAGGGTTCATCTCCCTCATAAGCCTCAAAGGGTGGAACCGGGTGTCCATCGATGGTTTGTACGCTCTTCACCTTGTCGATTCCGGGAACCTCCCTTACGGTGATCCAATCCTTCGATTCCTCGTACCAGGCCGGGTCGTCCATCTTGACGTAACCCGCCTTGACCCAGCCCTGCACGTCCTCGATCTTATAGGGACCGACTTGAGTGCCGTTGAGCATGAGATAAATATCCATCAAGTCGTATTCAATCGAAAAGTTATCCTTTTGTAAAGCTAGGGACAGGTGGAGAATTCTTTGGGGTTCATTTTTTCTGAAACTGAACCTTTTCCCCAAAGATTAATTGCATTGTGGACTCACTCGTGTGATACGAAGTGCATGACTATGAAAATCAAGATTCCTCTCTCCATCTCATTCTTTTTGTTTTTCCTTCAACCCCTCGCGGCCAAGCCACTCGACGTCTTCTTCGGTACGGGCGGACGAGGAGCAGAAGGGATCTATCACGCAACTTTCAACCCGGACAACGGGAAGTTTTCCCCTGCCAAACTGGCCGCCGAAATCGGCTCGCCCGGTTTCCTCGCCCATCACCCGGACGGAAAGAAAATCTACGCCGTGGCCCGCTGGGACAAACTGGCCGGGGCCGTGGGCTACAACGTCCTTCCCGGTGGAGAGCTCAAGGAATTCACCCGCATGGCCTGCCCCGACGGAGGTGGCGCCCACATAGCGGTTCACCCATCCGGCAAGTTCTTGCTCACCGCCCAGTACGGAGGAGGTTCCGTCGCCCTCTTCCCCCTCGATTCGTCGGGCAAACTGGGCGAACCCACCGTGTCCGAGCACGAGGGCGGATCCAAAGTCGTGGAACGCAGACAGGAATCTCCCCATCCTCACTGGTGCGGTTTTTCCCCCGATGGAAAATTCGCCCTCGTGCCCGACCTCGGACTCGATCAGATCGTGATCTACAAAGTCGACGAAAAAAAACCCGCCATCACCCGGCACGGGATCGGGCAATCGGTCCCCGGAGGGGGCCCCCGCCACATGAGGTTTTCCATCGACGGCAAATTCATCTACCTGCTCAACGAGCTCACCCTTTCGGTTACTACTTTCGCATGGGACACGGCCAAGGGAACGGCCAAAACCCTCGATACAGTGCCTGCCATCAGCGAGGAAACCAAGGCCGCCGAAACCTTCAACTCCTCGGCCGAAATTCTCGTTCACCCCAACGGCAAAGTCGTCTACTCATCGAACCGTGGTCACGACAGCGTCTCGGTCTACCGGGCCAATCCGAAGAGCGGAAAGCTCAAGGTCGTTCAAGTTCAACCCGTGCGCGGAGCCTTTCCCAGAAATATCAACCTTACTCCCGACGCCACTTGGTTACTCGCTGCGGGGGCGGATTCCAACACCGTGGCCGCCCACCGGGTCGATCCGAAAACCGGCAAATTGACTTACCTGCGCGGCTCGATCGTCAACGTCCCCTCCCCCATCTGCATCCTCTTCGCAAAGTAGCGACCAAGGCAATTCAGGTTCTCACTCGGGCACGATAGCCTTGGCCCGCCGGTCACCTACCTTGAAATAGCCCAACGGTTCTTCCTTTCCTTCCTCTGCCCGGGCAATCATCCAAACTGCGCCCGGACGGGTCCGTTGGATCTTAACGCCACCTGGCTCGATCAAGGCATAGGGCTTGGGCTTTCCCTCCCGGTCCATCCAGAAGAGCTGAGCCTTTTTCTTGCTCCGGTTCAGAAAGGTGACCTCGAAAGTCCCGCCATCGGGCTTGGACGGGGGAGCCTTTGCTCCTTTGACAAGTGGTTTCCACCGAAGGCTGGGAAGGGAATCAATCTTGGGCTCGACCAGTTTGGCAAATTTCACGGGAGCTTTCTTTCTCAGACGATTAAGATGATTCAAATACTTTTTGTCTCCTGCCAAATTGTTCCATTCATAGGGATCTTTTTCGATTTCATAGAGTTCTTCCCCCCCATCCGCATATCGGATATAGCGCCAACCTGCGTCGCTTAAGCCAAAACTCCCGGGGTGATGAAGGTGGGTCAGGGAAACGTGAGG